>DASURS010000113.1:0-7891 GCA_036279935.1 Pyrinomonadaceae bacterium
GACAACGCATTCAAAGCTTCGAGGTAGCCGTCGAGGCCATCTAACGCAGCCACGGTCGGCTTCATCGCGCGCTGATAATCTTTCAGGTCCGATTTAATCGAGGCGATGGTGCTCTCTGAATAAAGATCGTCCCGCTCGGCAGCGGCTTTGAGCAGGCCTTCTGTATCTTTGACGCCCTTGCGAATGCCGCGCGTCATTTCCGACGACTGCTCCGTGAATCTCGCGATATCCGGAACGTCACAGGCGGTGAAGAAGAGCGCGACTATCAAAAGCATCGCCATCAATGCGGCGGGTTTTCTGAGTTTTGACATTGGGAGCCTCCGTAAACTGAAACTGGTTCCACTCATGTATGTCGAAACACCGCGATTTCGTTTCCGTGGTAGGATTACGGCATGAATTTCCAGCTTTATCAGGCCAAAGAGATACTGCGGCGAACGCCCGCGACGCTGAATGCCCTCCTCAGCGATCTGCCTAACGACTGGGTGCTTTCGAATGAGGGACCGGAAACGTGGAGCCCGTACGACGTCATCGGCCACTTGATCGAGGGCGAGGAGAACGATTGGATTCCGCGCGCGCGAATCATCCTCGAGCAGGGCGAAGCGCGGCCGTTCGACAAGTTCGATCGGTTTGCGATGTTGGAGAAGTCGAAGGGTAAGTCGTTACTGGAGTTGCTCGCGCAGTTCGAGAAACTACGCGGTCAAAGCCTGCGCGAATTGGATGAGCTGAACCTGACGCCGGAGCTCTTGCAAAAGCAAGGAATGCATCCTGCACTGGGCGTGGTCACGTTGTCCCAGTTGCTCTCTGCCTGGGTGGTCCACGATCTGGGTCACATTCGACAGATCGTCAGAGTGATGGCAAAACAGTATCGCGACGCTATCGGGCCCTGGACGGCTTATCTGAGCATCGTGAACTAGCAGGCTGCTGAAAAAGTAATTTTGATCTTAGAACTAAATTTTTCTCTGTGCTGCCTCGGCGGTCTTTGCGTCTTTGCGGTGAAATTCCTACAGAACAGGCCCACCGCCGAGGCGCAGAGCCCGCAGAGTTTGCGCAGAGAGGTGTTGCTAGCCGGTTTTTCATCAGCCTGCTAGTGTTTAGCGCGGAATCGCGAACGCATCTTCGGCCAACGGCTGATTAATCTTGATCTCTTTCGCACTGAACTCAGCGAAGAACGCGCCCATCGGCATCTCGAACTTCTGAGAAAAACTCGACGGCAGCAACACGCCATCCACGTCCTTGAACTTACTGTGCTCAGTACCCAGCGTGAGCCCCTGGTAGTACAGCATGAAGCTCATCACTCTTCCATTCGCCGGATCAATGAAGAAGTCAGTCGTGTAGCCGTCGGGATCGACGATACGAAACGCGCGCTGCTTCTTTTTGTTCGGCAGTGCCGTGATCTGGTAGCCCGGCTGATCGTATCGCGAGAGTGCGCCCAGACCGTACCTCGTAAGCGGCGGCATCTCGACGTTCGGCATCGAACTGTACGACTGCTGGCCGTCGTAGATCTGCTTGAACACGATTGCCGGCCGCGCATCGATGTCCATTCGCAGCTTTAGTCCCGCTGTTACGAGCGAAAACCCACCCGGAATCGATTGCACGCTGTTCGGCGGATAGAGTTGCGCCGAACCGCGCACGACGATGTTTTGCAGGTTACGAAACTTCTCGCCGCCGTGCGCCATGAACGCCGCGCGCGCCAACTCCACGGGCGTGCTTTGGTCGGTTATGGCGATGGCTGGTGCGGCAGGTGCGGCCGGCGCAGCAGACGCGGGCGCGGCAGCCGGCGCCGTGCCGTTAGCGGGCGGTGTTTGTTTTTGATCCTGCGCTTGAACCAGTGCGCCACAACTGATTAAAGCCAGCGACACGCTTAGAAAAAGACGGTTCATTTCTCAAAGCCTTTCTGGATTAGAAGTTCAAGCGCAGTTGCGCATAGACGCGACGATTACTCGCGCCGGTGCTGCCGCCGCCGCCACCGATGTTGCCTCCAATGGGGCTAAGCCCGAGTGACTGTCCAAAATTCGGGGAAGAAAGATTGCCGACCGGCGGCGCGAGATTTACGTGGTTGAGAATGTTCTGAACGTACAACGAAACGTTCAGTGTGTATCGCTTCTCTGTCGACGCCGGACCACCGCCTTGTGGACCGCCTGGACCACCAGCGACTCGCCTTGCGGCGTCACCGCCGGGCGCTGCCGAATTCGGACCAGCGGAACCGCCGGCCGCAGGTCTCGCAGCTGCATTCCCACCACGATTGATCGTGCCGAAAGCAAACATCCTGCCGATTCGCAAGTTTGCGACGACGGCGCCCGGCGACGTTCCGTAGTTGCGCGGAATGATCCTCTCACCCGTGAGCGGCACCAGATTGAAGTTGCCAAACCGCGTACACCTCACGGTCGAGAGCGCGCAGTTCGCATCCGGCCCAAGGAGACTCGGACGCTCAGTCACCTGACGATCGAGATTCAGGTCCTGGCCCGTCGTGATATTGAACGGTGGACCGCTGTTCGCTATGACGAAGGGATTCAAAACGAGTTTCCACCACGGTAGGTTCACCGTTCCGAAGATCGTGAACCGGTGACGGATATCGAATGAGCTCCGTCCAAACTCTCCCGACGTGTCGTACGAATTGATCGGGAAGAGCTGTCCACCCTGACCATCCGTGTCGTTAGTGCTCTTGCTCAACGAGTAGTTGCCGTTGAGTTGGAACATGCGACTGAATCGCGTGTTGAAACCGACGAACATCTGTCGTTGATTGAACTGGCCGCTGGCTTCATATCGATAGACCTCGCCGCGCGTCGGATCGGGCCGAAGGCCATTCGGCGTGAGCGGCGTGATGCTCGCCGGAAACGGAGCATTGACGTCGCGCGCGCGAATCACGTGAACGATGCGAATGTTGTAGAAACCGGCGAACATCGTGATGTTGCGCGGCAGTTGCCGTTCGACCTGCGTGCCAACCACCCACACCATCGGGTTCTGGATGTTTGGATCGACGGTCCAAACGATCTGCTGTGTTTGTGGAATGCCGGCGACGGAAGGAACGCTCGTCGGGCTCCACTGGTTCAGGATCGCGTAAACACCCGCAACGTTCGGCAGTTGCTGTTCGGCAATCGTCGGCGGAAGCAGCCGTCTGGCCTCTTCAGTCACCGTCGTTTGCTGCAGGTTGATGCCGTTGTTGCGATTGACCGTCAACGTCTGGCCTTCACTGAATCGGTTGTAGAAGAGACCGGTACCAACACGAATCACCATCCTCGGCGGACGAGCGCTGTTCGCCGCGCCCGGCGACCACGCGACGGCGACGCGCGGCGCAAAGTCGTACCTGCTCGCGGTGTTCGTCTGCACTTCGTAACGCAGTCCGTAACTCAACGTGATGTTCGGCCGGATGCGCCAATCGTCCTGTAGAAACACGCCGAGATCAGTCTGGTTGACTGTCGCGAACGGATTGCCGGCGTTGATGCTGAACGCCGCCGCGCCGCCACCCGCCGCGCGAATCTGTTCGGACGTAAATCCCTGCTCCTGCATTCGCAGAGTGAGCTGGTACCGTTGAATGCTCGTCTTTCCGAAGCCGCCCGTGAAATACCATGAGCCGCCGAAGTTGTTCTCGTTGGAGTCGTCCACGTTTATGTGACGCACACGCCCGCCAAACTTGATCGCGTGCGTGCCTCTTTGTTTGGCGGTGAAGTTGTTCAGTTCCCAGGTCCGGCGTTCATTGAACGAGCTGCCGATCTGCGAGCTGCCCGAGTTAAAGGCGCCACTGACGAACAAACCCGGCACCGAGTCGTCGCCGATCTGCTCGTTTCGGCCGAACGAATACTGGAATCGCGTCTCGTTGATCGTCGTCGGATTGAGAATCGCGGTTTCAGTCAACTGGATCGTGTGGTTGGTCGAAACGCTGTCGAAGGCGCGTTCAGGCAGAGAAAAATTGCCGACGCCCTGGTTATTGAATCGGAAGCGATTGAAGTTGTAACGCGCGACCAGCGTGTGATTGTTGTTGATGGCGTAATCGATACGCGGGCTGAAGAATGTGTTTCGTTTCGGCGTCAGGAAAGCGTCGCCGACGTCGACGATGTTGAGGTTGTCGTCGAGAACGGTGGCGCGGATGAGCTCGTTGTCGTCGGTCTCTATGCGTCCGAAGTTGACGAAGAACGACGCCTTGCGAGCGACGATTGGCCCACTCAGGTTGAAGTCGTACTGCCGGATCTGAAAAGGCGTTCGCTTGCTGGAACTGATCGCGAACGGGTTGCGCGTGTTGAGACTCTCGTCGGTGAAATTGAGCGACGAGCCGCCGCGCAGCTTGTCGGTGCCGGGCCGGGTCAGAATGTCGATGCGCGCCGAAGGCTGATCGTTCTCGGCCGCGAACGGATTCTGGTTGATGCGAATCTCGCGAATCGAGTCCTTTGACGGCAAATTGCCGCCGGTGAATCCGTCGATGAAGATCTGTCCGCCGTTTGGTCCGACTGATGGACCAGCCAGTGCTTGCAACGCTGCCGCGAGCTCGTCGGGATCGTCCGGCAATGCATCGAGATCCTTTCCGGAGATCACTGTCTGGTTGGCGTTGTTCGTTGCGTCCGTGCTGATCGGAGTTTCCTGGACCGTGACTTTCTCTTCGATCGTCACCTTGAGAGTCAGATCCAGTGTCTGGCGTCCGCCGGCGACGTCGATCTGCTTTTCTTCGGCAGGGGCAAAGCCGGGCGCGTTGGCCTGAAGCGTGTACTTGCCGGGCGCTAAACCGGCGTAGTTATAGATTCCTTCGTTGTTCGTGGTCGTCTTCTTTTGAACGCCCGTGGAATCCGTCAGCACGACGTTCGCGCCGACGATGACAGCGCCCAACTCGTCGGTGATCGCGCCGCGCAACGTTCCTCGTGATTGCTGCGCAACGGCGAGACCCGACGTTAAGAAAATAAGCAGAGCAGCACTCAGGAATTTCGGGAGGACGGAGCGGGTAGACTTCATGGCACAACCTTTGGGGGATAAGGACGACGCCTGGTTAAGAAATAACCAGGCTTTCACCATCAAGTCGAGGGCGAAAGCCTGATGTTTATGGCAAGCCGATGCCGAACGAAATACCGCTGCTGCCTAAGCCGGCGGCCGGGTTGGGCGCTGATTGCCCTGGTTGGGGCCGGGGCGCAAGCATAGCGAGCAGAGTGTCGGCGCCGGCGACGAGTGAAATAGCAGTCAGACGATGCGGGTCGACGCCCTGCGTACTGGAAACGATGATGGTGTCGCCGACCTTAACATCGGCGATGGGAATAGTTGGGAGCCGCTCGAGCATGTCGTTGATGTTGAAGCCTGGACGTCCACCCGGCCCACCAGGTCCACCCGGACCTCCGCCGGGACCGCCGCCCGGTCCTTGCGGCCTCGCAGCTTGCGGCTGACCACCCTGACCAGCAGCACCGGCGGGCGCAGCGCCGGGAGCACCACCCGGGCCACCTGGACCGCCGCCTCCGCGATTGAAGCCGCCCATCATTCCTTCCGCCGGAAACCTTCTCAGTACCGCGTCCTGCTTGATGACGATAGTGAGCGGCGTCTTCTTTTCGAGCTCGTTGATCTTGATCTCGCCGGTCGCCGGGTCGATGGCCGTTACGACACCGCCGACAGTGCGGAAACTTCCAGTGACGACTTTCTGCGGATTGAAACGCAACGGGTCTTCAGTTCGATCACCCAACGCGCGCAACTGGTCGCCCACTTTCAACTCGGCGAAGTTACTCGGCTTCGCATCGCCGAACTTGATCGAGTCGGGCGCGTAGCGGCGCATCTCCGTCTTGTCCGACACTGGAATCACGACTGACTGCACACCCGCCATCGTGCGATTGCTGATCGTAATCTCCTTCGTGTCCGGCTTCAGCGCCGTGATGACGCCGAGAATTCCACGCCTGCGCCATTCGAGCCGTTCGGCTTCCTGCTTCTTCGCAAGGTCGCCCTTCGTCATCACGATGATCTGAACGGCGGGAACCGATTTGCGGTCCTCGGAAACGGTGCCTCGGGCCATGATGCGATCGCCTTCAGCGAGGTCCGTAAACGCGACGTCCGTGGCGTTGGTCAGCGACTGTTCGCCGGGCGCGAGTTTTTTATACGTGGTCTTATCAGTGACGGAGACGGTCAGCATCGAGCCGGCGTCGGTTTTGATGGTCAACTGTTTCGCCGCTGCGTCGATGGTTTTGACTTCGCCAATCGCGTGCTTGGCGGCGATGTTCGGATCAGTGCCCTGGGCAAACGAAACTGCCGTTGCGAACGGCAGGGTAATCAGTGTTATGGCCGTAAGAAATAACGCCCTCATTGCTTGTCCTTTCTGAACTCGTAAACACCGCGAAATACGAGTTTATGGAGTTTTTATTCGAAACCCAGATTACACGGATTTCCAGCCAACCCGGTAACGCGCAGTCAGGGCGAGGCCAAAGCTGATGATCAAAATGAACCCGGCCATGAAGGGCCAAACGTACGGCAGCGACGTCAGCAGCACCCAGAAACTGGTCCCGAGCAACAGCGCCACTGCTTCCGAGCTATTTCCCACGTGCACGTACTTCCGTTGCAGCCAGCGGCCGGTCGCCGCGTAGAGGATTACGCGGCCGAACAGACTCGCGACCACCCAAAGCAGCAGGGCCATCAGGCCCACCAGAACTCGAACCGGCTCCGGCATGATCCACAGGCTCAACAACACGCTGAAGAACAACACGACGACGCCGATCAGCCCGATCGCCGCCACGCGCAAACTCGTCAACTGCAACCGCGTGATGCCGCGACTGATCGTGCCCGGCATCGCCGCCGTCAGTGCGAGCGAAACGATGAACCAGAAAAGCACCACGAGAAGCCTGGTGCCGAGATAACTCGGCGTCCAACGAGGAGTGAACAGGCCGGTCGGGTTGCGCATCATTTCGCGCAGTTCCTGCTGGTAACCGGCGTACATGATCGTCATCGCTTCGGGCTTTCGATTCGCGGTCGCGTCTTCGGATCGATAAGTGCCGCCCAGCACGATCACATCGCCGCCGATTCGTGAGCCGGCGCGTTGAATCACGTCGCCGCCAATCGATGCGACGTCACCTTCCACGACGCCTTCGACAATCACGTCGCCGCCAAACGACATCGCGCCCTGTTTCACTGTTCCTTTAATGCGGACAGAGTTCCCTATTCCAAAGACGGTGCTGTCGGTGACTCCGGTAACGGTCACCTCTTGTTCATCCGTGCGCGGCGTTTGGGCGTAAACACCGCTCACCGTCACAAGCAGCCACAACAAGAGTCCGACGAGACGAGCGACGCCAGTTTTCCGAGCAGACTGAGGAAGTGGCGGAGCTTCGAAGTTGGCTTGTGAGTGACTGATTACCATGCCAACAGGCGCCCCCCTTATTCGGTTGCGCCCGTGCGATGATAGCCGGAGATCAAGCGCGAGAGGATCAGGATGGCAACGCCGAGCAGGACCAGCAGCGGAATCAGCGAACCGGTTTCGACGATCAGTTTCCTGCTCAACACTCGAAAGATTACAGCGACCGCGGCGCCCGCATCGTAAACGATGCCGGAGAAAAATCCACCCACAGTCAGTGAAGCAGCAACGAATCGTTCGCCGAACGCGAACAGCGCATCACGTGCGGCGGCGCCGATCAAACCAAACCCGCCGAGTGCGAGTGCGAGACAGATGCTCAACGCTTTTCGATGTTCGGAACGAGTGCGAACGCCGCGCATATCACTCGTAGCGCGCGTCGCGACCATCTTCGAAAAACCCGCAGGCACGGGAATCTCGACGCTGTCCGTCAACGCCGCATCGAGCTCGCAGACGAACATGCGATGCGCGCGGAGTTCGGCGCGACACGAAGCGCAACTCTCGAGGTGCTCCTCAAAAAGGATCGTCAACCCGGCGTCGAGCTCGCCGTCGACGTAAGCCGCGAATAGATCTCTTTCGCAGATTCCTTTTTGA
>DASURS010000114.1:0-42076 GCA_036279935.1 Pyrinomonadaceae bacterium
ATTCGACAACCGTTGACGCCGGACAAAGCGCAAGCGTGGTTTCAGGAATCGCTATCGAAGAAACACAGCTACTACGATACGCATCCGGCGCTCGGCGATCGTCTCGAAGCGATTGGCTATCCGGACGTGCGTGAGATCGCGCAGCTCGAGGTGTTTGCGAAGAACGGCAACCAGCGCAGTGACGAATATTTTTTCCAAAGCGCGCCCGTCGCATTCATCGCCGAGACCAACGAATCATGGAACAACACGTTCGGAAGAATGTGGCGCGGACGCCACGAGTACGTCAGCGAATCGCGTAAGACGCTTGCGAAGCTCGATGAGAAATCGAAGACGGAAGAGTTGACGATCGAGGACCGCTGGGAACGCGCGCGGCTCATCAGCGACACGCAGGGTGCGACTGCGGCGATACCGTTCCTCGAAGAGATCATCGCGCTTCAACCGGACCATGCGGCCGCAAACTACACGCTCGGCGAAGTGCTCCTGTCGCAAGGTGACGACGCCGGTATTGACAAGATCGAGCAGGCGATGGGGAAGGACGTTCATGCTACGCGCGCGGGTTGCGAGCTGATCTTCAACTTCCTCACCGTTCAGAAACGACTTGACGAGGCGCAGATGTATCAGCGTCGCGCGCAGGAGTATGAGGAGAAGGTGGAGTCGGCGCGCGTGGAGCGCAACACGATCAGGGAAACGGATAGTTTCAAGTCGCATGGTGTCGCGCCTGATGCGGTCGTGGCGTTGCGGGCGCAACTCGCCAGGTTTTCCGAGGTTGCGTCGGCGCACCTCGTGCAGAAAGTGTGCAAGCACTTTCCGGATGAGCCGAGTTATGTGCTGGGGATTATTCGCAAGCGAGCGTGGTACCAGTCGCAGGACAACAAGCTGGACCAGGCGTTAATAAATCGCCTGGCGACGGAGGTATCGTATCCGGGCTACACCTACATCATCGCGCTCGAACAGAACTACAGACCATTGCGCAGAATTTTCAGCGATGTTCGCGGCGCTGAGATTTATCGAGCGGTTAAGTAGCCAATTTGTGCCTTTTGTGGCTTACAAACCAAACGTGCCGTAGAACGCGCTGTTCTCGCCTGAGCGGCTCCAGGGGTCGCTCACTTTGCGACCGGAGTACGATGCGTTGGTGGTGTATCCAACCTTCCGGTTCTCGAGTCCGACGAGCGGCGTGTACCAGACGAGGTTCGGCATCTTGCAGCAGAGATCATTCGGCATGGCTTCGATATTGATCGCCGCGTCATCAGCTTTCACCGTGTACTCCCGCCCTTTGTGTTCGAAGCTGACGGGAGCGTGACGAACTTCAACAATCCTCCCCAGCGACGACGCATACTTTTCCTTCAAGGCACTCAACATCGCATCAGCCTGCGCACTCGACGCAGCCGAGTCGATAATCACTTCCGACTGTCGCGAAGCATTCTCTTCAGAGAGATTCGACTGCGAGTTAACAATCGCCATCGCACGCACGCCACCGAGATCGACGCCATTCCATTTTCCGGAGGTAACGTTCCACGCCATCATTGCGTCGCGTCCAGTCGTGACGACCTCGCCGTTATAGTGGCACGCACCCGCGAACACACTCGCCGTACGAACCTCGACGTAATCGCCACGCACGCTCACCCCTTCAGCCTGTGAACTGAAAACGAGCGCACTAACCGCCATCACCATCGCCAACGCCGCGAATAAACCTTTACGCATCTTCACTACCTCCGATAGAACCTTAGCCACAAAAAAGCACAAAACCCAGCCACAAAAGGCACAAACATTTAAGCAAATCTTTTGCGGTCCTCCAAACGGCATAGTCGTAAAGCAATCTTTCCTGTGCCTTTTTGCGTCTTTTTTTGTGCCTTTTTGTGGCTCAAGCTTTGACTGCGGAACTGTAACACGCCCGCCCCGGCCCGCAGCGATCCGGCTCGACCCGCCCGTTATCCGGTCCGATGACCTCCTGCGTTTCACAACACCACACATGGTTCGCAGCGTCGAGATACTCGTCAGCGCTCGTCGCCAACCGGTCGAGCATGAAAAACTTCTTCGAACGCAGCGACCCGCAAAACGGCGATTGAAACGGCGCGTTTGCGGAACTTGATTCGTCTGCCATGATGATCCTCCAAAAATTACAAATCAAACGCCGGCGGCCTCATCAAACGCCGGCGGCCTTGGCCACTGCGCGCCGCACGAGCGTTTGCGTCAACGGCACTTTGTACGCGTTCTTCTCAAGCGGCCTGGCGTCGGCGAGCGCGATCTTACCCGCTTCGGCGAGCACGTCAGGCGTCAGCGTCTTGCCCGTCAGGTAGTTTTCGGCGGCCGGAACGCGCCACGGGATCGGAGCGACTCCACCAAGGACGATCCGCGCCGCGCGCACCGTCTTGTTCGGCGCGAGCTGGATCGCCGCCGCGACTGCCGCCATCGCGAAGTCGAGCGATTCACGCTCCTTGAACTTCAGATACGTCGAATGCGCAGCGAGCGGCGACGCGGGAACGCTGATCTCGGTGATGATCTCGTCGTTCTCCAGCACGTTCTCGCGGCGAATGTTGCCGTCCGACGGCAACGTAAAAAACTTATCGAGCGGAATCACGCGACGCCCTTTCGCGCCGGTGACAGTGACGCGCGCGCCGAGCGCAAGCAGCACCGGCGCCAGGTCGGAAGGATGAACGATGAACGACGGCCCGCCGGCGATGATCGCGTTGTACTTGTTCTCGCCCGACGCGGCGTAACACTCCGTGCCGCCTTTCTTCAAACAGATCACCTCTTCGAGCCGAAAATACCAGCAGCGCGGACGCTGGCAGAGATTGCCGCCGACGGTCCCGAGATTGCGAATCTGCGGTGTCGCGATCGAGCGCGCCGCCTCAGCGAGACCGGGAAAACTCTTGCGCACGCCCGGATGCTCTTCCAGTTCAGTCAACGTCACGCGCGCGCCGATGTTGAGCCCGCGCGCGGTGAGCGTGATCCGATTCAGCCCGGGAATGTTTTTCAGATTGACGATGCGCGCCGGCCGCGACGTGTAGTCTTTCATCGTGGTCAGCAGATCCTGACCGCCGGCGAGCGGCCGGGGCGCTTCGTCGATGTCAGCCGGCGGTGCGGCGACACTCAACAGCTTCACGGCTTCGTTGATGGTTTTCGGATTGGTCCATTCGAAGGATTTCATGCTTTTGCCCTCGGCTATGCTCTCGATGTGGAGGTGTTCATCAGGCCCATCAGGATCTTGTCGGGTGTGATGGGAAGGTCGCGAACGCGGACGCCGCACGCGTTGAAGACGGCGTTGGCGAGCGCGCCGACGGCGGGGATGTTGCAGCCTTCGGCGACGCCGATCACTGCTTCGCGCTTGTCATCGTCGTCGATGATCGGGACCATCTCGGGCATTTCCAGAGTGCCCGGCAGTTTGTAATCGCCAAACCCGGGATTGAGCTGCATGCCCAACTGCGCGTCCATCACGCGTTCTTCGTAGAGCGCCATTCCCAGCGACTGGATCATCCCGCCGTTGATCTGGCTTTCGAACGTCAGCCGGTTCAGCGGCAACCCGCCGTCCTGCACGTGGACCATCTTGATCGGTTTGACGAAACCGGTTTCCACGTCGACCTCGACCTCGGCAAAGCAGACGCCGTGGACGCCGCGCGCCTGAAGATCCGAGCGCCATTCGCCGTGACCCGTGATACCGGCGGCCGGCAGTGAAGCGCATGCTTCCCGCCACGTCATCGATTTCCCGTTCGCACTAACTTTCGCGTCCGCAAACGCGACTTCTTCCGGTTTCGCATTGCCAAGCAACGGCGCGACGCGCTGCGCCATCAGCAAGCGCGTCTTGATGGCGGCATCTTTAACTGAAGGTGAAAGCGAAGGCGCGGTTGTCGATCCACCGGACGGATTCGCGCCGCCGAGTTTCGAGTTGCCGATCTGCTCCTTGACGTCTTTGATTCCAAGACCGAACTCTTCAGCGACGATCGCGCGCATGTAAGTGCGAGTGCCGGTGCCGAGATCCTGCGTGCCGACCGCGACAACGACCGATCCGTCACGCGAGATCGTTACGTCGACTTTGCACTGATTGTTTCCGCCGCCGCCCCAGATGCCGACCGCGCAACCTATGCCGCGCTTCAGTGGGCCAGGATTTCCGCCGGCGACCGGATTGCGACGCGACCATCCGATCTCTCTTGCGCCACGGTCCAACTGCCGGTGATAAACCTGGTCGCGCAGGTTCTTCTTCCGAAACTCGAGCGGGTCCATCTTGATCTTGTGAGCGAGCTCGTCCACGAGCGACTCAGCGGCGAACGACGCCTGCGGATAGCCGGGCGCGCGCATCGCGATCGCCGAATCTTCATTGGTGTGCAACGCGTAAATCTCGCGGTACGTGTCGCCCATCGTGTAGATGAACGGCTGGCCGGCTTGCGAGCCCTGTCCGATGCCGCCGAGTCGATACTGCCGCGCCTGCAAAGCGACGATCGTGCCGTCTCTTTTCACGCCTGCTTTCAGCTTCTGCCAGGCGGCGGAACGATTGCCCGCCATCACAAACTCGTCGTAGCGCGTGAGCATCATCTTCACCGGCGCTTTCGTCTGTTTCGACAAACGGCACGCGAGCATGCCTTCAGTACCGATGCCGAACTTCGAACCAAACCCGCCGCCCATGTGCTCGACGCTCGACACGACGTTGCTTTCTTTCAACCCGAGCTCCTTCGCGGCGTCGCCCGGAATCGTGAACGTGCCCTGCGTCGACGCGTAGATCGTGGCGGAGTCGCCGCCTCGATAGTCGACGACCATGCCGTGCGTTTCGAGACACGCGTGATGAATGCGCGGCGACGTATATTCAGCCTCGACGATCTCGTCGGCAGTTGCGAAAGCAGCTTCGACTTTTGTCGGATCGCCGTTCTTCCCTTTCTCCTGAAGATTGTTCTCTTCGGCGACGACTTTCGGCGCCTCCGGTTTGATCGCGTAGGCAGCATGGACCACGTGCGGCAACACTTCGTACGTGACTTTGATCGCGCGCAAGGCGTCGCCGGCAATCTCTGGCGTCGTCGCTGCCACGGCGACGACGGGCGCGCCGGCGAAACGCAGTTCGGTCAACGGCGCCTGGATGAAGGCTTTCACGCCGGGAATCTTCGACGCTGCGTCAGTGTCAAGCTTCGTGACGCGCGCGTGACCGTGCGGGCAACGCAGAATGCGCGCGTACAACATGCCCGGCAGTCGCTGATCGTGCGTATAACGAGCGGCGCCCGCGGCTTTCAGTGGCCCATCGACGCGCGTGATTCGCTGGTTGAGAAGTCTGTGCTTGTCGTTCGGTCCCCAACCCGGACCGGAATCCTCGTCAACTTCGATCTCGACCATCTGTTCGACGCCATTGACGACCCGCGGCACGCGGATCTTCTTTTTCGGTTTTGGTGATGGAGATGGTTGTGCTTGCTGTTGCATTGTGCTCCTTCGGAGATCTCAAATTTCAGATCTGAGATCTCAAAACTCTGCGATCTGCGATCTCAGATCTGAGATCGCCTGGTGGCGGCGGCGAGTGCGGCTTCGAAGACGCGCGGATACGTGCCGCACCGGCAGAAGTTTCCCTTGCACGCTTCGCGTACTTCGTCGAGCGACGGATTCGGGTTCTTCTTCAGGTAAGCCGAGATCGTGGTGACGAACCCCGGCGTGCAGAAGCCGCACATCAGCGCGTCGTGCTCGACGAACGCGGCCTGCACTGCGTTCGGTTTGTCTGTCGTGCCGAGCCCTTCCACGGTCGTGATCTTTTTACCGGCGGCGTCGATGGCGAGCACGAGACATGAGTAAGCGGGCTTGCCATCGAGCAGGACGGTACACGCGCCGCACGTGCCCATGTCGCAGACGAGCTTTGGTCCGGTGACCGCGGGCTCGAGACGATCGCGCATAGCGTTGAGCAGCGTCGTGCGCGGCTCGATCTGCACCGTTCGCGGTTGGCCGTTTACGTTCAGGACGACTTTGACCTCACCTGACGTCGCAGCCGGCGTCGACTGCTGTTCCTCTTTGGCTTCACCTTCCGTCCAGATATGATCGGCAATCGCAGCGCCTGCGCCGGCGATGCCGACGCCTTTCAGAAACTTGCGTCTACTTGAATCGTGTTTCGCCATTGTTCATCTCCATTAGAGAGCACGGACAAACAATTTCTTTGTATCTTGAGATAATTCTGAATGTGTCGGTCGCTATAACTTAGCACAGTCAAAGAACTGTGATAAATAACGGGCATGCATCCCAACACTCTGCGGAACAAACTGTTCGGCGTGATTGCGTTTCCCGTAACGCCTTTCAGAGACAATCTGGCGCTCGATCTGCCGGGACTGCATCACAACCTCACGAAGCTGCTCGAACACCCGGTTTCGGCCGTCGTCGCGGCCGGCGGCACGGGCGAAATGTACTCGCTCACGCCCGCCGAATACTCGCGCGTGATCGAACTGACTGCCCACGCGATCGAGGATCGCATTCCGGTGATCGCCGGCGTTGGTTTCGGACAACGTTTGGCAGTCGAGATGGCGCAGGCCGCGGAGAAAGCCGGCGCTGACGGGATTCTCGCGTTCCCGCCTTACTATCAGAACGCCGAAGAAGACGGACTGTTTGAATACTACCGATCGATCGGCGCGGCGACGTCGCTGGGACTGCTGATCTACAGTCGCGACTGGGCCATGTTTACGCCGGAAATGGTTGAGCGGCTGACGGCGATCCCGACGCTCGTCGCCTGGAAGGACGGTCACGGCGACATCCGCCGTTTGCAGGCGATCATCAATCGCGTCGGCGAGCGATTGCACTGGATCGGCGGCGCGGGCGACGACATGGTCGCCGCTTATTACAGCATCGGACTGCGAACGTTCTCGTCGAGCATCGCCACCGTCGCCCCGCGTCTCTCGTTGAAACTGCACGAGCTCGGCGCAGCGGGCAACAACGAAGGGCTCGCCGAGTTGCTCGACCAGTGTGTCGTGCCGCTTTATGCGATTCGCGCGCGGCGCAAAGGTTATGAAGTATCGGCGATGAAAGCGATGATGGAGATGGTTGGGCTGAACGCTGGTCCGGTGCGCCCTCCGCTCGTCAACGTCACGCCGGAAGAAGAAGACGAGCTCCGAACGATTTTGTCCGGATGGGAAAAGTTTCTGTGAGATTCGTCTAATTCGTAGATGATGATCGACGCGCATCAACATTTCTGGCAGGTGGGACGCTTCGACTATCCGTGGATGACGAGCGAGCTCGGCATACTCTATCGCGACTATCTGCCGGCGCAGCTCGAACCCGTGTTGCGCGAGAATGGCGTCAGCCAAACAGTGCTCGTGCAGGCGAGCAACAGCGTTGCCGAGTCACGTTGGCTGCTGGAGTTAGCGGATGAAAATGATTTTATCGCGGGAGTAGTCGGTTGGGTCGATCTGAGGGACCAAACGGTCGAACTACCCGTTCATCCTAAGTTCAAGGGCGTGAGGCACCTGGTTGAAAGCGAACACGCTGATGATTGGTTGGTCCACGTCATCCCTGGTTTGAACCGCCTTGCGGCGCATGGTTTGACTTATGACTTGCTGGTGCACACACGCCACTTGCCTTATGTGCGGACAGTCGCTGAAAGTTGTCCCGATTTGCGGCTTGTAATCGATCATCTTGCGAAACCACCGATCGCGAAGCACGGATTTGACGAATGGAAGAAAGGCATCAAGCCGCTCGCCGCGTATCCAAACATGCATTGCAAGCTTTCAGGACTTGTCACCGAAGCAGTTTGGGATAACTGGCAAACCGATGATCTGCGTCCTTATGTGGATTACGTAATGGAGTTGTTTGGTCCCGAGCGTTTGATCTTCGGCAGCGATCACCCGGTTTGTTTGCTGGCGGCTTCGTATGCGAGAGTCCTCGAGTCGTTTCAGGAACTTCTGTCAGATCTAAACGACGACGATCGCAATCGCGTGTTTGCGGAGAACGCCCGGAAGTTTTACCGTCTCACCTAAATGACCAGAACTTATTTCATCACCGGCGCCCAAGGCTGTATCGGCTCGTGGATCGTAAAAGCGCTCGCCGAACGCGGCGACACAGCCGTCGTTTTCGATCGCAGCGACGACTCGCGACGTCTCCGCGCGATCATGGACGACGATCAGCTCTCGCGTGTTCGTTTCGTCCTGGGCGACATCACCGACTTCGACGCAGTCGACAAATCGCTGGGCGATTCCGGCGCGGCGCGCGTCATTCACCTCGCCGGTTTGCAGGTGCCGGTTTGCAAAGCCGATCCGGTTGCGGGCGCACTCGTGAACGTCGTCGGCACCGTCAACATCTTCGAAGCGACGCGCCGAAACCGTCTGCCATCGGTCGTCTACGCAAGCTCCGCCGCCGTTTACGGAATGAACGACGACGACGCGGCGCTGGATGAAACCGCCGCGTGCGAACCTTCAACGCTTTACGGCGTCTACAAACGGACGAACGAAGGCACGGCTCGCATCTTCCATCTGGATCACCGCGTGAACAGCGTCGGACTGCGGCCGCTGACGGTCTACGGCGTCAACCGCGACTCGGGCCTCACCAGCGATCCGACGAAAGCGATGAAAGCCGCGGTGCTGGGCCGTCCGTTTCACATTCGGTTCGGCGGCTCGACCGATTTCCAGTACGTCGCCGACACTGCCGCCGCGTTCATTGCCTGCGCCGACAACACTCCCGACGGCGCGCACGTGTTCAATCTGCACGGCGAGACGGTGACCACCGAGCGCATCGCGAACTTCATCAACCAACAAACGGGCGACGGCGATTTGATCACGTTCGGTGGTCCACCGATTCCGATCGCGCCCGCGATGAACGACGCCGCGATCCGCCGCGTCATCGGCGACTTGCCGTCGACGCCGCTCGAGACCGGCGTGCGCGAAACGATGGACCGGTTCGCCGCGCTGCGCGATGCCGGGCGACTCGAGGCCAGCGATATCGATCAGTAATTGGCCGGCTTTGCACAAAAAATCATCCTTCCCGCAAAGACGCAAAGGCGCAAAGCGCTACCGCGTTTCTGAACGATTTCTTTGCGCCTTCGCGCCTTTGCGGGAGAATATCTCCAACGTCGGACGAACTTTTTGTGCAAAGCGGTAATTGGACATGAACGGTTCGATGAAAGCGAGTGTGCTGTGCGACGTGCGACGGCTCGAAGTGCGCGACGTGCCGCGTCCGGTGATCTCGCCGTACGAAGTGCTGGTTCGCGTCGCGGCGGTCGGGCTGTGCGGCACTGACTCGCACATCTTTGCCGGCCACGCGAACTACAACATGAACGAGTACGGCCAGGCGATCCCGCTCGCTTTGCAGCCGCAGATACTCGGTCACGAGATCACCGGCACGATTGAAGAAGCGGGCGCGGCGGTCCACGATCTGAAGCCCGGCGATCGCGTCGTCGTCGATCAGGGTCTGAACTGCGTCAGTCGCCGTCGCGACGTGTTGTGCGAATACTGCCGCACCGATAATTCTCATCAATGCGAGTTTTATCGCGAGCACGGCATTACGGGTTTGCCGGGCGGATTGGCCGAGTTCATCGCTGTTCCCGCAGTCAACGCGTTGCCGATCGCGACGCCGGTGAAAGCGTCCGTCGCGGCGTTGACTGAGCCGCTCGGGTGCATCGTCCACTCGTCTGACTTCGCGACGAAAGCGCGGTCGCGGTACGCGATCAACGCGGAAACAGCGGAGCGACGCGTCCGCAGCGTGTTAATATGCGGCGCCGGTCCGGCGGGACTTCTGTTTACCCAATACCTGCGGAAGGTGCTGCGCTACGAAGGCGCGCTCTTCGTCAGCGATCCAAACGCGCGCAAGCGCGAGCTGGCGAAGCGGCTCGGCGCAGACGAGACTATCGATCCGGCGGCGGGCGATCTGGTCGAGGTCGTGCGCGAGTACACTGGCGGCAAAGGCGTCGAATACCTGATCGAAGCGTCGGGCGCGGGTGAAGTGTTCGGCTCGATTCCGGGGCTTATCTGCAAACAGGCGACGGTGCTGCTCTACGGTCACGGCCACGCCGGAACCGATTTGAGCGTGCTCAACAACGTTCTGTTTCGCGAACCGGTGCTCGTGAGCAGCGTCGGCGCGTCCGGCGGCTTCGAGGCGGACGGCCGCCCCAGTGTTTACGCGCGCGCGCTGAAACTGATCGAGCAAAATCAGATCGACGTGTCGCCGCTGATCACGCACGAGTACAAGTCGCTTGACGACGTGCAGATCGCGTTGTCGACTGATATTCATAGTAGTGATTACATAAAAGGCGTCGTGGTGCTATGAGCTTAGTACTTAGTACTTTGTACTTTGTTCGACGGCGGAACGAACCGCCGTTAGCGAAGCCCCAAGCACAAGTACAAAGCACAAAGTACCAAGCACAAAGCTCATGAAAGTTTCGCTTTTCGTCACCTGCATCGTCGATCAAATGTGGACCAGCGTCGGCGCGAGCACTGTCAAAGTGCTGCGACGCGTCGGCTGCGACGTGGAGTTTGACGATCGGCAGACGTGCTGCGGCCAGCCGGCTTTCAACACCGGCTATCGCGACGAAGCGCGCCAGGTGGCCCAACGTTTCATCCGCATCTTCGAAAACAGCAAAGCGGATGCGATCGTCAGCCCGTCGGGATCGTGTACGGCGATGGTCCATCACTTTCCGGAACTATTTGCGGGCGACGCCCAGTGGGCCGAGCGAGCGAGAGCAATCGCATCGCGGACGCACGAGCTCAGCACGTTTCTCGTTCGCGTGCTGAAGAAGGAAGACGTCGGCGCGAGCTGGTCAGGCAAGTTGACGTGGCACGACGCCTGTCACGGCCTGCGTGACCTGAACGTCAAGAGCGAGCCGCGCGCTTTGATTCGCAACGTTCGCGGCGCTGACTTCGTCGAGATCGAGAACGCCGAGTCGTGTTGTGGTTTTGGCGGCACGTTCTCCGTAAAGTATCCGGAGATCTCCGTCGCGATACTGGACCAGAAAATAGAAGCGATCGAGCGCGCGGGCGTGCAGGCTGTCGTTTCAGGCGACGCAAGCTGCCTGATGCAGATCGGCGGGCGGCTCTCGCGCAAGGGATCGAAGGTGCGTGCGATGCACCTGGCCGAATTATTGGCCTCTCAGGCATGAATCATTTAAGCAGCGAAACGTTTGGCGAGAACGCGAAAGCCGCACTGGCGAACGCGCAACTGCGCGGCGCGCTGCGTCATGCGACGTCGTTGTTCGGCAAACGCCGCCTCGAAGCCGCCCGCAGTCTCAGCAACTGGGAAGACCTGCGCACCGAGGCGCGCGCAATCAAAGACGACGTGCTGCTGCACCTCGATCGCTACCTCGAAACGTTTGTGGCGAATGCCGAGAAGCGCGGCGCGGTGGTCCACTGGGCCATCGACGCCGCCGAAGCGAACGCCATCATCTGCGGCCTCGCACGCGAGCGAAACGCGCGCACCGTCGTCAAGAGCAAGAGCATGACGACGGAGGAGACGCACCTGAACGACGCGCTCGAAGCCGCGGGAATGCAGGTCGTCGAAACCGATCTCGGCGAGTACATCGTCCAGCTTGCGGGCGAGACGCCGTCGCACATCCTCGCGCCCGCGATTCACAAAACGAAAGGACAGATCGCGGAACTGTTCACGGCGACTCTGGGCATGCCGCCGACGGACGACGTCGCGAAGCTGACGAGCACCGCGCGCGCAACGCTGCGCGATCGCTTCGCCGCCGCTGACGTGGGAATCAGCGGCGTCAACTTCGGCATCGCGGAAACCGGCACGATCGTGATAATCGAGAACGAAGGCAATATTCGTTTGACGACGAGCTTGCCCCGCACTCACATCGCCGTCATGGGCATCGAGAAAGTGCTCCCGCGTTTTGCGGATCTCGATACGTTTCTGAAACTGTTGCCGCGTTCCGGCGCCGGGCAGCGAATGTCCGCCTACCAGTCGTTCATTACCGGAACGAAACGCAACGCGACGGACGAAGGACCGGACGAGCTGCACATCGTCATACTCGACAACGGCCGCTCGCGCATGCTGGCCCATCCCGTGACGCGCCAGTCGCTCGCATGCATCCGCTGCGGTGCGTGTTTGAACGCGTGTCCGGTGTACCAGCAGATTGGCGGGCATGCGTACGGTTCGGTCTATCCCGGCCCGATCGGCGCGGTGATCACGCCGCAGTTGATCGGAATCGAGAAGACGGCCCAACTTCCGTACGCTTCGAGTTTGTGCGGCGCGTGCCGCGAGGTTTGTCCGGTGAAGATCGACATTCCGCAGTTGCTGCTGCATCTACGGTCCGAGATAGCGGCGAGCCCGAAAGGCGATGCCAGGGAACGGTTGGCGTTCAAGCTATGGGCCAAAGTAATGATGAGCCCGACGTTGTACAAGATGGGTGCGCTGGCAGGCCGGATGATGCAGCGCGTCATGCCGCTTTCTCGCGCGTGGACCAGCGGGCGCGACCTGCGTCCGATCGAACGGCAGAGTTTTCGCGATCAGTGGAAGAGTAAGTTATCGAATGGATAGCAGAGAGACGATCCTGAGCTCGATTCGTAAGCACCTCGCGGCGAGCGTGCCCAATGACGAACCGCCGCAGACCGTTGTTCCGGTCGTCGCGCCCACTCCGACGGTCACTTCACTTGTGGCGTTGTTCAGAGACAACGTCGAAGCCGTGAATGGTCATTGCATTGTTGCTCGAAACGAAGCCGAAGTCAGGCAGGCGGTAACACAAATCCTCACTGTTCACGGTGCGCGGAGAATCGCGATCTCCGATGCGCCGGCGCTGAATGGATTGATTGGAGAGATTGCGCCGGGCGCGAAGGAGATATTTGAATTCGACGTGGGCATCACGACCGCGCAAGCCGCGATCGCGGAGACCGGCACGCTCCTGCTCGACTCCGCTCGCGAACGCCACCGTCTCGCCTCGCTGGTGCCGCCGGTACACATCGCCATCGTCAATGCCTCGTCGATTTTTCAAACGCTCGCTGAAGCACTCGCTTTCATTCGTAAAGATGGAGACATCAGTCCGGCGGTCACGTTCATCACCGGACCATCGCGCACTGCCGACATCGAGCTGACGCTCGCGATCGGCGTGCATGGTCCACAGGAGCTTTACGTCATCATCAACGGAGCGTGAGGCCACCAAGAAGCACAAAATTCACCGAAAACTTCATGCACATCATCTCTTTCGCCACCAAAGAATCACACTGGCACACGCCACGCATGGGAATCGTTCTCCACTCCGGCGATCGCGACACCGGTTACCGGCTCGACTGTGAAAAGCTGTTCGACCTCGACGATCGTCCGGCCAATCCGCTCGAGTGGTTTAACATGAACGACCAATGGTTCGAGGGCGCGCGCCGGGTTGCGGAAACGATCGTGGATGACGAGAAGGCATTCGCCACCGCACAGGAAAGAGGCTGGCTGATCCCAGCCAGCGACGCGTACTGGTTCGCGCCCGTCCCGCGTCCCGGAAAACTGATCTGCATCGGTCTCAACTATCGCGACCACGCGGCCGAGAGCAAGATGGCTATTCCGGAGAAGCCCGTCGTCTTTTCAAAGTTTTCGAGTTCGGTGATCGCGCCCGGCGAGCCCGTCGTGCTGCCGCGGTCGAGCAAACAGGTCGATTACGAAGCGGAGCTCGCAGTCGTCATCGGCCGTCGCGCAAAGAACGTCAGCGCCGATCGCGCTTACGATTACGTGCTCGGGTACACCGCGCTGAACGACGTCACCGCGCGCGATTTTCAGTTTGGCGACGGGCAGTGGCAACGCGGAAAATCGTGCGACACGTTCGCTCCGATGGGCCAGACGATCATAACTAAAGACGCGATCCCCGATCCGCACAAGCTGTCGATCAAGCTCGTCCTGAACGGCCAGACGATGCAGGACTCGAACACGGATCAACTGATCTTCGGCGTGCCGCGGCTGATCGAGTTTCTTTCCGAGACAATCACGCTCGAGCCCGGCGACGTGATCGCCACCGGCACGCCCGCCGGCGTCGGGTTCGCGCGCAAACCTCCGGTGTTTCTGAAACCGGGCGACCAAATGGAGGTGCTGATCGAGGGCATGGGAGGTTTGGGTAATCCAGTAACTGAGGAAAACTATGCATAGGATCCTAATCTTATTGGTGTTATCTGCGTTTCTGCTGAGCTGCACCGCGACGCCGAACGGCAAGAAGAAGCTCACCATCGCCGTGATCCCGAAAGGCACGACGCACGAATTCTGGAAGAGCATTCACGCCGGCAGCAACAAAGCTGCGCAGGAATTAGCGGCGCAGGGAACTGACGTCGAGGTCATCTGGAAAGGACCGGTGCGCGAAGACGATCGCGAACAGCAGATCCAGGTCGTCGAAGGATTCGCCGCGCAGGGCGTGAGCGGCATCGTGCTCGCTCCGCTCGACAACCACGCGCTCGTTCGGCCCGTGTCGGACGCGCGGCGCGCAGGCGTGCCGACAGTGATCATCGACTCCGGTTTGGAATCGGACGAGATCGTCAGCTTCGTCGCCACGGACAATCGCAAGGGCGGCTCGCTCGCCGCCGATCGCATGGGCCAACTGCTCAACGGCAAGGGCAAGGTGCTCGTGTTGCGCTACGCGGAAGGCTCCGCGAGCACCACCGAGCGCGAGACCGGATTCATCGAACAGATCAAACAGAAGTTTCCCGAGATCGAACTGGTCTCAACCGATCAATACGCGGGCGCGACGCGCGACACCGCCAAGCGCGCCGCTGAAAACCTGCTCAATCGGTTCGGCGATGAAGTGCAGGGGATTTTTACTCCTAACGAATCATCCACCGCCGGAATGCTGCTCGCGCTTCAGGACATCGGCAAAGCAGGCAAGGTCTCGTTCGTCGGTTTCGACGTCAGCCAGACGTTCATCGACGCGCTCAACTCCGGACAGTTGCACGGCATCGTGGTCCAGAACCCGTTCAACATGGGCTATCTCGGCGTGCGGACGATGGTCGACAATCTGCTCGGACGCACCGTCGAGAAGAAGATCGACACCGGCGTGATGCTGGTCACAAAGGAAAATATGGAATCCCCCGAGGTGAAGACTCTATTACATCCGCCGCTCGACCAGTATCTAAAGTGAGCCACAAGAAGGCGCAAACGTTAGCCACAAAAGGCACAAAGAGATTTTGAATCATGAGTGATCCGCTGTTCGTTTTCGCTGTGAGTGCTCTCGCTGGTTGTCGAGAGCTGCAACCTGACCTAAAAAATCTTTTTGTGCCTTCTGTGCTTTTTGTGCCTTCTTGTGGCTAACATGGTCGCCGACATAAAACCAACCCGCTCGTTCCTGAGCGCAACGTCACTGCAAAGCTGGCTTAATCGCGTGGGGCCGGCGCTCGGCCTGCTGCTCGTCATTGGCATCTTCACGCTCCTCATGGAGACGCCGTCGCGGTTTCTCTCACCCAACAACCTGCGCATCGTTCTCTCGCAAACAGTGATCG
Organism: Pyrinomonadaceae bacterium; assembly: GCA_036279935.1. Lineage (GTDB taxonomy): Bacteria > Acidobacteriota > Blastocatellia > Pyrinomonadales > Pyrinomonadaceae > PSRF01. Next base: position 15,336 of record DASURS010000114.1, read on the forward strand.
TCGCCATCGGCGCGATCGGTATGACGATGATCATCATCAGCGGCGGCATCGATCTCGCCGTTGGCTCGACGATCGCGTTGACTGGCGTCGTGACTGCGCTGAGCATCAACGCCGGCATGTCGCCGTCGCTTGCGCTCGCGATGGGCATCGCCGTCGGCGGTCTCGTCGGCGTCATAAACGGGTTCGTCATCACGCGGCTGAAGGTCGTGCCGTTTATCGCGACGCTGGGAATGCTCGGCATCGGCCGCGGCGTGGCGAAGTGGCTTGCGAATCAGCAAACGGTAAACATGCCGGGCACGTGGCTGAATGAGTTGCTCGTGATGTTTCCGAATCCTTCGTGGCTGCTGGTCGCGCCGGGCGTGTGGATCACGATCGTGCTGGCGGTGCTGGCCGCGATCGTGTTGCGGCAGACAGTGTTTGGCAGACGTATTTTCGCGCTCGGTTCGAACGAAGCAGCGGCGCGCGCGTGTGGCATCGCGACCGATCGCTTGAAGATCTGGATCTACGGCATCGCGGGCCTGCTCTTCGGTCTTGCGGGCGTGATGCAGATGTCGCGTCTGCGGCAAGGCGATCCGACAGTTGCCGCCGGTTCCGAGTTGGACATCATCGCGGCCGTGGTGATCGGCGGCGGGAGTTTGAACGGCGGCGAGGGAAGCATCCTGGGTTCGATGATCGGCGCCTTGATCATGGCCTTTCTGCGAAACGGTTGCCAGCAGGTTGGTTGGCCCAACTACGTCCAGGAGATCATCATCGGCGCGATCATCGTGATCGCCGTCGCCGTCGATCGCTGGCGCACCTCTCGCGCCGTCTAAAAAACAATAAAACTCTTGACAGGTCTGGAGGCGGAGGAGTATATGTTCCGCGTTTAGACAAATTCCGGTTTATCCACGTTCACAGGTTCCTGGGGGAAGAAGTAATTGTTTCTTCCGAGTGTGCTTAATAAGTCTTAATTAGGTACATATGCGCAAGATCAACCCACACGATTTCAAAGTGGCCCGCCGCGGCACCAGCCGCGAGATCAACCGCCAGATCGCTCTGAACCTGATCCGCGCCCATCAGCCCATCTCCCGCGCCGACCTCGCGCGACTGATGAACGTCCGCCGCGGCGTCGCCAGTCTGCTCGTGAGCGAACTGCTGGCGGAGTCGCTGATCTTCGAAGGTGCGGTCGGCGAAGCCGTCGGCCGCGGCCGCCGTCCCACGTTTCTTTACATCGACTCGCGGCAACGTTGCGTCGTCGGCGTCGACATTCGCGCCTCTCGCACTTACATCCTGCTCACCGACCTGATGGGCAAGCAGTTGGGCGTCGTCAACAGTTTCCAAACGAGCAAGGACATCGACGTGTTAACGAAAGACCTGGCGCGTCGCATCAAGCAGACGCTCGGGGACTTCAGCGAAGTCGGCGCCTGCGAAGGTGTCGGCGTAGTCGTGCCCGGCATGGTCGATCCGGCGTTGGGCCGCGTGTTGCACGCGCCCACACTCGGTTGGCGCGACGTCAACTTGCGCGATCCGCTGACGGCGGCGTTCGGAATTCCGGTCCACATCGAGAACTCCGGAAAAGCGTGCGCGCTGGCGCAACTGTGGGCCACGCGCAGCGACGTCGTCGCTTCGGCGAATTCTGTCTTCGTCAGCGTCTCGGACGGCGTCGGCGTCGGCGTTGTGGTGAACGGCGAAGTGATGCGCGGCCGTCACAATACGGCGGGCGAGTTTGGTCACGTGCCGTTGAGTATCGATGGACCACGCTGTTCATGCGGTGCGACGGGTTGCTGGGAATCGTACGTGTCGAACCTCGCGACGCTGTCGCGTTACTTCGGAACGGATCTGTCGGAGCCGAAACCGCGCGAGGCGGAGACGGCGAGTTTCACCGTCGAGGATTTGATCGCACGCGCGCGGGCCGGCGATGCGAAGGCGTTGGCGGCGATCAACTCGACCGCGCGATATCTCGGTCTCGGTCTCGCGTCGATCGTCAACTCGCTCGATCCGGCGCGCATTTACATCGGCGGCGAGATCACGACGGCGTGGAGCTTGATCGAGCCGATAGTGCGCAGTGCTTTGCGTGAAAGAACTTTGACTGACTTCGGCGGCGCAACTGAGATTCTCATCGTGCCTGCCGAAGAGCATCCGCGTCTGCGTGGCGCTGTCGCCCTCGTTGCCGCACCCGCGTTCGCGGCGCCGATGGTCGCTTAGGGGTCTTGCGTCTTGGGTCTTTGGACTTGGGTCTTGGTATCTTTAACTCGAGACGGCCGCACTGATTGATACTAATGTTGAAATAAGGGGAGATTCATGAAACCGGAATTAAAACAAAACCCAATCACACCTGAGACCTGTTTCGTGCCGAAGACGCACGAAGGGAAGGGACGGCGCACCGCGGTGAAGCCGGGCGACACGGCCTCGCGCTATCTGCACTACGGCCGCATCACGCTCGACGCCGGCGACGCGCCGGAAAAGTTTTCCAGCAACAATCACGAGATCGGATTGATCTGTCTCAAAGGCAGCGCGAAAGTGACCACCGGCGGCGAATCGTTTCAACTCGATCAGTACGACGCGGTTTACGTCCCGCGCGATTCGGACGTCGAAGTCGAGCCGGGCGCTGAAGGATGCGATTTCGCCGAAGTCTCCGCGCCGGTCGACAAACGCTATCCGGTCAAGTTTGTGTCGTACAAGGAAGTGCGCGAGAACCCGAAGCTGCACCTGATCGCCGGCAAGCCTCCCGCGGAACGAGATCTCAACGTTTTGATCGGAGCGAACGTCGAAGCCGGGCGCATCATGGCCGGCGTCACTTTCTCGCGGCCCGGCAACTGGACTTCGTGGCCGCCGCACGAGCACTCGAAACTTCTCGAAGAGGCGTATCTCTTCATCGACATGCCATCGCCTTCGTTCGGCGTCCAGTTTGTTTACACCGATCCTGACAAGCCCGAGCTGGTCCAGGTCGTGCGCGAAGGTGACTGCGTGCTGATGCCCCAGGGTTATCATCCAAACGTCGCCGCGCCGGGCGGGCAGATCAACTTCCTTTGGATGATGGCCGCGATCAGGGAGGGCGAGGATCGGCTATACGGAGTCGTCAACGTGCAACCCGAGTACGCAGCAGGCGGATCGGGGCTCGAAGCAGTCAGTGACAGGAAATAGTGGAAACCGACCTTCATTTGCCATATGTCATTTGGCATTTATCATTTTTCATTTCAGGAGGACGGCCATGTCGCTATTTCGCATTCTACCGCAAACGAAAATGACAAATGATAAATGCCAAATGATATATGGCAAATGAAGTCGATCACGCCACTATCACCATCATCGTTAACGAAGCGCTGAACGCGGTCCAACGCGGTGAACGCGTCCTCGCCGTCATCCCGGACAAAACCCGCGACGATAATACCCATCTCCTTTTTCCGATTGCTGATAAGTTTCTGACTAAACGCGGTGTTGCTTATTTCGACGCGCTCGTCGCGCAGGGCACGCATCCGCCGATGACTGACGCGCAGAAGCTGGCGAAGATTGGGACCGAGACCTTCGCCGGACGGATATTCGATCACCGTTGGGACAACGCGGACTATATCGTTACGCTGGGCGAGCTCAGTGCCGCCAAGGCGAGCGCGTTGACCGGCGGACTGATTGATTACCCGGTTCCCGTGACGATCAATGAGGCGCTTGCGCCGGGAATTTACGACACGGTGGTCGTTTTCGGTGCGACGGTGCCGCATGAGGTCGCAGGATTCGCGGGCGGCGCGAAGTATTTCTTTCCTGGCGTTGCCGGGCCGGAGTTGACGCACACGACGCACTGGCTCGGCGCGCTCGCCGGGATCGAGAACACGATCGGACAGGTCGAGACGCCGACGCGCATGCTGATCGAAGCAGCTACGGATCTCATTCCCGCTCGGATCATTTCGCTGAATACGGTCGTGTCTCGTGCTGATGATGGGCAGCTAGTCACCTACGGACTTTTCACGGGCGATATCCGCGAAGCTTTCCGGCGCGCCGCTGCTCTCAGCCGCGAGATCCACATTCGTTACACGGGTCGAAAATACAAGCGAGTAGTCGCGTTGCTCGATCCCCATTACGACGAACTGTGGGTCGGAGGAAAGGCGAGTTACAAACTCGGCGCGATCGTCGAAGACGGCGGCGAGCTGATTATTTTTGCTCCACATTTGACTAAGCTCTCTGAGACACACGGTGCTTTGATTGAAAAGTATGGTTACGCGCCGCTCGAAGTCGTGCGCGACATGCTTGGCGCTTCGCAGGAGTTGCGCGAGAACCTCTGCATAGCAGCGCATCTGGCGCACGTTGCCTATGCCGGTAGAGTCGACGCCGATGGGAAAATCGTGCCGCGTTACCGAATCACAATGGCTACGGGAATTGACGAGCAGACGTGCAGACGCGTGAACCTCGACTACCTGGATCACCGCACGTTCGATCCTTCGGGCTTCGCATCGGATCCTGATACTTTGATCGTGAAAGATGCCGGGCGGGATCTATACAAAGTCGCGATGTAGAGAGATTTCCTATTCACTGCCCGTCCCGCGAGCGAGAGACACATGGTAAGGAAATTCAAAAAAATCCAATCCATTAACGTGGCGCAAGGGGGAGACACATGTAAACGAATCCGGTCGAATGTTTACTTAACTACGCAACCAGCGCTTCCGGCGTTTCGAGATTACAGTTGGCGATGAACTGATCGAGCTGTGGTCCACCAAGCGGCGTCGAGAACAAATAGCCCTGACCGTTTTCGCATTCCAACTTCCGCAACAACGCTAATTGATCTTCAGTCTCGACACCCTCGGCGACGACGTCCATCCCAAGATTCTGGGCCAACGCCACGATCGTGCGGACGATCGCCAGGTTCTCCTCGTTCTCCATCATCTGCGTAACAAACGAGCGATCGATCTTCAACGTATCGATCGGGAAACGTTGCAGATAACTCAAGCTCGAATAACCCGTGCCGAAGTCGTCGATGCTCAACTGCACACCGAGATCTCGCAACTGCGTCAACAGCCCGACCGCCGCTTCCAGATTGTCACTAAAGACTGACTCCGTAATCTCGAGTTTCAAACAACGCGGCGGCAACTTGAACTCGCTCAGCAACCGCGCGATGTTTTCGACGAGACCCGGCTGATTGAACTGCTTCACCGACAAGTTGACACTGACGAACAACGGCGGGGACGCAGGATAAGCCTCGAGCCAGTAGTGCGCCTGCCGGCACGCCGATTCGAGCACCACTTGCCCGATCGTCAGGATTTCTCCGGTCTCTTCCGCAACGGGAATGAAGTCCTGCGGCGGCACAAGCCCAAACTCCGGATGACGCCAGCGTACCAGCGCTTCGAAGCCGATCAGCGTGCGGGTCTGTAGCGAAACGATCGGTTGATAATCGACGAACAACTCCTCGCGCTCGCATGCGTGCCGCAGATCGGTCTCCATCTTGAGACGGCTCATCAACTCGCCGTGCATGTCGCGTCCGAACACCTCGTAACGCGCGCGTCCGCAAGCCTTGGCGCGATGCATCGCCGTCTCCGCGTCGCGTAACGTGTCTGAAACCTGTTCGCCATTGTCGCAGCCGACGGCAATGCCGATACTCAGCGTTGTATAAACTTCCTGGCCCAACAGGTTGAACGAGATCGCCATCGCCTGCTGAATACGCGTCGCCACTGACGACGCTTCTTCCTCGCCGGTAACATCGTCGAGCAGGACGGCGAACTCGTCTCCGCCGACGCGTCCGAGCACGTCGTTCTGGCGCATGCACGTCTTCACTCGCTGCGCGATCTGGATCAGCAGTTGATCTCCGCTTGCATTTCCTAAACTGTCGTTGACGAGCTTGAAGCGATCGACGTCGAGCAGCAGCACCGCGTACTGGCGTCCTTTGTTCTGCGTCTTCCGCGCGACGCGCAGCTTGAGCAGATCGTGGAATCGGGCGCGATTTGGGAGGCCGGTGAGCGTGTCCTGCGTCAGTTGCTCTTCGGCTTTCTTCCGGTCGCTGATGTCCTGCACCTGGAAGAAGAGCCGCTTCGCGCCTGTCTCCGAATCTTTCAGGAGCGAAACATGCCAGAGCACCCAAACGACGTGTCCCTGCTCGTGAACGTAGCGCTTCTCCTGTTCGTGACTCTGAATGTAACCTTCGAGCACGCGCTGGATGTGTGTTTGCACGTGGCGCAGATCTTCCTGATGCGTGAGCCGTTGAAAACTGGTGGCGCGCAGTTCCTGTTCGGAGTATCCGACGAGCTTGCACATCGCATCGTTGACCTGGAGCCAACTGCCGTCGACTGAAACGACAGCCATGCCGATCGCGGCGTTATCGAAAGCGCCGCGGCTCGCGCCGAACACTCTTGAACTGCCCGATACAGCGAAGGGAATCGATTTCGCGGGCGTTTGCGCGGTGTCGACTGCCGCCGCACGCAGGTGGCCGCGCTCGGCCGCTCGGCGACGCTTCATTCGTTTCTGTTCGTACATCGCCTGGTCCGCTTGTTCGAGCAACTCATCGAAGCACGTCATGCGTTCGGGTTCGAGTTGTGCGACGCCGATACTGAATGCCAGCTTGATGCCGCGTTGTTCGGCTTCGTTATAGGCCTTGAGATTGTCGTTGAGACGCGTGATGGCGTCGTCTTTATTCGCGTTCCGATCGGTGACGAGAACTGTGAACTCATCGCCGCCGAGGCGTGCGATGATGTCGGTGCTGCGGAAACTGCGGTTGAGTATCTCAGCGGTCTTGATGAGTGCGTTGTCGCCTTCGTTGTGTCCAAACTCGTCGTTGATGCGCTTCATGCCGTCGAGGTCGATGAAGAGCAGCAGCAGGCTTTCTTTCTGACGGCGAGCGAAGTCGAAGTATGGCGCGGCTTGTTTCAGCAGTCCGCGGCGGTTGAACAGTCCGGTCAGGTCGTCTTTGAGAGACGTGTTGCGGAGCGTTTCTTCGAGTTGTTTACGTTCGGTGATGTCGCGCACGACTTGCACGAGCCCGCCGCCGTCGACACTCGAGATCGAGATCTCGAGCGGCAGCACGCCGCCGTTAACTTTCAGGCCGATGGCTTCGCCGCGCCACGAGCCGTCGCGCCAGACCGCGGGCATGATCTGTTCTTTCAGGCGGCGCAGTTCTTCTTCGTAGAAAAACATTTCCCAGCTCGAGCCGATGAGTCGAGCGGGATTCGTGTAACCGAAGATCTTCGCGTAGGCGTCGTTCAGGTATGTGCAGGTGCCGCTGTGGTCGATGATGGCCATGCCGTCCATCGACGCTTTCATCGCCGCGGCCTGTTGGGCAAGAGAGCCGGCGGCGCGTTTGCGCTCGGTGATGTCGCGCGCGACGACGGAAGCGCCCGTCATCGTCTTACCGTCCATGATCGGGCAGATCGTGAGCGAGACGTCGATGGGCGTGTGTCCCTTTTTCAGGTGGACCATTTCATACTGGCTGACGTTTTCGCCTTGCGAGACTTTCTCGAACAGTGCGCTCGCTTCGAGGCCTTTGCGATGATCGAACAGCATCGATACCGGCGAGCCGAGCGCTTCACGCGCGGTGTAGCCGTAGATGCCGCGGGCGCCGGTGTTCCAACTCATGATCACGCCGTCAGGTGTGACGCCGATGATGGCGTCGCGCGACACGTCGACGATGCCTCGCAGGCTTGAGAGCTCGAGTTTGACGCCGGTGAGTTGTTCGTAGCTGTTGCGCCACGCCATGCAGACGGCGCCGCTCATCAGCACCTGGAGTACAGAGAAAGCGACGATAGATTCGCCCAGGGCCGAGCCAAACAAAGCGGGAGCGAGATAACAGAGGGCCAACACGAACGGGAGCACGAAGACGGGAAGCGGCCAGAGTTTGCGTCCGGCGCGGGAGATTGAGTTGTCGCTGTTCAGAAACATTGTCGTTCACCGGCGGGAAGAGTCATTTGTCGTTTTCCATTTGGCATTTACCAGTTGTCATTTGTGGCTGAGCGGCGGGCGCTTATGAAATGAGAAATGAGAAATGGCCAATGGCAAATGACCAATGAACCGGGCTCGCACCGCCCGGCTTCCGTTAAGCTACTGCCGTGCCAATGGGTTATTGCTGGGTGTTGAGACGTTTGGGGCGGTCAGCTTAACCGGCAGGCAAACCATTTTGACCGCGACGCGGTTATTTTGATACTAAGTAGCTCCGGCTAAAACGATGCTAAGCTTGCGAACTCTTACGCGACGGTGGCTGCCTCTCAGTCTCAAGCGATCCTTTCAGCACGCGATACTCGGTTACGACTCGTACGCGCCGTCGTTTTCGTCCGCGGGGGAAGACATGATCCTTCGCCACCTCCTCGGCTCCGATAAGATGAGCGGGTTCTACGTCGACGTCGGCGCCTTTCATCCGACGCTCTTCTCCAATACTTACTTCTTCTATCTGAACGGCTGGCGCGGCATCAACGTCGAGGCGCGGCCCGGCAGCAAGCAGTTGTTCGACAAAGTCAGGCCGAGGGACGTCAATCTCGAACAGGGCGTTTCGCGCGAGCGTGGGTCGATGACTTACTACTTCATCGCCGAAGACTCGCCCATGAATAGTTTCTCGCCCGATTTCCTGCGACAGATCGAGATGCTCGAACACGTCAAGGCGCAGATTCCCGTGCCGACGCTTCCGCTCGCCGAAGTCCTCGAACGGCATCTGCCTGCCGGGCAGTCGATCGACTTCATGAACGTCGACGTTGAAGGGCATGATTTCGAGGTGTTGGAGTCGAACGACTGGACGCGGTTCAGGCCGCGGATCATCGTCGTCGAAGACGAAGGGCTCGACCCGCGCGAGTCGCAGATCGTGCGGATGATGAATGGGCACGGATACGAGCTGTGCGCTCAGAACGTCATCATCCTCGACAAGATCAACGAGTACTTTCTGATTGATCGTTCATGAGGCGTGAACTCATATCACCGGTCTACGCGGAAACCGTCGCACGGCGAAAGCTACCCGTCAATTTCGATCGAGAGCATCTGGCGCTGTTTGAAGGCGAGCTCCAGCGCGTGATTCCTGAAAGTGAGTTGTTGAGGTTTCGCGATGTGCTGGCGAGTCCCGAAGGGTTGCTGTTTGAAGGCACGAAGATACTGCCTGAGTCATTTGCGTTTCCGTATCACCTGGACCAGTGGAAACGGCGCACGGTTTTGAAGTTTCTGACGAAGAATTATGTGTTTCGCAGGCGTCGCCGGATTGATGCGGATGCGCTCTGGATAACGAATTACTGGAGCACCGGTTATTTTCACTGGCTCGCGGATGCGCTGACGCGACTGTTCGCGGTGCGAGATCGGGTGAATGATCTGCTGTTGGTCCTGCCGGGAAGTTACCAGGATCTTGAATACGTGAAATCATCGCTCGCAGTATTCGGCGTCCACACGGTCGACTTCATCGATGAGAACGAATTCGTTGAATGTCGAAACCTCATAATGCCTTCGCACACTGCGCCGCCGGGGCACTACCATGCTGAGGCCATTCGCGGCGTCCGAAACACGGTGCTAGCAGCTTATGGGGATAGGATCAGTGAAGGCGATCGGGTTTACATTAGCCGCGAAAGGGCAGGGAAGCGAAGAATCGTTAACGAAGACGAGATCCTGCCCATCCTGTCCAGCTTTGGATTTCAGACCGTTCGTACGGAAGAGCTCTCGTTCGAGCAACAGGTGCGCGTTTGTTCGCGCGCGCGTTACGTTGTTTCAAACCACGGCGCGGGTTTGACGAATATGCTCTTCATGCGCGACGGCGGCAGCGTCCTCGAGCTCCGACATCACACAGACTGCATCAACAACTGCTTCTTCACCCTCGCCTCGGCTCTGGAGTTGAACTACTTCTACCAGACCTGCGCTCCACAAAACGTTAAGGCCGACCCACACGAGGCCGACCTTCTCGTCGATGCTAAACAGTTGGAACAGAACCTGCGCCTGCTGGTCCAGTAATTACGGCTGGCGGGTCGGGGAATCCCGCCGGGTCATCACTGTTGCTGAACGACCAGTGGGATCTCCGAAGCGATCTGCAAATCTATCAGCGCGTAAAGACGTCGATCGACCTGGAAGAACAGCGCGGCCTTTCGTCCGGGAAGCGCCTTCTCGATGAGGTCGACGTACTTCTGTCTCGTCTTCGCCGTGTCAACCTGGATCGCGCTCCAACGCTTGATCATGCTGAGCGCCTGCGCGTCCGTCAGCGTCTTCTGGTTCGCGGCGTAGTCTTTGATCACCGCATAAAACTCATCGTAGTGTTTGCTCATCTCGGCGGCGTACTGATCGTAGACCGGCCAGAACTTCGTCGCCTCCGCGTCAGTCAACGACAAGTTCATCGCGATAATCTGCTTCTTCTCCGACCGCAGATTCCGACGCAGGAGCGCCAGGTCCTTCTCCATTTCGGCTCCACTGGCAGTCTCCGTCTGCGCCAGCGCGACACCGTTCGCCGCGACCACTAGAATCAGAGCAAAACACGCAACGATTAGCTTTCTCATCCCCGGTCTCCTTCTACGCCATGTTTGGACCGGCGAAATATATTGGCTAATTTCAGGTTGTGAAACTGTTAAAAGTGCCAGGTTTTCAACCACAAAGCGGACAATGCCTCGCTCGGCATCATTCACACTTGCTTTGTTTGCCTGCGTACTGCAGAATTGGCCGCCCTCATATCCCAACCAATACAGTACGCATGCAGGAGGAAAGATGAATTGGAAGGACCGTGTAGAAATCGTCTACATGATGATGGGCACGATCTCTGCAGTCGGCACCGCGCTTGCCGCGGGATTCGCCGCCTTAGTCTATCGACGCAACTCAGCTCTTCAACGAGCCAAGTGGGCATCTAGTCTTTACGAGAAGTTCTATGAAGCAACAACTCTCAAGCAAATGAGGGATAGGCTTGATCACTTAAGTGACGCAGACTCAGTGAACGAGATCGTAATTAGAGAAGATCCTGCTTTTACTGACTAATTAAATTTGTTCGAATTCATCGCCTTCTTGAAGGTGTCAAAGCAGCTCCAACACTCAGAGATAGAGGCCATGTTCGGTTATTATCTTGATTGTTTGAATAGACATGACCGGGTGAGGCAATACATATCAAATCCTGAGAATGGCTACGAAGGTTTGGCAAACCTATTGACATTGAGGCTATGAGCCAACATCTATTCGTGTACGGGACTCTCCGTCCAAGCGAGCCTCCTAAAGAGATCGCATCAGTTCTCAAGCGCTTTCGTCGACTTGGGTCAGCCTACGTTCGGGGAAGGCTCTACGATTTCGGTGACTATCCTGGGGCCGTACTCGATCCTTCATCGCGGACTATTATTCATGGTGAATTGCTCGCCTTGCCGTCAGACGCGCGAATACTCGAAGCCTTGGATCAATATGAGGAATTTGATCCGTCGGATCCGAATGGAAGCCTTTTTGTTCGCAAGAAGGTGAAGGTCTCAATGGCTGACGGAAGCAGTCGCGACGGATGGATCTACGTATATAACCGAAACCCCGGTGATGCCAAACTTATTCGCGGCGGCGACTATCTGCGTTCTAAGGTCGCCTGATCGAATTACGAACTCTTTCGCCCTTACCTTAGTCGATTACCGAGTCAATAGCCGAGAAAGCACGGAGCCTTTACCGTAGGCATGGGCCAGCGTAGTTTTACTGGTCCATCTGTATCGGAAGTCGCGTCACAATTCGGAGCTTGAATTCGTGAATAGCATTAGTGCCGCACCGACAAGTCGGGTGCGCTTGCAACAAGTATGAATTACGAATTGAGGTGATTGGTAAACTTCCCAGCTGATACCTTATGCGGTTTTCGTTTCAACTGGTGTACTACCTGGGCCGAGGAATGGCCCGGATAGTCGCTTTTTATCACTGCCATGAGCTCTTTATAGATTAAAACTAAGGATATTAGTTCCCGCAGCACGAACTTACTGGCGGTCACAGCCAACAGGATAGCCCCGGCAGAGTAGATAATAATTTCTTCAAACCCCGGCATCCCCCATTGTATACGCCTAAAGTTTTGTATTGATCAAGGCTACATTTAAGAATAAAACACATGCTGAAAAATATTTTCACCCCTCGTTATCTCTGCAAACAAAGAACTTACTTGCAAATCGAGGGTGGAGTAGGCCGAAAGAGTCGGCAAATCTATCAGAATTCTACCCTTTCACTTGGGGTGATCGAGCAAACGTGTCCCTCTAATAGTTATGTCAACTACGCGAATTGCCGAGCCTGAGAATACTTGTCACGGGGTGGGGTAAACAGCGAAGTTGTGAAAATAGAGTGCGAGAGCAATGAAGGCCATTGCTGGTGCCGGAGGTCGGACTCGAACCGACATGAGCAGTGAAGCTCGCCAGATTTTGAGTCTGGTGCGTATACCAATTTCGCCACTCCGGCTGAAGGGCTGACATCATAAGGCCCTTTCGCGCGATTGGCAACCACTACGAAACTACCCGCCCCATCGCAAATAATCGGCCCAGATCGCAGTTAAACCCCGAAGTTTTACGGATTTGCTCTCGGAGGTAAAAACTTGTTTGCCACCGTCAGGCGAAAAGGGCTAGAATGCCTGAGCCAGGTATTGGGCCAGGGCACGTCCTGGAGTTCCCAACCCTCAAGACTCTCACTTAAGCCAACGAGCTTTCAGCAGTCCCGATGCTCGCCGCCGTGCCCTGCCATCTTCAGGAGAAGACGACATGCCGACAACTGCGCTGCCCCGCATTCTGATTGTTGATGATGAACGCGAGATCACCGAGATCTTGGCCGACCTCCTCAGCGAAGATTACGAGTGTCTCAAAGCCGGCTCCGCCGAAGACGCACTCGCCTGCCTGCGCGAGGGCGAATTTCAGCTAGTGATCAGCGACATCACCATGCCCGGCATGACGGGCCTGGAGATGATCCCGCACGTCAAACAGCTCTCCCCGGACACAGTCGTCGTGATGATAAGCGGCATGCAAACGGTAGAAAGCGCCATCGGCGCGCTGCGTCTCGGCGCGTTTGATTACCTGATGAAGCCCTTCGACCTGCGCCAGGTCGAAGCCGTCGTGAAGCGCGCACTCGAACATCACGAGCTCGTCGTCGCCAAACGCCGTTACGAAAACCATCTCGAAGAACTGGTGGAACAGCGAACAGTCGAGCTCGATCGCGCCCTGAACTCACTCGAAGGCGCATACACCTCGACGCTCAAAGCATTGACTGCCGCACTCGAAACGAGAGACTCGGAAACTCATGGACACTCGGAACGCGTCGTCAGCTACAGTTTGCGACTCGGACGCGAATACGGTCTGAGCAGCGACGAGATGAAGTCGCTGGAGTTTGGATCGTTGTTGCACGACATCGGCAAGATCGGCGTGCCGGATTCCATTCTGCGCAAGCCGGCGAAGCTTACGGAAGAAGAGTGGGTGCGCATGCGTGAGCATCCGCTGCACGGCCAGCAGATTCTGCGCGGCATCGAATTTCTACAGGGCGCGGCGCGAGTGGTGGCCCAACATCACGAAAAGTGGGACGGCACCGGTTATCCGCTCGGACTGCGCGCAGAAGACATCGATATCTGTGCTCGCATCTTCGCCGTCGCCGACGCTTTCGACGCAATCACGAGCGATCGCGTGTACCGCCGCGGCAAGTCGTACGAAGCAGCTGCGCAGGAGTTGGACGACTGGGCTGGACGGCAGTTTGATCCGAAAGTGGTCGACGCGTTTCATCGCGTGCCGAAGGAAGATTGGGAAGAGCTACACCGGCGGTCGTTGATGCCGAAGCCGGATCAATTCGACGTGCGGCAATTAATGCAGACGACGGAAGCGCAAATGGAGATCGCGGTTTCGCCGTAGGTCATTTTTCATTTTCCATTTCCCGTTTTTCATTTGTCATTTCGGTGGACTTCAGTTCGCTGGGATTCAATCGAGGCGCTTACCGAAATGGAAAATGACAAATGAGAAATGGAAAATGACAAATGACTAGGGCGTCGGAACGACGTACCCGCGACGTGAATGTAAGCTCAACCCCACCCTTCTCGAAGCAACTTGAATCCGGCGATACTCACCGGGACTCGCTTCAGCGAGCGGGCGCTTTGGTCTGTAAGTGACGACGTACTCAGCTCCGATAGCGCGCGCAACTTCACCAGCCTGCGCCAGCATTTCGTCGCCATTCAGCGGAAGCATCAACTTGCCGCCTGTTTCCTCGGCGACGTTCTTCAAAACCTGCTGACTCTTCCTGACCTCAGCTTCGTACGCTTTGCGCTGCCGTTTCATCGCGGGATCGAACCGGACGCTGATGCCGAAGGACGGCGAACGGTTCTGGCTCGGAGGCTGCGTCGGATCGGTTGCTCGGATCGGATCCGAGCTGGGCGGACGTGGACCACCAGCAGTCACCGCATCCTGCTTCGGGCTCTTCTGTTGTACAAACTCCGTGTAGCTGATGACGTGGACCGTAGCGCGCGCCGCAATCAGTTTCTTCACAGCCTCTTCACGATCGACCTTTACTCCCGGTGAGTCGACGCCATCGGTAATCAACACGACATGACGGCTGCCTTCGGGCCGATCTTTCAACTGCTGGCTCGCACTGCCAATCGCCTCGGAGATGCACGAACGCTTGCTCGAGATCAGCTTGTTTTTCAGTGTCCTGTAAACAGTCGACTTGTCCCTGGTCCATGACTGAAGCATCTCGGTCGTATTGCCGGACTGCATGACGGCGATCCACGAACCCTGCTGAAGTTTGCCAACCAACTCGGTCGCGACCTGACGCGTCAGGCTCGTGCTCTTCGACATTCCGCCGAGCCCGCTCAATTCACCGCCGGTATCGAGCACAAACAAAACGTTCGCCGGCACGTGCGTGACACTGCGCAGTTGCTGCGCGACGCCGTCTTCGAGCACGAGAATATCGTCGAGCTGGAGTGTCGGGTCGTAATGGCCGTAGGAGTCGACGGCGGTGAGCGGAAGCCGCACCTCTTCGGTGAAAACTTTGACGGTCTCGTCCGGGGTTGGTGAAGGCGATGGAGCTGGACGTTGAGCGGAGGCGGTCGCGAAGAAAGCCGCGATCACCACAAAAACTGCAACTGTGTGTTTAATCGGGAACACGGATTAACCAATTTCCGGGATCAGGGTTTTTGATGCCCGATCCGTGTCTACGTTGCCTCGGTCCCCTTGCGCGCCTGCGCCTGAACGGCCGTGATCGCTACCGCGTCCACGATGTCTCGCGCCGTACATCCGCGCGAAAGATCGTTGGCGGGCTTGTCTAGTCCCTGCAAAATCGGCCCGATTGCCGTCGCGCCGGCGAGCCGTTCAGTAAGTTTGTACGCGATGTTTCCCGCTTGCAAGTCGGGAAAGATGAGGACGTTCGCACGGCCGGCGACGGGCGAGCCGGGCGCTTTCGACTGCGCGACCAGCGGTACTAGCGCCGCGTCCGCCTGAAGTTCGCCGTCGACCTGCAACTCGGGTGCGCGTGCTCGAACCGTGCGCGTCGCTTCGACGACTTTATCGATCAGTCGATGCGTCGCACTGCCTTTGGTGGAAAAGGACAGCATCGCGACGCGCGGCTCGGCGCCGAGCAGCGCCCGGCACGAATCCGCGGCCGCCAGCGCGATCTCCGCCAGTTGAACGGCGGTCGGCTCGATCACAACTCCGCAATCGGCATAAATCAACGCGCCATCCTGTCCGACGTCGGTGTTGCGCGTCGCCATCAGGAAGAAACTCGAAACCAGCGAGAATCCGGTGCGGACGCCAATGCAGTGCAGCGCCGCGCGCACGGTGTGCGAAGTCGTATTCGTCGCACCCGCTACGGAGCCGTCTGCCTGGCCCATCCGGACCATCAGGTTGCCGTAGTACAGCGGATCCGAGACTTGCGCGCGCGCTTCGTCGGGCATCATGCCTTTCGCGCGCCGCAAGTCGTACAGAAACGAGACCATCTTGTCGAAATCCGATGCGCGGCGATGATCCACGACGGCGACGCCGCCAAGGTCCACACCATTGTCGCGCGCGGTGGCGCGAATGACTTCTTCGTCGCCTAACATCGTGATACGCGCGATACGTTGAGCTACGCACTGCGCGGCTGCGACTACGGTGCGCGGATCGTTACCTTCGGGAAGCACGATGTGCTGCGGTCTTGACGCGGCGCGTTGCCGAATTCGTTCGAGAATGTCCATATTGTGGTAGTGTTGACTGACGTCTGCGGCAGATTATGTAGGAGGAAGCATGTCAGAACCAAGCCTGCGCGCGCGTACGCGGAGCCGAATGGCAAACTTGCTGTATTTCATTCCCAACCTGCTGGTTTTGTGTTGGCGTTTGATGGTCGACTCGCGGGTGCCGTCGAAAGAGAGACTGCTGGTTGCCGGAGCGATCGTGTACGCGGTGATCCCATTCGATCTGATTCCCGACATGCTGCCGTTTGTCGGACAGGTAGACGACGCTTACCTGATCGCGCTCTCGTTGTTGCGGTTGATGATGGTGACGGATCCGCGCGTGGTCCGCGAACACTGGCGCGGCGGCGGTGACGTTGTCGAGCTTGTGGGCGCCGTTGCGTTGACTGCGTCGAAGCTCCTGCCGAAGAGGATCAGCCGCATACTGACGGCACAGATAGAGACTCGATCCGTGGAGTCCGTGATCAAGCCGCGAGCGTCCAGTCGATCACGCCTTCCACTGACCTCGCCAGAGAGTGAACAACATCAGGATTACTTGTCTTGAGCGCCCAGTAGCGGATTTGTTCCGATAGCGACGCTTCAATCGCGCCTTCGTCGTAGGCCACGAGCGCGCAGTTAAGCGACGGCGAGTGAGTGATGACGAACCACTCGCGCGCGAGGCGAAACTCGTGCTTCAACGGCACGAGCCTGATGTTCGGATGGCGCGGCGGCCGCCAATCATCCTCGCCAAACAGATACACGGACTCCGAAATGTCGGCGATGCGCATGTAGCGATCGATGATTGGCTGCAGCGCCGAAAACTTTTCGACCCCCGCATAAACCCTGCCGGCGCGGTTCGTACGCAGCAACAGCGCATTCTCGATCATCAGACAGGCGTACTCGACCGAAGCTGTCGTCGTGTGACAGATGAAACTCTCGTGTTCGATAAAGTCGCGACGGGCGAGGCTCGCAATTTCACCGAGGTTTTCCGTCTCTTCGACGCCGGAAAACTTCAGCGCTTGCTCGAAGATGGAGTAGTTTTTCACTCGGGGGTTCCTCCTGGACCGGGCGAAACTTGTACCCAAGTTACTCTGCAAGAGAGTTACGAATAGTTCGTAAAACTGTGCGCTGGATCAATTTGGACGTCAGGCGCGGCCTTGCCGCAAAAGTCGCCGAATCCCACCAACGGCAGTTGGTGGTTACTTCAACTCCAACCTACGAGTTCGTTTGCATACTTTATGAATTCCACCAACGGTAGTTGGTGGATGTTTCACTTACCACCTGAAACAGGCTGGATCTGAATGATCCACCAACTCCCGTTGGTGGGATTTACGAAGAGGCCCCAGTCTATGTAGGTTGCAGGTGAACCATCCACCCACTTCCGTTGGTGGTTTTCGGACTTTTTAGGGCAACGACGTCAGGCGCCTTGAAGGCCTATGAGAATCTTGTCGTGAATGCCGCCGAAGCCGCCGTTTGACATGATGGCGACAACATCGCCCTCGCGCAGTTCGGGAAGGATGTGACGGACGATCTCGTCCGCGCCGGGTAGGGCCAGCGCCGGTTTTCCTTGTTGCGAAATCGCCGCGATTAATTCGTCGGTATCAAGAGCCCGTCCCTTTTCTGTCACCTTCTGACTGTCAAAGACATTCGCAACGACGACGTAATCGGCCGCCGCAAATGCATTTGCATAGTCTTGTTGAAAGACAGCAAGGCGCGACGACCACGAGCGCGGTTCGAAAATGGCGATCAAGCGGCGATCTTTATATCTCGCGCGAAGGGCGCGCAGCGTTTCGCGCACCGCTGTGGGATGATGCGCAAAGTCGTCGATCACCGTAACGCCGCGCTGCTCGCCACGCACTTCCGCACGCCGTTTCACGTTCTTAAAACTGGACAACGCCTGGCGAATCTTGTCGCGATCGATTCCCCACGCATCGGCGGCGATGATCACGGCGAGGCAGTTGAGCAGATTGAACTCGCCGAGCAGCGGCGTCTGAAACTGTCCCCACAATTGCCCTTCCCGAAAGACGTCGAAACTCGAAAGCCGGCCTGAGAAGTCAGCGTTGCGCACCTGCCAGCGCGCGTCGCCGGTAGTGCCAAACGTTTCGACTTGCGTGAACAGCCTGGAGCCAAACGATTCCACGACCGCGCGCACGTTCGGACTGTCCCAGCCGGCGATCAACCGTCCATTTTCGGGCACGAGATTCATGAAGCGGCGGAACGCCAGCTTCACGGCGTCGAGATCCTTGTAAATGTCTGCGTGATCGAACTCGATGTTGTTGACGATCGCGAGCTCGGGCAGGTAGTGCATGAACTTGGGGCCCTTGTCGAAGTACGCTGTGTCATACTCATCCGCTTCGATGATGATGTAGTCACTTTGAGTCACGCGAAAGCTGGAACCGAAATTCTGCGCCACGCCGCCGATTAGAAAACTCGGATCGAGCCCGCCCTGATCCATCACCCACGCGGCAATGCTCGTGGTCGTCGTCTTGCCATGCGTGCCGGCGACGGCGAGCGAACGCCGACCGCGAATAAATTCCTCCTTCACGACCTCCGCCTGCGATCGATACAGAAGTTTTCGTTTCAGCGTTTCTTCGACTTCCGGATTGCCGCGCGGAATCGCATTGCCGACGATGACGCAGTCGGGCGACGGCGTGAGGTGCTCTCGATTGAAACCCTGCAGGACGTTGATACCGAGATCGGCGAGCATCGTCGACATCGGCGGATAGACGTTCTGGTCCGAGCCGGTGACGCGATGGCCGCGCGCCTGAAGCATTCCGGCGAGTGAAGCCATCGCAGTGCCGCAGATGCCGATCAGGTGGTAGTGCATAAGCGATTAGGATTTATTCGTGTTGGATATCTGCTCGTAAAGAGAAAGAAATCTCTGGGCCTGTAATGTAATTCCGTATTCCGACGTAGCTACTTCGCGAGATCGTCTGCTGAGGCGATCCCGTAATTCATCACTGTTCAGGAGCAGGCTAATTCCACGAGACAGGTCATCGACGTCGGCATATTTTGCCAGATAGCCCGTCTCCATGTGACGCACTGCGTCTCGACATCCGCCCGTATCAAAGACCACGGGCGGCGTTCCGCAAGCCATGCTTTCAAGTGCAACATTCGGTAGATTCTCAGCCAGAGTCGGCAATACAAAAACATCCGCGGCCGAGTAGACGTTTGCCAGCGCCCTATCGTCATCTATGCTGCCGGTAACCTGTGTACGCACAGATGCGGGCATGTCTATGTTCTCTGCGTTTTCTCCTACCATCAGAATAGTGAGGTTCTTCTGGGTTTCAGCGAGACGGTGGATTGCGCCTTCGAGTTGCGCACCGCCTTTGCGTCGATCACTGAGCGACTGTGCGCTGAATAAGATGACTCGTTCAGACGGTCCGATCTGAAGAGAGTCGCGCGCCTCCGCCCTGGGAACCGGCTTGAAGACTGTCGTATCAAGCCCATTAGGAATCACGTGTATGGCAAACCTGCCGAGAAGCGGGCTCTCAGCCGCCAGGTTTGCTATCCATTTCGACGGAGCGACGATCGTGAGGGCTGAACGCGAGTAGGACCACTTTTTGATCTTCCAAAGGGTGGCCGTGGTGTCGCGATAGAGTTCCGGACGATCGGAAAGAATCGGGCATGAGCCGCATCCAGTTCGCCAGCGCTCGCAATCAAACGAATAAGTGCAGTGACCGGTCATTGGCCACATATCAGAAAGCCGCCACACTACCGGGCGGCGCCGGCTTAGCCATGGCAATACTGTGTGAGAAAAATAATTACCATGAGTGTTATACAACTGAACAATATCAGCGTCTCTGAACCACTGGTGCCGCAACAGGCCGAAAGATGAAGGAAAGAACAAGTACTGCAAGCTGAGGCGTCCGAGCGCTCGACTGAAGAAACTATCGGCAGCCGCGTTGAATCCGTTATTTGCAATCGGCAGGACATCGCTGTCGTCTGTGACTTTCAGGCCGACGAGCATTCGCGATCGGACCCCGAGCTGCTTCAATCCAGAGTGCACACGATAGGCCGAGCGTCCGGAGCCGCCCGAGTTATCAGTCGTGCTGATGTGTAGAACATTCAGCATCGTTCGAGTTCAACGCAGATGGTAATAACAAGTCAAGCAGTTGTAACAAGCGATAGCGGCGTCAGTTTGAATTAGACTTCCCGCAAAGGCGCAAAGTCGCCAAGAGAAGACTACGAAATCGCTGTTTTCTTAGCGCCTTTGCGCCTTTGCGGGAAACATTTCAGACGCACTACACCAGGAGCTGACTAAACACGGGCCAGCGAGGTTCGAACTCGAGCAGGGAGACTAAGGCTTGCGTGCGTTGCAGATAAGGCCGTTTCCCGCGGCTTCAATCTGTATGTCTTCCAGTCCCGCTTCGGCACACCAAGCCCGCAGTGTGACTTCAGTTTGCGGAAAATCGTATTTGGGCGACAGCGCGTCAAAAGTATCCAGAATGGCCCAATTCTTAATCTGCTCGGATGTAAGCGGCAACATTCCGGTGTAGTTCCAGCAGGGCACAATTGCCGGAACTGCATAACGCAGGACACGCACTCTTTGCAGTGCGTTATCGATCGGTATCCAGCGCGGCACGTACCACTCCACCAGCCGGCGCAACAAGTCCCGCGACATTCTTGTCGTGATCGGTCGGTACCAATACTTAGCCGTCCAGCGAGTAATCCACGGCGACTTCCGATACAGGTCCACCGCGAGTTTGCCGCCGGACCTCAAGTGTGGAATAAGCGACATGAATGATCGTTTCACGTCCGGCGTATGTTGCAAGACTCCATAACAAAACACCTTGTCAAAGTAATCCTGTCGGTAAGGAATTTTGTATAGGTCTGCCTGAACCAGGGTCAGTCGTTCATGTGGAGCATTATTCGACCAGCAGGCTTCTACCGCGGAACTGTAATCCAGCGAACAAAGATTAGCACCAGCATCCAGAAGGACCTGAGTGAATCGTCCGGCGCCACATCCCACTTCCAAAACAGTCTGCCCGCTCAATTCGGCAGGCGTCCAGCCGGTCCCCTGGAACAGACGATCACGACTCAAAGTCGTACCATTGAAACGATCCAACTGGGTCAGACGATAACGGTTCCACTGTTCACCGAAACTCGCTGCATAAGTGTCGTCAGGCACAAAGCGAGGAATGAAGTTATCGATCGGAAATGTGGCTCCCGTCTCTTCGTCGATCAATTCACCCGTTTTGATCTCTCCCTGCTGTTCGCAGGCAACCGACTTGATCCTCAAACGTGAGCGCGCTGCGGGCGAGCGCAGAAACTCAAGCGACTCAGGTCTCATGCACCGATGCTCCGACCGATATAGATAAGGTGAGGTTGCGGAGGGGTCGGAAGTCTTCGCAACCGACGCAGGAACTCACGAACCCGATGTGCCCTGGGTTTGGGAGCGATTAAGGTGGCGTGGCAAATCACTGTCTCGAACCCATGACGCTCAAGCGCCTGGCGAAGACTCTCCGCGGTCCAACTGCGAAGATGCTGATACTGATGAAAACGCGCTCCACAGTCAGGACACAACACCCGAAGGGCATCCAGATCTTCGTCATTAGGAGTCGTGACGATCAAAGTGCCGCCGGGTCTCAAGAGACGGTGAAACTCAGCTAAAGTCGGGGCGAGGTGTTGGTCAAAAAGATGCTCGACCATTTCGACACTCAAAAGGACATCGATACTTTTTTCAGGCAGGGGAGTTGGCACTTCGGTGGCGACAATCGCACCGCGGAACAGCGGGTGATGTTTGAACTGGTCACAAACATGGTTGATGCTGCTTGGCGAAAAATCCAGAGCCTCACAAGCAATGCCGCGTCGAAGCAGGTGACCAACCAGATACCCAAGGCCGCAGCCGTAGTCGAGAACACGTCCTTCAAATTTGACCAGCGCACTTAGGTACTCGAGCAGCAGGGCGCCGGAATGATTGCTGAAATACTGATTCGAAAACAGCGGGTCAGATGAAAAATAGTTCCAGAATCGTTCGGCTTTTTGGGGCGTCCACACCACGTCATGCGGTTCGCTCGGAGTCGTTGCCTCTGTGCTTAAGTTTGAGTTTATGATGTTCACCTCGGTTAGATTAAGTCGCGCCACGAATGTGCAGGATTCGTAATATCCGTTTGTTCGACGAACACTGAATGCCATAACTGAAACATTAGCGCGGCCCAGACCTGCCACGTAAAGTCAGCGCGTCCTTCGATATGAGGCGCCACATAGGAGGCAAAAAAGGACGGTCTGAAGATACCTTGTTTCTGCAATCGCTCGGTTGACAACAAACGTTCAGCCAGCGGACGTAATTGATTTCGGAGCCATAGCGTAATCGGAATGACGAATCCTTTTTTGGGCGCACCCAGCAATTCCTTCGGTAGCAGTTCACCCACGGCCGCTTTCAACAGATACTTTAGATCGTGTGGTCGCGTACGAACCGATGCCGGAATGCGGAATACTGTTTCGACAAACTGGTGGTCGAGGAATGGCACTCTCGCTTCGAGTGAATGCGCCATGGAGAATCGATCAGTCATCATTAGAAATTCTTCCGGCAACTGAGTTTGGAAGTCAACGTAAGCCACCGCGTCGCGGACGTTCTTTGTTCCGGCTTCCCTGAATAATCGCTGAAGATATGAAGCTGTCTCTTCGAGTTCGGAAAATTTACCGTTGAAGACTGACTCATTTTTCAGTTCATCGCTCAGATACGTTTGCGTCGCGTAATAGTGGCTCCCAAATGGCGCGCGACAAATTCTGTCTAACTGCATTAGGCGGTCTTTTCTTCGGGTCGACAAGACGCTCGCTGGCATTGAAGCGACCAGTCGATGCCAGCCTGTCCAGACTAACGATGGAAGGTTGGCGCCTGCGCGGACCAATCCTGGGTGGTTTGCGGCCAATCGTAAGACCGGACTGATCTCAAATGGCGAGAATTTCCCGTAGTTGCCGAAGAGCTCATCGCCGCCAGTTCCGGTGAGACCGACCTTTACTTCTTCGCTCATTGTGCGGAACACATACCACGACGGCAAACCTCCACCGTATGGCTCGTCGAGATGCCACACCATCTTCATTAAATCGTTGAGTAAATCTTCCGGTTCCAGGATGATTTCGCGATGAACGGTGTGGAATCGATCAGCGACTTTTCGGGCCAGCTCGAGTTCATTCCAGGCTGCTTCGTCCTCAGCAGCAAAACCCAGCGAATATGTTCGAATTGGACCATAGCCAAGTTCGCTCACGAGAGCGACTACCGCGGACGAATCCAAGCCTCCGGAAAGTGAGCAGCCTACAGGAACATCGCTCAACATCCAGCGCCGCACAGCCTCGCTCAGCTCATGTCGAATGATTTCAGACCATTCTTTCTCGGAACGGTTCTCTTCGACTTTGTCCGTCGTGAGTTGCCAGTACCGCCGCACGGACAACTCACCGGAACCGAGGTCATAGTTGAAGAGATGTCCGGGTGGTAATCGTCTGATGCCGCTGAAGATTGTGCGGTCGCCCGGCACGAACAGCAGCGTCATGTAGTGGTAGATACTTTGAAAATCCAACTCGCGATTGGCGATGGGTAGCGTTAGCAGGCTTTTCAGTTCTGAAGCAAACGCAAACAACCCAGGTTGATCGAGGAAATAGAGTGGCTTGATCCCGATGCGATCGCGCGCCCCAAACAGACGCTTGCGTCTCTGATCGTAAATCACAAACGCAAACATGCCGTTGAGCTCGTCCAGCATCGCCGCGTCTTTTTCTTCGTAGAGATGAAGCAGGACTTCAGTATCTGAGTTGGCAGTTTTAAATGAGTGGCCGGCCTTGAGGAGACGTTGACGAATCTCGGGCGAGTTATATATTTCGCCGTTAAAGACAATCCATATGGTCTCGTCAGCATTTGCCATTGGTTGGTGACCGCTCGCCAAATCCAAAATGCTGAGCCGGCGCATCGCCAAAGCTACGTGCGCGCTGTCGTCGCGGTATTCACCCGCGTCATCAGGTCCGCGATAAGTGAGGACCTGATTCATTCGCGTCAACCATGACGTCTCCTGCGGTCCAACGATTCCGACAATTCCACACATAATCTGCTGATAACTTTCAGCGCGCGCTCCAAAAGTAGTTGTCTTCAGTTTTCATTTCTGCGCTTCAGCGTAAAGTGAATAGGGCTTGTATACCGTCCCATCCGTCTCCGTGTCGAGACAAAAATCCGTCCAATTGGGCACCTGACTTTCCGCTGCGCTGAATAACTGCGGGTTCTCGAAACCCGCATCACGCAGGGTCTTCAGCAGCGAATAGCGATCGTACATCCAAAGATGCGGTTCGCCACGACGGCGAAAACGTCCGACTTCCAGTGCGTCATATTCTTTTTGCAGAATTAGACGAAGCATCACCTCGCGCCCAAACCCTATGCGCCGAAGGTAACGATAAATCCGCAGAGGCAGTTGCCAGACACGATTCTCGTTAGCGGCGTGAACTGAATGTCGTGCAAGCTGCCGTGCTTGCTCAATAATGTTTCGGGCGTCGACCCCGCCCTGTGCAATGACGAAGTCGAGATTGGGAATCTGCTCCTGCTTGAGATAATCACCCAACTCGCCACCTGGCCGGTCGCGCACCGCCTGATCGAAGAGCTCGAGCATGAGATACTCGTAATTCTGCTCCCATTGCGGATCGCGTTCGCTGGCCTGTTCGAGGGCATGCAGGTAAGTCCTGGCGAGACTCTCCAAATCCGGCACTACTATTCGGATGACGCCACGCTTTTTGAGTACACGATGGCACTCACGCAGGAAGGCATTGGCTTCGCTCCTGGCAAAATGTTCCAGTACATGAGAATGATAAACGACGTCGAAACTATTTTCGGGAAAGGGAATGCCGGCTCGCAGGTTGCAAGAAATAATCGAGGGGTCGCCACTCGTAAAATCCGCGTTGGTCCAGTCAGGATGGAAGCGACTGCCACATCCGAGGTTTAAATAAGACTTCATTTGTCAAAAGGTATGATCGCCGCGGATGGCCCTCGATAAGCGCCACCGTAAACGCGCGAAGGGCGTCGCCGGTCGATCGGCGAACTGCGTGGCAAAGGTGAAGTTGTCAGCTTCGCGATCGATCGTTATGGCGGACGGATGCCGAAGCGGAAAATCCATGGCAAAGGTGGCGAGAAATGCGGCGGGATTATTCGGGTCCTTAGTGTGCGTGGCGGCTTCGCCCCAGCCTATGTTCGACACCAGATTGACTTGCGGAAGCACCGCGACTTGATCGTGCAGCCAGCAAGTAAACGCCCATTGATAATCCCAGACAGACCTCATGTTACCGACATTGTCGAACGTGTTTTGCCAGAACGTGGCGGCCGAATGGTTCTGCAAGACGTCCTCCAACCATCTCGTTTCGCGGAGCTTTTGCCATTCGCGCATCTGAAAATCGTAATTCTGCCACGCGCGCTTCCACGTCGCCCAGCCCCATATATGTGTGTACCGCGAAAAGTAGTAGCTGTACTCCGACCGTCGTTTGCCGAGTTGAAAGTTATTGCCGCTGATCATGGCTACGCGGTGCTCGTCCCGGTAGCGATCGAGAAGCTCTTCACAGAATCGAAAAAAAGATGGTTCGGGCAAACAATCGTCTTCGAGGATGATGGCCCGATCGACTTGTTGAAACAGCCAATCGATTCCGCTGGCGGGCCGCAGTCCACAGCCAAGATTGGACTCTGAATAGTTTTTAACAACGTCGCATTGCCAGTCAAAGTCATCGACACAAGAACGGGCGGCTTCGCACTTTCCCTGGTCGTCTGTATCAGTCCGTGGCCCATCCGCAATCACAAATAACTTTTCAGGCCGCGCCTGAAAGACGGAAGACAGGATGCGTTTTGTGGTTTCGGGCCGATTGAAGATCAGGACTGCGACCGGTGTTTTCAACATGTGTGATATGGAGGAGGGGATCAGGCTTTAAGAAGTTAAGTAAGCCCGCGCGTCGGCGATAACGCGCGAGATTCCCTCACTCAAACTTACGCGCGGTTGCCAGTCAGGCAGCAACTCTTTCGGATCAATCATCACTTCAGAACCCGTGGCCTCCCCGGGGTCGAATTCCACCGATAATTGACGCGCGATCTCTTCGCCTATTTGCCTGATTGTGACCCACTCCGGTCCCGCGATCTCAGCCGACTGGTTGGGACCATCGAACAGTTTAAGCAAAGCCTCGACGCAGTCTGTTTTATAGACGAAGCGGCGTCGCTCCAATCCATTTGTCAGGCATGTTACTCGCCCTTTTGTCAGGCCCGATAGTACCAGATCCGTAATGACGTGACTGCGAACGTCGGGTTGTTCCCAGCCGTAGGTATTCCAAAGGCGAGCCACTTTACCGCCGAGTTGCAATGCCCAGCTTGCAGCCATCAGTTTTGTCGTGCCGTAAGCTGTTGGCAGTCCTGCTAGTTGAGAACTGATAAAGAGAAAAGGCTTGCGGGTGCGGGCGAGTGCGTCGAGGACGCGCACCGTCAGTTCGCAGTTGTGCTTGTATTGTTCGTGCTGGCGATCGGCCGCTTCGATGTAACGTGCGCCGCCGGTATCCCAGGCCAGAAACCAAACCCGATCGCATTCGCGAAACGGTTGGTCGTCAACCTGACGCAGGTCGCAGCCGGATTTCAGATCGAGTGAATTTACAGCATGGCCCACGGCGGTTAACTTTTGGACCAGAGTCGATCCGATTAACCCCTCTCCACCCAATACCAATTCTCGCGTTTCGCTCATTCGTGTTCTCTATTCAAGCCGCCAGACGCGCTCGGCTATTTCCACTTCCCTCAAAC
>DASURS010000115.1:0-31843 GCA_036279935.1 Pyrinomonadaceae bacterium
CGAAAGGCGCCGGCAACATCTTTTTCGGCAACTGCAACCTGCGCTGCGTCTATTGTCAGAACTACCAGATCTCGCAAACGCACAAACAGCAACTCCGCAACCAGGTGACGCACGAACGTCTCGCGGAAATGATGCTGGAACTACAGTCACGCGGCTGCCACAACGTCAACTTCGTTTCGCCGACGCACTTCGCGCCGCAAATGGCGCGCTCGATACTGCTTGCCGCGCAACAAGGCCTGAACGTCCCCGTCGTCTACAACACAAACGCCTACGACTCCGTCGAAGTCCTGCGGCTGCTCGATCGTATCGTCGATGTTTACCTGCCGGATCTGAAGTACGCCGACGACGAGTCGGGCTACACGTATTCGAAAGTCAGCGGCTACAAGGACGTTTCACGGGCGGCGCTGAAAGAGATGTTCCGGCAAACGGGCGACGAACTGATGTTTGACGAGAATGGGTTGTTGAAGCGCGGCCTGGTGGTGCGGCTGCTGGTCCTGCCGAACGACGTGGGCAGCACGCGAGAGTCGATCGAATGGCTGCGCGACGAGTTGAGCCCGCGCGTGGCGATCTCGTTGATGGCCCAGTACTACCCAACGCACCAGGCGGAGACGAACAAGCGCTACGTACTCTTATCGCGCCGCATTCGCGAGTTGGAGTGGCTGAAAGCCACGTCCGCGCTCGAAGAGCTGGGGATGGAAGAAGGTTGGGTGCAGGAGTTTGATGGCGCGTCGTTCTACTACCGGCCCGACTTCACCGACTCGGATCGCCCGTTCCGCGATATCCGGGACTTCGAATAATCATTTTAGCCACAAGAGGCACAGAAGGCACAAAAGGCACAAAAAGTGTTTTTGAGTGGGAGGTTCGCTGTTCTCTTTCCCTGCTTCCTTTTTCTTTGTTTGTGCCTTTTGTGCCTTTTGTGCCTCTTGTGGTTTAAGGCTCGTAACGAACCGCGGGACTGCCGGCCGGATAAAAGACTCCCAACAATCTCAACTCACCGTCACCCGTGTTCTCGACGCAGTGCATCTGCCCGCGCGGAAGATAGACGCATGAACCGGGCCCAATCGGCGTGTTGAGTTCGCCGGTCCACATCCGTCCCGTCCCGCGCAGGATGAACAACACTTCTTCGTACTCGTGAAAGTGATCGGGAGCGCGTCCGGGCGGTATCGATCCGACAAACTGCGTAACCTGTTCGCTTCCGATCTCGTGGTCCACCAACACGCGATACCAGCGATCGCCGGTCGGCATCTCGCGCTGATCCGCCAACTGCACCAGCGACGCCGCGGATTCGGCGGATCCCGCCGGCAAATCGATCGAGCCGAGCGGAACGATCCCAGTCTCGCCTTCGGGACACTGCGAGCTCACGAAAACGATCGCGCCCGGTCCCGGGTTATCGACCATCAACGTCTGTCCCGGACGGAGATAGATTCCCGTCTGCGTCTGCACTCGATGCGCGCGGCCGTCGATAAACACCGTGCATCGTCTCAGCTTGTCAGGCTCGACAAGATCTTCGAGCACGTACAAGACTTCGTCCGACTCGGAGTTGCGCAAACCCGGCGACAACCCGACGCCAAATTCGAGGATGCGCAACGAGATCGCTTTCGCGCCCGTCGCCTTCCCAACTTGATTCCAGATTGAAAGCGAACCTGTGACATGCGGAGTGCCTTCGCGCATTTCTGCCACGCGGCAACCTCCCACCAGATCTACGGCCATGTCTTGTTTTTGTCCTTTTTTGTGCTTATGTGCCTTTTGTGGCTTATGTGCCTTTTTGTGGCTAGGATTCGACTTTCACGCCGCGCCAGAACGCAACGCGATCTTTGATCTCCGCAGCCGCGGGTTTGGGGTTCGGGTAGTACCACGCGGCGTCTTTATTTGTTTCGCCGTTGACGACGACGCTGAAATAGCTCGCTTCGCCCTTCCACGGACACGTCGTGTGCGTGTTGCTCTCCTGGAAATACTCCTGGCGAATCGCTTCGCGCGGGAAGTAGTGGTTGCCTTCGATAACGATGGTGTCGTCACTCTCGGCGATCGTGGCGCCGTTCCATGATGCTTTCATTACCTCGCCCCCTTTACGTTTAATTCGAGCCGCCGCTCACGGACGGCAGTATCGTGATCTCGCTGTTCTCCGGAAGTTGTGTGTTGAGCAACTCGCGGCGCCGGATGTTCTCATCTTCGAGAAAGACGTTGACGTGCATCCGCACCTCGCCGCGTTCCGTCAACACGCGATCCCGCAGTCCCGGATACATCTGCCACAGGTGATCGAGCGCTTGTCCGACGGTTGGCGGCGATGCATCAAGCTCGATCACGTGCTTGCCTTGTGTGAAGTCCGTCAGAAACCCTGAAACGTTGATCGTTGTCACGGCAAAATTCCTTCCGGAACGAGCCACGGATGAATCTGAAGCGCGAGCCGTCCTGCCTTCACCGCCGGATCGCTTGCCGCGAGCTCGCGCGCTTCGTCGATCGACTCGACTTTGAAAACGAAGATGCCGCGCAGCTTGCCGTTGTCGCCGAACGGTCCCGCAACGACGAGTTTCTTCATCTCCGCGAGCCGCTGAATGTTTGCCATGTGCCCTTTTTGGATCTCTTCAGTCGCGGGTGTCTTTTCGGGCGTCCACTTGTCGCCGCGCGTCAGAAATGCGAGATAAGCAGTCTCGAGCTTGTTCGGCGCTTTCGGGGTCGGCCCCGCTGCTTTCTTCATCACGTCTTCCGACCACCACGGATGCAACTCGGGAGCGAGAAAGCCGCCCTCAACTGCCGGATCCTGATTCAACCAGGCGTTGGCTTCGTCTGCCGACTTCGTTCGGAAGATATGGACCTCGACCAGTTCGTTATCGTCTCTGATCGCGCCGGCAATCATCAGTTTGTTTGCTTCGAGCATCGAGCGCAGATGAGCGATGTGACGTTGACGAAGGTCTGCACGTTCTCGGCTCGGTTCGGCCGACCACTTGGGCCCGCGCTTCATCAACGCCATCTGAAACTGCATCAGCTTCGATTCCGGCGATTCAGTTTTCGCTTCAGCTTTCGGTTCGGGTTTCTTGTGCTCCTGCGCGTTCGCGAATGAACAGCACACGAGAATTGCGAGAGTGAAGGTTAAAAGTGTTCTCATTTTTTCATTTCACCACTGAGGCTTTTACACAAACTACCGGCGGCAAACCTTCGGCGATCGACTGCCACGACTCTCCCGCGTTATTTGAACCAAACAGTTTGCCGTTGCGAGTGCCGAAGTAGATGCCCGCCGGATTGAGCGTGTCAGTCGCCATTCCATCGCGCAGGATCGTCTCGAACGCGTTCTCCTGCGGTAAGCCATTCGAAAGCGGCTCCCACGACTCGCCGGCGTTGCGTGTGCGATAGACGCGCAGCTTCGCTTCCGGCGTGCAGCGAAACTCGTCCGACTCCAGCGGAATTATGAAAACTGAATTCGCGTTGTTGGGATCATTAACCATCGCGAAACCGAAATCTGACGGAACGTTATTGGCGATGTCGGTCCATGAGTCGGCGCCGTCGTCGCTGCGATACAGTCCCCAATGGTTCTGCAAAAACAGGCGATCGGGATTCGACGGATGGCTGACGATCTTGTGTACGCACTGCCCAAACTCAGGATAGCGATGCTCGGGCGGCAGAAACTGCGCGCGGACGCCGTTGTTACGTGCGTTCCAGCTCTGGCCGCCGTCGTCGGTGCGATAAACGCCGCCGGTCGAGATCGCGATGTGCATTCGATTTTTGTTCGTGGGGTCTTGCAGGATCGTGTGCAGACACAACCCGCCGCCGCCGGGCTGCCACTGCGTCCGGTGCGGATGATCGAACAGGCCTCTCACGAGCGACCAACTGGCGCCGGCGTCGTCGGATCTGAAAAGCGCTGCCGGTTCGACGCCGCAGAAGAGTGTGTCCGGTTCGTCCGCGTGGCCTTCTTCAAGTTGCCAGATCTGCTTCAACGCGGTGTCGCTGTCTTCGGGAAACTTGATGCTGTAAGCCTCGGGTTCGGTCCAGTCGCGACCCAGGTTGTCTGACGTGCTCAGGTACGAGCCCCAGAAGGAGCTGTTGACGGCGGCCCAAAGGCGGTTTCTTCCGTTTCGTTGATCGTGATGGAGCGCGTAGATGGCCCGGCCGGGGAAATATGGGCCGCCGACGGCCCAATCCGAGCGGTTGGCGCTGGAGCTAAGAACAAATGCGCCTTTCATCGTCCCGACCAGTAGCAACACATCGCCGGACTTTGCATCTATATGACTGGACTCGGGCATTCGAGATTACTCCGGAATTCGTAAATTTGAATTAGAAATTTGGGAACCGGGGGATTATATAGCGCGCTAATGTCAAATGGATAATGACCAATGTTAAGATCCGGTCACTGTTCGCAGAGGTAACGCCCATGAAAAACTTGATAATCCTGACCCTGACCCTCGGATTGTTCTACGCCGCGGCAACGCCGGCCCTCGCCCAGGAACAATCAACGCAGCAAGCTACTCAACAGCCAACCGCCGAAGAGCAGGAAAAAGAGAAGGCTGAACGAGAGAAAAACGCTTTTCGTCTGCTGGATCAGGTGATTGACGAGGGACAATCGTTGCGTCTGACCGAGAATCGTGTGCGCGTCCAGATCGGCGCGGCCGACATGCTTTGGGACCGCAACCAGGGTCGTGCGCGTTCCCTGTTCACGATGGCCGGCGAAGGCGTTGCGGAGCTCGGACGAAACAGTAGTAGTCAAACGACGAATTCTCGACGTCCCGGCGAAGCCGCATTCGTGGATCGGCGTGTGTTCCAGGTGCGACAGGAACTCGTCCTGGCCGCCGCACGTCACGATGCACAACTCGCGTATCAACTACTTGCGTCCACAAAACCACCGGCACCGGCTCAGACGACCCCAACCGATCCGCGCGGCAACCGGCAGCCCGCGTTCAACGAAGACACTCTCGAACAGGCGCTGCTCAGCCGCATCTCCGCACTCGATCCAAAGCTCGCGGCGCAGAACGCGGAACAGATGATGGAGAAAGGCCAGTTTCCGCGCTCGATGAACGAGATCATCAATCAGTTGTACAAGCAGGATCCTGACGCGGCAGCGAAACTCGCCGACAAGACGGTCAAACGCATTCAGTCGTCAAACCTTCTCAGCAACAACGATGCGATCTCGCTGGCGCAGTCACTCGTCGTGGCCGGTCCGCGCGTTCCAACAAGCACAACAACGACGACCACGCCCGCGACCAGCGGCCCCACGCGATTGGCTGTGCTGGATCAATCACTCTACACGGAGCTGTTGACTACGTTTGTCGATACCGCGTTGAAGGTCACGCCGCCGGCGCAGAACAATCAGCGCGGGACGGCGACCGCAACACCGGGCGCGCCGCGCGGACGTGCGGCGCCTACGATCGTCGCGACGCCGCAAAACAACGGCCCGACGCCCGCCCAAATGGAACAGATGAATGCTCGACGCCTGTTCGCCTCGATGCCGGCACTATTGCCGACGATCGATGCGCTGCTGCCCGGAAAATCGGCGACGGTCCGTCAGAAAATGACCGAAATGGGAATGAATATCCCGCAACAAGGTCAAACATTCGCCGCCAACGGGACGATGACGGCTGACGATTACATCCGCGTCGCGTCGACTGCGCCGCAACAAGTGCAGCCGCGACTGTACCAGCAGGCCGCGTTCAAAGCACTCGAAGAAGGAAACACTGATCGCGCCCGGCAAATTGCCAACGATTACGTCCCGGCCAACATGCGCGAGAACGTGATGCGGCGGATCGAAATGCGCGAGTTGTCCAAAAAGACCGGTCCGTCCGGTTTTGAAGAGATTAGGCAAATAGTGAATCGTCTTCAGACGGACAACGAGAAGGTGAACATGCTCGTCGAGACCGCTAACGCGGCAAAGCCGAGCAATCCGAAGCTGGCAGGCCAGTTGCTGGAGGAGGCGAAACAGATCGTGAATCACCGCGCCGCGAACTACGAGCAGTTTGATCAACAGCTTCGCGTGGCGAGCGCGTTCGCGACTGTCGATTCGGCGCGCAGCTTCGAGATTCTCGATCCGGCGATCAGCCAGATCAACGAGTTACTTTCGGCGGCGCAGATTTTGAACGGTTTCGAAATCAATATGTTTCGCGACGGTGAAATGGCGTTACAGGGCGGAAACGGACTGACGGCCACGATCTCCCGCTTCGGCGAAGAGCTGGCGCAGCTCGCCCGCGTCGATTTCGAGCGCTCCGACACGCTTGCCGGAAGGTTTCAGCTGGCTGAGTCGAGAATCATGACGAGGATGGCGATCGTCCGTGGGCTCTTGAACAACTCGCGCGCGCAAACGTTCACGGGACCAAACATCAACGCGCTGCGCGGAGCGAATGTCGTTCGGCCGGAGTAGACGCGCATTTCACAACAAGGGGGAACTCTTTGAAAAACTTTATCGAAAAGCCGGACGTCCCTCCGGTAACGCCGTACGATCCCTCCGATCCGGAGCAAACGCCAGTTCCTTTGCCTCCGGACACGAATCCTCAACCGCAGGCGCCGGTGCGCGAACCTGATCCAACGCCGATGCCGGTCACCGATCCCACACCGCCAGAACCGACCCGGTTAGCGTCGTAGCGCGACAGGAGTCTCCCGACTTGGAAATGCTTCGTCCGCTACTCCTCATCGCCAGTTCACGCGCGTGGTTACGTTTCATGCTGCGGCTCGGCATGCCAGGGCTGTTTCTCATGAGCGCCCTCGACTCGTCGTTCCTCGTGCTGCCCTTCGGCAACGATCTACTGCTGATCGCGCTCGTCAGTTCAAACCGCGAAAGTTTGATCTGGATTGCGTACGTCGTCATTTCAGCCCTCGGCTCAGTTGTTGGCGTGTTCGTGATCGATCTGATAATGCGCAAGGCCGGCGAGAAAGGACTCGAGCGGTTCGTCAGTGAAAAAAAGATAGAACGCTGGAAAAACAAACTGGAAAACAAACTCGGCATCACCGTCTTCATCGCGACGCTGCTGCCGCCGCCGTTTCCCTTCACGCCCGTGATCATGACCGCGTCCGCGTTGCAGTGCTCGCGGCAAAAACTGTTCGGCGCGGTATTTTCCGGCCGCCTCATCCGCTTTGCAGTCGAGGCCGTACTGGCCCTTTATTTCGGCCGCCAGTTAATTTCGTACATCGATTCGGACGCCGTCGCTTATTTCGTGTACGCGCTGATCGGCGTGGCGGTGGTTTTGAGCACTCTTTCGCTGCTTCGCTGGCTTAAGCGGTAGTGAAATTCAGGGTCGCCGGATGGGCAATCTGCCACGCTGGCAATTCCGCAATGGCCCGATCCTAATGTAGAATCCCGAGTCAAAAAATAGCCGGAGGAGCCGCAGCATGCCAGAGAGACGTGGCGTTCAAGCCACCGACGAGGTAAAAGCAGAATGGTCCACTGCCTACAAGTTTTACCTGAGAGCGCCGGGAGATAGATACGATAAAAAGAAAGACAGGACCGCACGTATCGACTACGTGGCCCAGGAAATGAAGCTCACGAGGAAACAAGCAAAACGCAGGATCAGAAACTACGAAGCATGGCAGCGAAATATCAAGAAAGGCATCGCCGCGCCTTAGCACGGTAAACTGTGCTGAAGCACGTAGTTTCTAACTAGCGGATTGTCGCAGCCGTTTGGTCCAGTTAACCAGCTCGGCCAGCAGTTGCTGAACAAGCTTTTTCGATGTCTCGTCAGTCAACCTTCCCTCCTGGTCGAAGCGACTTTGCGCATTCGAAACCATGACCTCCGGCTGATTCACTGGGAACATGTTTAGAAACACGAACGTCTGCCGCAAGTGATACTGCGCGCGAGCTGTGCCCAGCGCTCCTACTGACGCTCCCATAACCGCTACCGGCTTTCCGTTCCAGGCGCTGTCGCCGTAAGGCCGTGAAGCGCAGTCAATCGCATTCTTCAACACGCCGGGAATGGAATAATTGTATTCAGGAGTGACGAAGAGAATCGCGTCCGCACTGCGCACGCGCTGTTTGAGCTCCGTCACTTTTGGATGGGGATTGTTTTCTTCGTCCTGATTGAAGTGCGGAAGTCCGTCGATCTCGAACGTGTCGATGCGCGCGCCGTCGGGCACGAGCTCCTGTGCGGCACTTAACAATGCACGGTTGAACGACTCTTTGCGCAGACTTCCGGCTATGCCGAGGATCACTACAGGTTCACTCACGATGTTCGGCCTCCGTATGATCGGTGTGTGAGTATATTACACGGATCTAACGGGCGAGATGCTGCGGTCGCGGAGGACGTAATGGTTAATTGATGTTTTGGTGACGACTTCCGCCTCCTGGAACTTGCGCAGAACTTCCGGCGGCCAAACGCGGCCGGATCGACCTTCACGCACCGTCACGTTGCTAACGCGCATGAAGTCTTCACTGGACGGTACAAGGATACGCGGATTCACGAGCGTAAATCGTGGGAATGAGAGGACTCGTCGTTTATGGGCTAGTGCTTTCATACCCCAGAAGCAGTCTCAATCGCCCAAGGATTCCAATTTTTTAACCCGTGTTCAACAAAAAAGGGGCACCGGATGAAAGCGCCCCTTTTTGGTTGTTTCTGTCCGTTCGTGTTACCAACGACGGCCGTAACGACGGTTGTAAGCGTAACGCTGGTAACCGTCGCGATAGCCCTGGAGGAATCCGTCACGGAAGGCCTGCTGGCTCCATCCGCGTGATCCATTCCGGTAGTAACGCGAGCGTTGCGGGTTGTAGCTCTGTCCACGTTGCGCGTCAGCGGCGCCGACGTTCAAGCCATAGCTGTAACCCTGTTGGCGGGCCGCCTGATAACCCGACTGGCGATTTCGGTAATCCCAATCACGATCCCGGCGGTAACGGTCATTTCCCCACGGATACTGCGCCTGAGCGCTGGAGCTGGCGACTGTTAAGATTCCAAACAGTAGGAAGAAGGCCAGTAAATATCCACCAAGTTTCTTACCCGAGTAATTCAGTTTCATTCTGTTCGAAAACCTCCCTGCGAGGACTTCCGCAAGTGCCATGCCTCACGGGAAAGCACGTGTTTGAACGAACTTACGCGGCTTTGTTGATACGATTTCGTGCGTGGAATGGACGATTACGCAGGTCGACGTAAGTAGGATCGCAATTCAGGGCGGGTTGCCTTGCGCACGAGCGCACTCTTCGCTTGCCACTCAATCGCGCGACTCAACTCGACGAGGAAGTGAGTCTCGCCAGATTCGAGCGCGGCGATGGGAGCGCCGTCGTGATAAAGGATGCGATTGCCGGTGTGCGCGGTGATGCGATTGCCGGGCGTGATGATGCCGGCGAGATTCAGCGGGTCCGCAGCACTCACGGAGATCATGCTTTCTTGCGCGCCTTCGCGACGGATCGAGCGCAGCATGCCGACGGCTTCCGGCAGCGCGAACTGTTCGCCCGAGATGTTCGCGACGAAGCGCCCGCCACGAATCTCGCCGCGCGCTTCGAGCCGGTGATAGACGCGCAACAGCACGCGCCACGGCACTGTCATTCCTTCGCGCTCCAGCAGTCGTTTGAAAACGACGCCGTAGCGTCTGAGCAACACCCACGCGACTTGTTCCGCTAACTCCAGATCGGATTTTTGTTGCGTCGAAGCAACCGCGGCCGCAGGGGCCGGCGCGCGCTTCAGGATCGACCAGCGACCGGCGCTCGCCATGTCGTAAACCGGTTGCCGGTGCTTGCGACGCGCGGCAGCTTGCGTCTTGCGACTGCCTGGCGTCAGCAGCGCGCGCAAACCGGTGAAACTGTCGGACACGACGACGCCGGCAGCTACTAATTCAGCCAGCGCTTCCTCGACCTGGCTGCGCAACAGTTCCGTGTTCTCGACGATGTCGGTAAAGAACGATGCGCCACGCGTGGAGAGATAGTCATAAACCAACTGCGTGGTCGTCGAGAACTCCGACGTCGCGCTCGCTTGTGACGACTGTGGAAACACGGCGTTCCAAAGCGCGAAGTTTTTGCGACGCAGCAGTGCGATCGGTGTGTTTCGCACCGGACCCGAACCGCGCGTACCGTCGGACGTTGACGAACGAACGGGCGGCGTCAGTCTCGCCCAAACAACTTCGCCACTGAGACACAACGCGTCGAGCCACGCGGGATCGTATTCGACGAGACGAGCAGGTAGCAGCTCGCCTTCCCACGCCGCGGCCGGAGCTTCAAAACCTTCCAACTGATCGATGATGGCGCGGACGCTTTCCGGGCCTTCCACCTGGTGCTCAGGTGCCACTTTTTGCCACGCGAGCAGGAAGCGAATGAAGTCGGTGCTGGCGACGGGCTCGATCTCTTGTCGCAGGCGATTCAGTGTGTAACTGTGAATTCGCGCGAGGAGCCGGCGCGCGCACCATTCGGTTTCGGTGGCGCCGGGAGTGAAGCGGCCGCGAATGACGAAGCCTTCAGCTTCGAGTCTGAGCAGGCCGGTTTCGATTTCGAGCTTCGTCAATCCTGACGATTTCATCAACGCTTCAACCGTGACTGGCCCCAGACCTTCCAAACGCCCGCGCAGTACTTCGGTCAGCGCCTCCTCGGCAGTCCAGGTGACTCGCGAGATACTTTCCGGAGCTGTGATCGGAGGCGCTAAATCTCTATTTGGAAATATTGCTTTTATTTGTGGTAACCGCTCTGCTGCAACCCATAAATCAGGAACTAATACTGCTGCACGCCGCTCAGCCGTAAGTTCATTGAACAACTGCTGCCACTCAGCATTCTTCTCAACAAACCCGAGCTCAACCAACGCATCGTGCAACTCGTCAGCATTTCGCGGATCGGGCCAGACTTCCTCGCGGACGCGATCGATCGCGGCCTGATCCAGCTTCCCGAGATCGCTCGCCGTCTCCGGATCAAGCCAGCGACGCTGAAACACGGCGCGCGTGCGTCGCTCCTCGAGCGGAGCGTCGTCGAGATACGCGTACGGCCTCGCGTTCAGTATCTCCTGCGAAAGCGGCGACGCCTCGATAACGTCGCGCGCAAACAGGTTCTTCTCGTTGCGCTCGATCGACGCCAACAAACGCTCCAGCCCATCGATGTCCATCGCCTCTTCGAGACAGTCTTTCACAGTCTGATCGACCAGCGGATGCGACGGGATCTCTCGTTCGCCGCCGCCCAGGTTTTCGGCGCACGCAACCTGGTCCGGGAAGATGGCAGTCAGCAAATCTTCCGCGTCCATCCGCTGCAACTGCGGCGGGATCTTCTTGCCGCCACGACGCCGCAACACGGCGAGCGAGCGCGTGACGTTCCAGCGCCAGCGAATGTTCCACATCGGCGCGTCGAGCAGCGCCTGACACAACAGTTGCCGGACCGTCTTCGAATTCAAATAGTGGAAGACGTCGTCGAGCGGGAAGCTGTGCGTTGGGCCAAGCGAAAGGACGATCGCGTCTTCAGTCGCTGCCGCTTGCAATTCGAAATTGAACTTGCGGCAGAAACGTTTGCGCAACGCCAGTCCCCACGCTCGATTCAACCGACTGCCAAACGGCGAGTGCAGCACGAGCTGCATGCTGCCGCTGTCGTCGAAAAATCTTTCCAGGACGAGGTTGTCCTGCGAAGGCATCACGCCGAGAACGATCTTCGCGCCGGCGAGGTATTCGACGATCTGTTCCGCCGCCGATTGCGAAAGACCAACCTCGTCAGTCAGCCAGTCAATCGCTGCTCCAAACTCAGTGTTACTGACGCGCGCCGCTACCTCTTCCCTCAATCGCGACACGGAGACCGATAACTCGTGCGAGCGCGCCGGCGCTTCACCCAACCAGAACGGAATCGACGGCGGCTGTCCGTGCGCATCCTCGACCCGCACCTTTCCCTGCTCGACGCGCAACACGCGCCACGACGTGTTGCCCAACTGAAAGATGTCGCCCTGCAAGCTCTCGATCGCGAAGTCTTCGTTGACGGTGCCGATGACGAGCCCGCCGGGTTCAAGGACGACGGCATAATCCGCCGTGTCGGGAATCGCGCCGCCGGACGTGATTGCAGCCAGACGCGCGCCACGACGCCCGCGCAGCCGCTGGTTGACGGCATCGTGATGCAGGTAAGTCGAGCGCCGGCCGCGTTTCGTCGAGAAGCCTTCCGCCAGCATTCGCACGATAGCGTCGAACTGTTCGCGCTCGAGGTTGCGGTACGGATAAGCGCGCCGCACCATCGCGAACAGATCGTCTTCCGTCCACTCTTCCGCCGCGACAGCCGCGACGATCTGTTGCGCGAGAATGTCGAGCGGGCGCTCAGGAATTTCGAGCCGATCCAATTCGCCGCGGCGCACGGAATCGACAATCGACGCGCACTCGACCAATTCGTCGCGCGACAACGGAAATATTCTGCCTTTTGGAAAACCGGCGACGGTGTGGTTCGAACGACCGACGCGCTGGAGAAAACTGGCGATCGTGCGCGTCGAACCGATTTGGCAAACGAGGTTCACGTCGCCGATGTCGATACCGAGTTCGAGCGACGCCGTCGCGACGAGCGCGCTGAGTTCGCCCGCCTTGAGCCGTTGCTCCGCGGAGAGACGCTGTTCGCGCGCGAGACTGCCGTGATGCGCCGCGATGTTCTCGTCTCCGAGTCGTTCGCCGAGGTGGCGCGACACGCGTTCGGCGAGCCGGCGCGTGTTGACGAAGACGAGCGTGGTGTGGTGCTGGCGGATCAGTTGCGCGAGTCGATCGTAGACTTCTTCCCAAACTTCGCCCGACATCACGGCTTGCAACGGCGAGTCGGTCAGTTCGATGGCGACGTCGAGTTGGCGGGCGTGGCCGCTGTCGATGATGGCGCAGTCTGAATTGTCGTTGCCAATCAGAAAACGGGCGACCTCTTCGATCGGACGCTGTGTTGCCGACAAGCCGATTCGGACTAATTTATTAGAAGTCAGCTGCTCGAGACGTTCGATTGAAAGCGCAAGGTGCGAGCCGCGTTTGTCGCTGACGACGGCGTGAATCTCGTCGACGATCAGCGTGCGCGCCGTTTCCAGCATTCGCCGTCCGCCTTCGCTCGTCAGCAGGATGTAAAGCGACTCGGGTGTAGTGACGACGACGTGCGGCGGGCGCTTCGTCATCGCCGTGCGTTCAGACGCGGGCGTGTCGCCGGTGCGCACGAGCGTGCGGATGTTCACTTCAGGCAGTCCCATCGCCTGAAGCTCTTTCTGGATTCCTTCGAGCGGTGTTTGCAGGTTGCGCTGAACGTCGTTACTTAGCGCTTTCAGCGGGGAGACGTAGATGACGTGCGTTGTGTCGTCGAGTTGTCCGTCGACGCCGAGCCGGACGAGATCGTCGATCGCGGACAGAAACGCCGCCAGCGTCTTACCGGAACCGGTCGGCGCAGCGATCAACGTGTGGCGCTGTTGCTTGATTTGCGGCCAGGCTTGCGACTGCGCCTCGGTAGGCGCGGGAAAGCTCCGCTCGAACCATCGCGCGACCGCTGGATGAAAGATTTGTAAAGCCCCGTTATTCAAACTGCTTCTTAAACTGCTCGAACTGCCCGCGCAGATCTTCGACGTCGGCCTCGAGCTGTTCGACTCTCCGCTCCAGTGTAACCCGTTCTACTTTTTCGACTGGAGCCGATATTACAGCTTCGATTTTCGGTTCTCCAGACAGGAGCTGCGCAAATCGAACCTCTTTTTGTCCGATCTGCCGTGGCAAACGCACGACCAGCGACTCAGGTTCCCGCGAGATCAACGCGTTCAACGTCTCTTCAACCTCTTCTAATCCGGCGAAATCGTGCAGCCGCGCTGCGTTGCCGCGCAATTCACCCGGCGTCTGCGCGCCGCGCAACATCAGGACGCACATCAACGCCACTTCCGCCGCATTCAGGTGCAGAACTTCCGGCATGACGTGCTTGTACTTCGGCACCCGGCTCGTGCTGCCGTAAAAGACGTACGCGAGGTTCTTCTCGCGCAGACTCTCGACGGCCGCCGAGACCTGGCTTTCCGAGTACGACGTGACGGGATTGCGGTTGTTTTTCTGGTTGCAGGCCAACGTCAGCGCGTTGAGCGTTAGTGGATAGTATTCAGGCGTGGTGACCTGCTTCTCCACTAACGACCCAAGCACGCGCGTTTCGATATCCGTTAGAGTTGTTGTCATCACCGGAAAAGTTCTCCCGCAAAGACGCAAAGGCGCAAAGGTGAAAAGTTAAAATCTTTGCGCCTTTGCGCCTTTGCGGGAGATGTTTTTCACGAGACTATTGATCGTTGTCTTCGGCGCTCGACGGCTGCCCTTGTCCGGCTCGCTGTTCGGTACGTCCAACGCCGAGGTTGTCGTAGTTCAACGCCGCATTGAACAGCAGGAAGAACTCGCCTTGCGTTTGATGCCGCCACATCGGGTTCGTCGC
Source organism: Pyrinomonadaceae bacterium (assembly GCA_036279935.1). Lineage (GTDB taxonomy): Bacteria > Acidobacteriota > Blastocatellia > Pyrinomonadales > Pyrinomonadaceae > PSRF01. The sequence continues at coordinate 14,255 of DASURS010000115.1, forward strand.
AAACATCACGACGTGACCGCGACCGACCGGAACGTCAACGACGGCCGGACGGTTTGCCAGCTCATTGCCGCCTGCGAGCATGCCGCTGATCAGCAGGTTCTTTTCGTCAGGCACGAAACGCAGCACGACGCGCGGGCGCATCGACGGCGGCATGAAGAACGGGCTTTCACGTTGATCCGCGAGCGCCTGTTCAGGATCCGGTCTGCCGGGACGCGGCTGCGGCATCGCCTGAATGATGTCCGGGTCGCCAACGCCGCCGCGGCCTGACGCGCGATTCTGTCCCCCGCCCTGGCCGCCGCCCTGACCACCACCGCCACCACCTCCAAAACCGCCACCGCCGCCGGCAGCGACCTGGAACAGTGGTCCCTGACTGAAGTAGAGCGGCAGACCCGCGTCGTATCCGTACGCGATCGGGCTCTTGCGATCGGAGAACGTGCCGTTGTAGATCGATCCTCTCGCCTGAAGCTTGTCAGCCTGCTGGATCGTGACGCCGTTCGTGATGCCGTACTCGACCGGGATCTCGGAAACGGCGGAGCCAATCGTGATGAACAACCCGCCTTCTTCGATGAACTTCTGCAAGTTCGCAACACCGGCGACGGTCATTCCGCCGCGCATGTCGTCAGTCGTGTCCGGCGAGTTTCCAAAGTTTGGCGTCAGTGCCGATTGCTTCCACGGAATCGCGTCGCCGCGCATCGGCATGCCGTTGACGATCGATTGGGCGTTGCCGCCGACCGGCGGGAAGATCAGCACGTCAAACTTCTCGCGGAGGTTCGGCGTGTTGCGGATAACGTGGTCGGAAATGTAGGTGTACGGGATCTGTAGACGATCGAACTCGATGCGGAACCAGCCCTCGTTCTGCGTGTTCGTCCACGTATGAACGATGGCGATGCGGGGCACGGCGAGCTCGTGCGTCTTGACCGTTGGAAGTTTGTCGATGCCGACGGCTTTGAGGCCGAGATCCGTGACCGCCGGCTCCAGCAGTTGCCGCAGGTTCGCAGGGTTCCCTTCCTGCTTGATGATGAACGAGCCCGTGTTGAACTGCTGCTCGCCGATCTTGAAGCTGTCTTCCGCGGCGCTCATCTTCACGTCTTTCAATCGGAAGCGGAACGTCGCGAGCGTGTTGTCGGTGTTGTGATTGATGACGTACGCGACTGAATTCGCCGGGCCGCTCAGCGCCCCCGTAACCTTCGCGTCCGCCGTCAGCAGCGTCGCCTCGACGTCGAGCACGCTCTTGTCGACGACGCGGACAGTCTTCACGTTGCGCATCGCGCCCATCGTCCAGCCGGTGTCGTCGTACGGCGATGGATCGGTGACGTTGTAGTACTGCGTGTCGAGCAACATGTCCGCCATGCGCGAGTACGGCTGATCCATGCGGATGATGTAGGAGCCGGCGGCGTACTTCTGGTCCTTGACCGAAAACTCCTTTGTCGCGCGATGCACTTCAATTCCCTGCAACCGCATCAGGTTCACCATGTCCGCGGCCTCGACGGGACGCGGTGTGTCGCCGGGAATGATGTAAGCCGCGGGGCCTTCGTTCGTGGCCTTAGCGATTGAACGTTTGCTCTTGAGATAGAAGTTGTTCAGGAAGCGCTCTCGCTCCTTGGCGACGAAATTCATCGCAAACAGGATCGCCGACTGCTGCATGTTCACGTTGTTACGCATCGACCAGTTAACGCGCGGGAACGGCGGGTTCGGACGGTACCAAACGCGTGACGTCTGGTTGGCGCCGAGGGTGCGTTCGCGTGTGTCGGCGCCGCCGTTTCCGAACGTTTCATAGAAGCGGCCGATAGCGTTGTGTCCGGTGGCGATGTAGAGCATGTAGTTCGGCGCCCAGCCGTCGTAGAAACCGTGGGTCCAAACTCCGGGCACGCCGCGCTTCGTCATCTCCTCGATCTCGTGGTACGCGAGCAACTGAAACTCGTCGATCGCGAGCGGATCGAGCCAGGCGTTGTACGGTCCGGTTCCCGTCATCGTGTAGAGATACGGGACTGACTCGTGCAAATCGTGAAGCACTGTCGGGTGATACTCGAGAAACGTCCGCATCTGGTTGCGCGTCAGCGCGAGCGCCAGGCCGAGACCGTCGCGGTTGTTGTCGTGGGCAACGTACTTGCCCCAGTAAAGCAACGGTGGAACGGCTTTGCCCGCATTGGCTTTCCGGTAGTTGTACAGATCGACCATGCGATCGCGGCCGTCAACTTCGAGCGCCGGCGTGATCATGACGATCATGTTCTTGCGGATGTCTTCGATGAACGGCGAGTCTTCGACGGCGAGACGATACGCCATTTCCATCAGCATCTCGGGCGAGCCCGTTTCCGGCGAGTGAATCGATCCGGAGGCCCAGTAGAACGGCTTGCCCTCGGCTATCAACGTGTGTGCTTCGGTTTCGCTCAGCTTGCGCGGATCGGCGAGTTTCGCGGTGATCTCCTTGTAGCGATCGAGTTTCGCGAGGTTCGCTTCATCGCTGACGAGCACCAGCATTTGCTCGCGTCCTTCTTCGCTCTTCTCGGGCGCGATCAGCACGCGCACGCGCGGCGACGCAGCGGCGAGAGTGCGATAGTAGCGATACAAATCTTTCGTGTAGGTCAGCTTGTTTGGCGTGCCCACTGCGTAGCCGAGGACCTTCTCGGGCGACGGCACCTTGTCCGACGCCGGCAGGTGATCGACGAGCTCGGTCAGGAAGTACTTTTCAGTCGTGTATTCGGCGATCTTCGCGCCGTAAGCCTGATCGAGCGCTGATTTCGGCGTCGTGTATTTCGGGTTGACGGCGCCGGCGCGGGCGGGTGCGCTGGTTGCGGCGGCACTACCAGTTTCCGTTCCCGTGGTCTTACGCGACTCTGTTTGGGCCGAAATCTGCGCCGATAAAGCGATCAGCGCCAACACCGCGCACACGAGATTAGAAAAATATTTTGGAGACATGATTGGGCTCCTTGTTGTGTGGAACTACACGTCACGCGCGCAGCGAAAGCCTGAGATCATCCAGCGCTCGTGGGCGTGAAAGAAGTTTCTATAAGTCGATCTGATGTGCAACTGCGGTGTGGCAAACGAACCGCCGCGTAAAACCTTCTGGTTGACGAACCACTTGTCGTTGTATTCGTCAAACTCCGTCTTGAATCCGGGATATGGCACGTAATCGGACGTGGTCCACTCCCAGACGTCGCCGATCATCTGCTGACACCCGTAACCGCTCACGCCTTCCGGAAAGGCGCCAATCGGGGCGACGGACCAGTAGCCGTTCTCGAAGAGATTTGCCTTCGCGCTGTCGGGTTCCGAGTTGCCCCAGGGGAATGCGTTGCTGGTGTTGCGCCGCGCATCATAACACGCCGCGCGTTCCCATTCAGCTTCCGTCGGCAACCGTTTGCCGGCCCATTTGGCAAACGCCGACGCTTCAAAAAAGCTAACGTGCGAAACGGGTTCGTCTTTCCGGTTGGCGGCGGGCGCGAGGCCGGAAAAGTCGCGAATCAGCCACTCGCCGTCGTGCAGTTCCCAGTACAGCGGCGCGTGCCAGTGTTCGCGGTTGACAAACTCCCACCCTTCCGAAAACCACCAACGGAAGTTTTGATAACCGCCGTCGCGCATAAACTCGAGGTAGTCGCCATTGCTCACCAGCGCGCGATCGATCGCGTAATCCTGCATGAACACTTTATGCGCCGGCTTTTCATTGTCGAAACCGAAATCGCCTCCTCGCCAACCGATTTCAAACAATCCGCCCTCAATCTCGACCATGCCCTCAACGCTGACGGACGGCCGCGGCGGCGTTTTCATCCGTGGTTCGAATTGATCGCACAGCAAGTGCTTGATGTCGTAAACAAGCAACTCCTGGTGCTGCATCTCGTGTTCGAGACCCAGTCGAACGACGGCCAACACGGATTCATCAGCGGATTGCAGAAACGTGAGCATCTGCTCGTCGATGAAATTGCGATACGCGACGGTCTCTCGGACAGTCGGCCGCGACTTCGTCCCGCGCTTCGGCCGCTCGATCCGCGCCCCGAAACCTTCGTAGTAGGAGTTGAAATAGAAAAGATAGTCTTCGGAATAGACGCGATAACCCGGCTGGTGCGCCTGAAGCACGGTCTCAAAAAACCATGACGTGTGGCCGATGTGCCACCGCGGGGGGCTCATGAAATCCGCCGTCTGAATCACGTAGTCTTCAATTTCGAGCGGCGCAACGATCTGCATCGTGCGCGCGCGTACCTGCTTGTAGAGATCGATGATGTTCGACAAAGATTAATCCGTGGAAACAATCACTGAGTGCGGGCCTCGGGGGTGAACGCGACCTATTATACGTGCATTCGGGTAGTTAACACGTAACCGCACCAGCAGGCGCTCGGCGTCTGTTTCGGGTATCGAAATCAACATGCCGCCGGCAGTCTGGGGATCAAAAAGCAATCTCACCAGGTTTCCGTTAACAGCCTCGTCAATACGGACGTCCGCGCCGATGTATTCGCGATTCGTCTTGTCGCCGCTGGTCAACATGCCGGCTTCGGCAAGCGCAAGCGCGCCATCGAGCAGCGGAACGTCGTGAGAATGAATCTCGATCGTGACTTTGCTGGCGCACGCCATCTCCCACAAATGACCGAGCAGCGCAAAACCGGTCACGTCCGTCGCTCCCTTCACGCCAAACTCGCGCATCGCTTCCGCGGCGTACTTGCCCGGCGTCAGCATCGTCTCGACTGAACCCGCGACGACCGCATCACTCGCGCGTTCTTTTTTGATACCGGTGGAGATTACGCCCGTTCCGATCGGCTTCGTCAGGATAATCATGTCTCCCGCACGCGCGCCTGAATTAGTGGCGACTTTGTTCGGGTCGATGACGCCCGTGACCGAGTAGCCAAACATGATCTGTTCGTTGTCGACGCTGTGACCGCCGATCAACGTCACGCCATGGTGGTTCAACGTCTCCAACCCGCCGCGCATGATCTCGCCGAGTATTGCCGGATCGACGCCCTTTTTCGGGAAACACGTGATGGCCATGGCCGTGATCGGCGTGCCGGCCATCGCCCAAACGTCGTTGATCGAATTGAGCGCCGCGATGCGCCCGTAGTCGTAAGGATCGTCGACGATGGGAGTAAAGAAATCGACTGTCTGGACCAGCGCGAGGTCGTCGCGAAGGCGGTATACACCCGCGTCGTCGGCTGTATCGAAACCGACAATCAGGTTTGGATCGGCAGGTTGTCTGGGTAACCCGCTCAGAACCTGAGCGAGCAAGCTCGGGCTAAGCTTCGCCGCTCAACCGGAACACGAAACCATCTCCGTCAGACGCATCTCGCTACCTCCTTCCATTCGTTTGTGTAAGTATTGTGCCATGGATCTGAGTCAGGTAGGAGTCGGAATATGATTCGCATCGGGCCGGCCGGTTGGTCTTACAAGGACTGGGAAGGCGTCGTGTATCCGCAGAAGCCGGACAAAGGATTTGATCCGCTCGCGTATCTGGCTCGCTTCTTCAACACTATCGAAGTCAACAGCAGTTTCTATCGCCCGCCAACGCCTTCGACGACCGAGTCGTGGGTCAGGCGCGTCCAGCAGCGAAAGGATTTCACGTTCACGGCGAAACTGCACCGGCTTTTCACTCACGAACGCGGGAAAGCGAGCAAAAAGGACGAGAAAGAGTTTCGCGATGGCATGGCGCCGCTCGTTAAAACCGGAAAACTCGGCGCGCTGCTGCTTCAGTTTCCGTGGTCGTTCAAAAATACGGACGAAGACCGGCTGTATCTCACGAAGTTACTGGAGGAGTTTCGCGAGTATCCGCTCGTGCTCGAAGTGCGTCACACGTCGTGGAACAACGAAACCATGTATGAGTGGCTGGAAGAGCGCGGCGTCGGACTCTGTAATATCGATCAGCCCGTGTTTAAGCGGTCGATTCGTCCGGCTGCGGTGACGACTTCGCCGGTCGGCTACGTGCGGCTGCATGGAAGGAACTATCAAAACTGGTTTCGCGACAAAGCGCCGCGCGATGAACGTTACAACTACCTCTACTCACTCGACGAGCTCGACCCGTGGCTGACGCGGATCAAGCAAGTCGCCAAACAGACGCGCGAAACGTATGTGATCACGAATAATCACTTTCGCGGTCAGGCAGTCGTCAATGCTCTCGAAATCAAAGCCGCACTGGAAGAAGAACGCGTGCCCGCGCCTGAGCCGCTCCTGGAGCACTACGCACGGCTGAGGGAATCGGCAACTTCACCCGAGGAAGACGATGGCGGATCGTTGTCTCTATTCACTTAGACACGTTTTTTCTGCTGCCGCCCATCGACACGATCACGTCGAATTCTTCTTTCGTCAGCTGCATTACCGACAGTTGCGACTGTCGTATCAAGGGAAGCTGGCTCAAACGCTCGTCGTAACGAATCGCCGCCAGTTGGACCGGACTGCTCAGCGGCTTGACCGGTTTGAGATCGACGGCAACCCACTGGGGGTCGTCGGCAGTCGGATCGGGATAGGCGCTCTTGACTACCTCCGCCAGGCCGACGACCTCCTTCCCTTTTCCCGAGTGATAAAAGAGTACGCGATCGCCAACCTTCATGCCGCGCAGGTTGTTTCTCGCCTGATAGTTTCGGACGCCGGTCCAATCGGTGCTGCCGTCCTTTACAAAATCATCCCACGAATAAGTCTCCGGCTCCTGTTTCACCATCCAGTACTGATGCTTCGCGCGGGCACGCGGCGTTGGCTTTTTCATCTGCATCGTTCCACCGACTCAAATTTTGATAATCTGTGTTACACGGATTGAAATCAGACCAAAGGATAAATCATGCTGAAAGAAGGAACCACTGCGCCGGCTTTCAAGACGACCGATGAGAACGGTGAAACAGTGAGTTTGAAAGACCTGCGCGGCCAGAAAGTCGTGCTGTATTTTTATCCGAAAGACGATACGCCGGGCTGCACGAAGGAAGCTTGCTCGTTTCGCGACGCCTTCGCGAAGTACAAGAAAGAAGGCATCAGGGTGCTGGGCGTTTCGCCTGACAGCGAAGCATCGCACAAGAAGTTCGTGACCAAATACAAGCTCCCGTTCACTCTTTTGGCCGACACGGATCGCTCGATCGCGGAGGCTTATGGTGTTTGGGGAGAGAAGAAGTTCATGGGACGAACGTACATGGGCGTGCATCGAACCACCTTCCTGATCGATGAGAAGGGCAAGATCAGGAAGATATTCGAAAAAGTCAAACCCGAAGATCACGCCCGTGAGGTCCTGGACGCATTCGCTGACTAAACTCTCGCGGGCGAAGAGAAGTCTTCCTAAACCGATGTGACTCTCGCCAGAGGTCCTGCTCGACGACCAGGCGAGAGGTCCATTGCTGTAAACCAACGGCTCGCTGCCGAGGCTAGGCTGCCACCCAGCCTCCGATCTTTTCTGGTTCCCCTTCCGGGTTTCTGCCGGGCATCAATCCGTGCAAACAACTAAACGAACTCGGCACGTCGCGTTTACGCGCTGGTAGCGGCAGGCCATCTTCCATATTGGCTGCATCAGCGTCGTTCAGAAAATACATCCGCGTGTTGTCAACGACTTGAGTTCTAATCTCATGCGTCCACAGCAGCAGATTGGCTAACGCGTCGCCGATCTCGTCCTTGCCAAGCTTCGTCTCCTGCGCGATCTCGCGTTGGGTTCTGCAACCGCGGCGAATGGCATCACGAACGCGCTCCACAGGCGACAGCTTGCTAAGTGACTTCGCGGTGTAGTGAGCGCCACCGGATTGATCACCATTGAGCAGCTCAGTGATTTCCACCTGCTGCGAGATGTATCTCTTGCGCGCTGTCTTGTATTCCTTCAATGCGCGCCGGCTCTGCGTGACTTTCTGACGGATGCAACTCTTGCAATAAAGATTGCGCCCGTCTTTACGTGCACGACAAATCCCAAACTCTGTTATTGGGAGGTCAAGCGAACAGATTGGACAATGTTTCACGTTGGGGGGTAATTCAATCTCCTGTTTCATTCCGCACTCCACTGGGCATTCAAACTCTCGCTGCGATACGGTCGCAGGACACACTTTACCACCGCCGGAACCTAAACCTTTCCCGGTCAGGACCATCCCTTTGATTGGAATTATTTTCTGGCGAAGATGCCCACAGGCGATCGCCTAGATTGCCTTTACGCAACTGCCGCACAGTCGCGTCCCGCTACTACTATTACCTGACTTGAGTTGTCGAAGGCCTCCGGGCAATTGCGAGAATAGAGATGAGAGCTAGGTAAACCTTCCACACAAACAAAACAGGGTCGCTGATCAAGAACTGCTTCTGGCAATCAAATGTGTCAGCGAGGGAATCGAATTATAGTGATCGAAACCTTTTTTGCAATACCTTTTTCAGATTTGTTTCGGTCTACGGCAACATGGATTTTTTTTCGTCATCGATGGATCTACAAACCTTCGTTTCGTGATCGCAAACAACTCAAAGACGAGAGGATACATGATCACATCACGCAGTTTCGCAAGATCGATTTTATGTTCTGACTGTCGCGAAAGCGCCGGCGCGGCGACGGAAAATTCCTAGCAAATTTGAAGTGCAACCGAAAATCAAAAAAGCGTTCGCCGTCTGTTTGGCGCAACTACTTCGTATGTGTCTTCGATGGTCCTACTATTAGTAGACTGCCCGTCGAAACATAAAACAGAGGCGTTGATTGACACCGTTCACTGCTCAGTTTGTTGCAACCCCGTGACGAGAATTTCCTGACGAGCGAGGCGCGAAGAATCACGCGGTTGCAAGAGTCAAGACCTTCATACATAAAGGTTTTTCGTCGCGCCGCTGATGTGTGCAAAGTGTTGTAAGTGTGCGTTTGTAACACGTTTGTAAAACTCGGCCAGGTGATTTCCACATAGATTTCCTCAGAATCTGTGGAAAACTATTTTTCCCGCGCCGCGCGGTCTTTCAGACGAAAGACAAACTTCAAACCTGACCAGACTTCGTCGATTGCGCAAATCTTGATGTCGACTAAACCACTGTCGAGCCCGAGGCGCTGGACGCGATCGAACGTGAGGTCGGTGGCGACTCCTGAACTCTTCTTCGGCCATGCGACCCAGATCATTCCGTTCGTCGCGAGCTTCTCGGCAAGCTTCGCGAAGTCGCGAACCAGCGCGCGCTCAGTCAATACAAATAACAGCACGATGTCGAGGGGTTTTGTGAGTCGCTTTACGAACTCGACGTTGTCGGGCAGTTCGCCGAGCTCGCGCTGAAAGTCTTTCGGCGAGTTGACGAGCGCGATGCGCGATCCTTCTTTGATTCCGAGTTTCTTCGGAAGTGGCGTTCCTGAATATCCGGCCATTGTCGTTTACCAGAGTCCGAGTATTTTCCACCATACGAAACCGACGAGGCTCCAGATGATGATGGTTACGAAAGAAGTTATGAGGCCGAGCATCCACCAGGTTCGTTGTGTCGTGTAACCCGCGCCAAAATAGATTGGCGCCGGCGTCGTTCCATAGTGCGTCAGCGATGCGCCGAGATTCGAGAAGTAAGCGAGCGATAGCACGGCGAGATACGCAGGCGCTCCTGCCGCCATAATCACGATGAGAAACGGCACGAACATCGCGGTCACGTGCGCTGTGATGCTGGCGAACACATAATGCGCGTAAAAGTAGATCAGCAACAACACGGACAGCGCCAGCCACCACTTCCAACCCGTCGTGAGCCCCGCGGCCGCTTCGGCGAACCGTTTCGTTATCCCGGTTTGGCCCAACGCTTCCGCCATCCGAATCAAACCGCCGTACCAGATGAACACAGCCCACGCCGCTTTCTCGGTGATCAGATCTTCCCAATCGAGCACGCCAGTTAGCAGCAGCACGCTGATGCCGAGCATCGCGACGGCGGCGTAGTCGATGCCGTGTAGTTTGGTCGTGATCCAGAGAATGGCGACGAGGCCGAACACGAGCAGCATGAGTCGTTCGGACCATTTCATCGGACCCATCAGTTTCAACTCTTTCGACGCAAACGCGCTCGCCGCGGGCGTGTGCTTAATTTCCGGGGGAAACACTCGATACAGCAGCCACGGCACCAGAAATAAGCTCAGCAGCGCCGGAACAATCGCCGCCACCGCCCAGCGCGTGTAGGTGATCTCGATTCCGGTAACTTCCTGTGCGAAACGGGCGATGATCGGGTTCGAGGCTTGTCCGGTCAGAAACATCGCGCAGACGATGACATTGCATTGGTAGACGCTCGTCATCAGAAACGCGCCGAGACGGCGCGCTGTCGGCCCGGGCCGCGACTCGTACGCCTCCGCGAGGCTCTTCGCTATCGGAAAGATGATGCCGCCCGATCGCGCGCCGGTTGACGGTATGACCGTCGCCAGGACTGTCTCGGTTGAAGCGAGCGCGTAGCCGAGCCCGAGTGAATGGTGGCCAATGGCCTTGATGAACAGGAACGCGATCCGCCGGCCGAGACCTGTCTTGATCATGCCGCGAGAGATGAAGAACGCGGCGAGTACGAGCCAAACGACCGGATCGGCGTAGCCCGTAAGCACTTCGTTGATCTTCATCACGTTGAAGATCGCCAGGGCGGTGACGCCAAGCAGGACTATCGCCGCGCCCGGAATCGGCTGCACGATCGATCCCGTGATCGTCGCGGCAAAGATGGCAAGCAACCGCCACGACTGAACGGTAACGCCCTCGGGAACAGGAACCAGCAAAATCGCTCCCGCTACAAAAAGCACGACCGCCCAACGCAGCAATCGTCCTCTCCATCCAATGTAATCCGTGGTTTCTGCTGCGGGTTGTTCCGGGGGTTGAACAGTTGTCATAGGTTTCGTGTCAGGTGACAAATGGGCGTATTCTAAAGGCACAGGTGGTAAAAATGGCGGAAAAGATCTCGCGCAAAGAAATCACGGACCAGCAAACGTACCTGAACCGCAGGAACTTCATGCGGGCGGCAGCGCTGGCGGGCACGGCTACGGCGAGCACATTGCTGTACCGGCGCTTGAATCCGCCGCCCCAGCCACCGGTCCAGGGCGAGAAGCTCAGGGAAGTCGTGAAGACGGCGGACGATAAGAATGGGTTCACGACCAGCGAGAAGTTAACCAGTCTGGAAGCGATCACCAACTACAACAACTTTTACGAGTTTGATACGTCGAAAGCGGGAGTCGCGCCGGCGGCGAAAGGGTTCGTCACTCGCCCGTGGACTGTTTCCGTTGAAGGGCTGGTGAATAAGCCGAAGGTCTTCGATATCGATGAGTTGCTGAAATTTCCGCTGGAAGAACGGATTTACCGGCTGCGATGCGTGGAAGGCTGGTCGATGGTCATTCCCTGGATCGGTTTTCCGTTGAGCAAGCTGCTTGAGAGAGTCGAACCTGCTGCGGGAGCAAATTACGTCGCGTTTGAGACGTTGTTGGATCCGAAGCGAATGCCAAATCAGGTTACGGGCGTGCTCGATTGGCCGTACGTCGAAGGGCTGCGGCTCGACGAGGCGATGCACCCGCTTACGATTCTAGCGACGGGTTTGTACGATGAGAAACTGCCGCCGCAGAATGGCGCGCCGGTTCGTTTGGTGGTGCCGTGGAAGTATGGATTCAAGAGCATCAAGTCAGTGGTGAAGATCACTCTGGTTGCGGACCAACCGCCCGCGACGTGGAACATCCAGACGCCGTACGAATACGGGTTTTATTCGAACGTGAATCCGAACGTCCCGCATCCGCGGTGGAGTCAGGCGACGGAAAGACGGATCGGTGAATACGGACGCAGGGACACGTTGCTCTTTAACGGCTACGCCGAGCAGGTCGCGCATCTTTATCAGGGGATGGATCTGGTGAAAAATTTTTGATCCATGTCGTTTCCTAAATTTCTAATTTTCGTTAATGCGCTGGTTCCGCTGGTCTTACTTTTGTTGGACCTGTATCGCGGGAGAGTCGGGGCGAACCCGGTCGAGTTCGCGACGCGGACCACGGGAATGCTCACGTTGATCTTTCTGAGCGTGACCGTCGCCATCACACCGCTGCGGCGCATCTTCGGCATCAACTCGCTCGTCAAGTATCGCCGCATGCTCGGCCTGTTCGCGTTCTTCTACGGCTCGCTGCACCTGCTCACGTACATCTGGTTTGATCGCGTCTTCAACCTCGCAAGCACAGTTCGCGACATCGCCCAGCGCCCGTTCATTCTCGTCGGCATGACGGCTTTCCTGCTGATGATTCCGCTGGCGATCACCTCGACGAACAAAATGGTGAAGCGTCTCGGCGGAAAGCGTTGGGCCAGACTGCATCGCGTGGTCTATCTCGCGGCCATTTTCGGCGTCGTCCATTTCTGGATGCTGGTGAAGTCTGACATCCGGCTGCCGCTGACGTTTGCGTTCATTGTCATGTTTCTGCTTGGCTATCGACTGTTGCTGAAGTATTTTCCTTCCGATGTCAGAGTCAGTTGAACGTTTCACGAGCCGCGTAGAAGATTACGCAAAGTACCGTCCGGGCTATCCCGTGGCGGTCGTCGAATTGCTCAAGGATGAATGCGGCTTGACACCGGAGTCGATCGTCGCCGACATCGGTTCCGGAACAGGCAAGCTCACCGAACTTCTGCTCGCCAATGGAAATGTCGTGCTCGGCGTCGAACCAAACGCCGCAATGCGCGTCGTCGCAGAAGAGATTTTCAAAGACGAGCCGCGTTTCAAAAGCATCGACGGCAGCGCCGAGGCGACGACGCTGGGGAACGCGAGCGTCGATCTGATCACCGCCGGCCAGGCGTTCCACTGGTTCGATCCGATCAAAACGCGAACCGAGTGGCTGCGCATCCTCAAGCCCAACTGCTGGGTCGCGCTTGTCTGGAACGACAGGAAACTGGAAACAACGCCGTTCCTCAGCGACTACGAACAGCTTCTCGTCAAGTTCGGCACTGACTACTCCGAAGTCAGACACGACGCCGGACTGCCTCGCATCGAGGAGTTCTACGGCGGCGATGGATACACGCTAAAAGGATTCCCGAACACGCAGATTTTTGATCTCGACGGCCTGCGCGGCCGCGTGCGTTCTTCCTCGTACACTCCCGAGCCCAGCAATCCGAAGTTCGCCCCGATGATGCAGCAACTCGAAGCTATCTTTGACAAGCATCAGCAAAACGGCTATGTCCATTTCGACTACGAGACGAAGGTCTTTTATGGCCGGCTCTCAAAATCAATCTGAGGTAAAGGGCCCGCGGAATGCCGGATGAGCGACGCCACAATCAGCGACAAAAAGTTCTTCTGGAAGCGAGATGGGAAAGCATCTCGAAGCGGCACGAGGCGCGTATAGACGACGTCAGCCTCAGCGGCTGTTTTGTGAATACGTATGGTCCCGTAGAAATCGGCGAGGTGGTTGACCTGAGTGTCCGTCGCCGCTCGGGAGAGTGGCTGTCGTTGCGAGGTCACGTCGCGACGTACCACCACGGCGTCGGGTTCGGCATGGCCTTCACCGATATGACCGAAGAGAAAAAGAGAGCGTTGCTCGACCTGATCGCGTCTGGCGGATAACGGCTCAACGCTTGTCGCGCTTGCGGCGCTTTTCGTCGTAGAAGACGATACTGAAGATCAGCGCCCCTCCCGCCGCAGCCGCCAATATAAACAGGATCATCGCCAGTCCCGGATAGCCCCAGATCCGAAACGTAGTCTCCACCCGCATCAACAACGCTGCACCGACAATCAACGCCGCGACCACGAGACCCAAAGTGATCCGGTTCGCGACTTTTTGCAGGCCTTCGACCACGACCTTTTCGTCGATGGCATCGACTCCGATGCGCACCTCGTTGTTTCCAATCGCATCGAGGATCTTGTTGACGCGCCGCGGAAACGTCTCTGCAAACTCCTTCAGTTCGACAACGCCGGACAGCAGGTTGTTCGGCGACATGCTCCTGACGATGTTTCTTTGCAGGATCTCGTTCGCGCGTTCGCGGATGATGGAGTTGGGATCGAACGTCGGATCGAGCGTATAAACGACGCGGTCCAGATTCAACAGAGCCTTCGCGATCATCGTGAACTCGGCCGGCAAGCGGAACCAGCAGTCGGCAGAGATGCGCGTGATTTCGAGTGTCACCTTGCCCGCGTTGAGCTTGCTCAGAATGGCGTCGGCGTTGTCGGAGACCAGCTCAGTGATTCGTCTTTCGAAGCTGTTGCGGTCGAAACCTTCCTTCGGTTCGCCCATCTTGATCGCGGCTTCCGCGGCAAGTTCGCCGCGTCCCTCGCTGATGGCGAGCATCAAGCGGAGCAGATTGTCCTGGAACGTGCCCGTCACGCGCCCGACCATGCCGAGGTCGAGCAAGGCGATGCGATCGTCGTCGGTCAGAAACACGTTCCCCGGATGCGGATCGGCGTGAAACAGACCATCGATGAGAAACTGTTTGAGATAAGCGCTGAACAACTCGTGGGCCAAACCGCCGCCGTCGATCTCGAGCAACCGCAGCGGATTGAGCGCCGTGATCTTCTTTCCCGAGATGTACTCCATCGTCAACACGCGTGTGGTGGTGAAGTCGTCGACAGGCTCGGGAACGACGATGTTTTCAAACTCGGCGAGGTTTTGAGAGATGGTGTGCAGATTGTTCGCTTCGATCGTGAAGTCGAGCTCGCGCAGCAGGCTCTTGCGCAGGTTGACGAGCATGTTGTCAAACTCGTATCGCCTGCCGAGCTCCGTGTGCTGGTCGAGGAAGTGCGCGATCTCACCCAACGCTTCGAGATCGCCCACGATTAGATCACGGATGTTGGGTCGTTGGACTTTGACGACCACTGGGCGGCCGTCGCGCATGTACGCGCGATGTACCTGAGACAAGGAAGCAGCCGCGATCGGCGCCGGATCGAAGTCGGCGAACGCCTTCGAAATGCGAACGCCCAGCTCGCCCGAGACGATGCGCTCGACCTCTTCGTATGGGAAAGGCTCGATTCGATCCTGCAGCCGTTCCAGGGCGTCGAGATATGGACCGGGCATCAGGTCCGCCCGCGTGGAGAGCAGTTGGCCCAGTTTTATGAAAGTAGGACCGAGGTCTTCGAGATCTTTGGCGAGCTCTTCGGCGGGAGCAGCGGCGCCTGATTCTTCAGCAATCTCGTCAGGGAGGACGCTGTCCTCCAATCCTGCCGCGCTGATCAGGTCCGAGCGGCCGTACTTAATAAGCAGTTTGGCGACGTCTTTGTAACGCTTGAGTCGCTCTGGTTTAAACGAAACTACCATCCGGATAGTCCTCAAGGTCCATTTTCTTGAGAGGGCTCCGGGGGAACAGGGGAAGCCGATTATAAACTAATTTGGGTCACTTCGGTGTCGCCGGTGTTCGGCCCGCCGCCGCGCGATCGATTGCTTCGCGAAGACCGTCAGGGCTCAAGACCTTCAGTCGGACTCCGTTGATGAAGATCGTCGGCGTCACGTCAACGCCGTACATCTCGCCATCCTGTACGTCATGTTGGACCTCCGCCGCATACGTTCCGCGATCGAGTGCGGCGTCGAACTTCGTTCGGTCCAGCCCAAGCTCGGTCGCGTACTTCTTCAGCGAGGGAACGTCGAGCGCCTTCTGACGCGAGAAGAGCAGTGCAGCGTATTCAAAAAACTTACCTTGGGCGTTGGCAGCGTTGGCAGCCTCTGCCGCTTTGCGTGCGTGTTCGTGGCGATTCAGAGGGAAGTCACGGATGACGAAGCGGACCTTGTTGCCGTACGACTTCAACACCTCTTCAAGCACCGGGTGCATCGCGGCGCAGGCGGGACATTCGAAGTCAGTAAACTCGACGATCGTCACTGGCGCGTTTGCATCGCCGCGCGCGGGATCGTCGTCGACGCTGATGTTCTGAACGGGTTGTGGAGGTTCGGTTATCAACCAGCGAATGTCCGCAGTCTTGCGAAGCCGGGTTGAGAGATCGTTTTCGAGACGCGCTCGTTCCTGTTCCTGGAGATAGTTCGCGACCGAGTTTCGCACTGTCGCGAGGTCGCCGTTGATGCGCGCTTTGTTTTCGTTGTAGAACTTGACGACTTCCGCATCGGTTGGCGGACGAACCTTGTCGCTCACTTCTGTTCTGACGATCTCTTCTGGTCCAACCTGACGGCGTCTCGCCTCTTCGAGCAACAGCATGTTGTTGACGAGCAGATCGGCTTGCTGCCTTGTCAATTCGTAAGCCTGGAGACGGAGGCTGTAGACGATTGGCTTGAGACGTTCGTTCAGGTCCGCGGCTTTCAGCGGTTGGCCTCCGACCGTCGCGATTACTGCTTCGTTGTTCAGGTTCGGCGTATTGATGTCGACTCCCATCGTGACGGGGATCGTTTTACGCAGTCGGTCGACGAGGTCGTCGGCGAGTTTCGCTTCGGATTCAGCTTGCAGGTAAGCGGAGGCTTGTTGGTTAGCAGTGGCCGGATCGAGGCCCTCGAGCTGCGCGCGCTGTTCGTCGAGAAACTTCTTGACCTGCGCGGGAGTCGGGGTCGGGATGCGCTTCGTGATTTCGAGTTCGTAAAGACGGTGCGTGTCGATACGACGTTTGTTCGCTTCGACTTCAAGCAGTGTAGTGTTGATTTGGAGATCAAGTAGTTCGCGACGCGCTTCGGCGATCTTCGGTTCAACCTGGTTCAGTTGCTCGCGGACGCCAGGTTCGAAATCGGCGGTGGTGAATGTTTGGCCGTTTAGTGTGACGACGTTGACTGGGCCGGTTGCGATTGCCGGCGTTGTCGCGGGCGTTGTGGTTCGCGACGTTGTAGTCGACGGTGTCGGTTTCGCGGTTGCTGATGGTTGTGCGCCGGGTTGTGGCGTCGACGCTGCCGGTTTGCGGGTTGCTGTTCCGCGGCGTTTTGTGGTCTGGGCCACGGAGGTTGTTGCAAGCGCCAGGATGATGATAAAAGACAGGGGGCCGAGAGCAGATTTCATACGCAAACTCGTTCGTTTTTTGATCGGATGATAGAAGAACTGTTGGTTAGAGCACAAACACAGCATTGGCGCTGCCTCGATTAAAGCAGCGCCAATGAACTGGAGCACAGTTGAAAAACAGTAGCGTCTTTGCGATCACGCGGTGGTAGCTAACAGTGACGGCCGTCAGTGCTACGAATGTTAGCGGGCAGCGGTGGCGAACGATGCACGTTATCCCAATTGCAGCAGATCAGTCGTGCCGAACCGTCAGTGGTATCGGATAATGCTTTTCCTGCGACGCTTGACTGGTGTTCGAATCGACAAGAGATCGCTGTGACGACCGTTAAGAATGAACGCCAGTCCCTGGTGCGTGACGCCGAGCAGGCGAGCGGCGCGCGTGACGCTGCCGCCTGAATCTTCGAGTGCCTTGCGAATCAAGCTACCTTCGTATCGCAGCACCTCCGCGTCGAGCGAAAATCCGGGCTGCACCATTACTTCAGTGGGTGGCGTTTCGGGTTTAGGACTTACCTCTTTGTTTTCCGTGGTGGACAGTACTCGTCTAGCGCACTCACCGAGGCGGACGATGAGATTACGGTTTTGTGAGTTGGCGAGTAGTGACTCGGCCGTGCGGTAGTATTCCTGCATTGCGTTGACTGACAAATATGAGTTCAGCTCTTCGATAGCAGTGACGGCAGCAATCCCACCAGCGTTGGGACTGCCAGCAGTCTGCGCAATCTCAATGGCTTGGTCCAACGTCGTCTTGGCCATGTGACCTTGCTTCAATCGCGCGAGCGCTTTCCCGTGTGTGGTTAAGGCCTCCGCGAGCAGCGCTTGTTCACCTCCTCGTTTGAGT
>DASURS010000116.1:0-6482 GCA_036279935.1 Pyrinomonadaceae bacterium
CGGCCCCCGCGATTCACTATCAGGGGCGGACGCTGGCATATGGCGAACTACGGGCCATGACCCTGCGGATGGCCGACGCGATCGCGTCGTTCGGCATCGCGCAGGGCGACCGAATCGCACTTTTGCTCAATGATTCACCCGAATTTATCGAGGCCTTCGTCGCCACGTGCTCGCTCGGCGCAGTCGCCGTTCCGGTCAACATGGCTCTCCGGCTGGAAGAACAATGTTCGATCCTTCACAACTGCGGCGCCCGGCTGGCGCTGGTGGAAGACGACATCTGCAATACCCTCCTGACACATGCGCCGGAAAAACTGCGCTCAACCAAAATCTCTTCGATAAAATCCGTGCTCGACCACGCTGGGGACGGACAAACTGTTAGATTTCCCACGGCCAACAAAAACGATCCGGCGTTCATTCTTTACACGTCCGGCAGCACCGGCGAGCCGAAAGGCGCGGTCCACACGCAAGCCGACGTTTTCTACACGAACCAAACGTTCTGTCGCGAAGTGCTGCGCGTGAACCCCGGCGATCGGCTGTTCTCGTCGTCACGCCTCCCGTTTGCTTATGGTCTGGGAAACAGTTTCACGTTTCCGCTGCTGAACGGCGCAACTACGATCCTGTGCCGCGAAAAACCGTCGCCCGACGTCATCACGAAAACGCTCGCCGAAGCACGGCCCACGATCTTTTTCGCCGTTCCCGTCGTTTACAATCTTCTGCTGGACCATCACCGCGGCGGCAAGAAACTTGACTGCTCCAGTCTGCGACTCTGCGTGTCGGCGGGTGAAGCGCTGCCGGCACACCTCGGCGAAGAGTGGGAACGCGAGTTCGGCGTCCCCGTGCTGGACGGCATCGGCTCGACCGAAATGCTGCACATGTTCATGTCGAACCACGAGCACGACGTTCGTTACGGCAGCAGCGGACGGCTGCTCGAAGGCTACGAAGCCCGTTTGATTGACGAGCACGGCGAACCCGTGCCGGATGACGTCGAAGGCAATCTCTGGATCAAAGGCGACAGTGCAGCACGTTACTACTGGGAACGGCCGGACGAAACGGCGCGCACGTTTGTCGACGGCTGGGTGCGCACGGGTGATCTTTACCGCCGCGATGCAGATGGTTACTGGTATCACATGGGCCGCAGCGACGACTGTTTCAAGTCGAGCGGTCAGTGGGTGTCGCCGGTGGAAGTCGAGGGACTGCTGGCGCGTCACGGGGGCGTCCGCAGCGTGGCCGTCGTCGAGGACTTCGATGCCGGCGGGCTTCCGTGCGCGTGTGCGTTTGTGGTGAAACAGGATGTAGAATCCGACCCGGCTGCACTGGAAAAGGAGTTACGCGAGTCGGTCGCGGCGGCGTTGCCGCGATTCAAACAACCGCGGCGGTACGTGTTTGTCGATGAGTTGCCGTACACGCCGACCGGAAAGATTCAAAGGTTCAAGTTGCGGCAGGCGTTGAGACATTGAGATTTTGAGCTTTGTACTTTGTACTTTGCTCTGTAGCCTGGGGCTCAGTTTACTGACAGGTCAAAACTGGAACAAAGCACTAAGAACAAAGTACAAAGCTCAAAGCAAAATGAAGAGCATTCAGGAAACCTACGCACCAAATCTCGCATGTTTCGGCTGTGGCCCCGCCAACCCGAAAGGCCTGCACATCGGCAGCTTTCCGGACGGCGACGAGGTCGTCGCGGAGTGGCAGCCGAGCAAGGAATACGAGGCGTTTCCGGGTGTTTTGAGCGGCGGCATCATCGGGACGCTCCTCGACTGCCATTGCAACTGGGCAGCCGCATGGCACTTGATGCAGAAGACCGGCGCCGACAAGCCGCCGTGCACCGTCACCGCCGATTACGCAATCAAACTAAACCGCCCGACACCGACCGACGCTCCGGTAAAACTTCGGGCGCGAGTCGTCGAATCGACTGACGACCGCGCCATCGTCGAAGGCGAACTGATCGCGCACGACAAGGTCTGCGCCACGTGCCGCGGAACGTTCGTCGCCGTGAAACCAGGACATCCTGCATATCATCGCTGGTAACACATTGCCGATTGCCAATTGCCGATTGCCGATTGTTCTTTGCTCCAACGCGTTCCATGTTGCTAGCTCCACCTTCGGTAAAAAATCGGCAATTGGCAATCAGAAATTGGAAATGACATGATTCATCGCCCTCGCCGTCTTCGCAAAAACGATGCGCTCCGTTCAATGGTCCGCGAGACCCGGCTCACGCGCGACGATTTCGTCCTGCCGCTGTTTGTCTGTCCCGGCTCAGGCGTGCGGCGTGAGATCTCGTCGATGCCCGGCGTCTACAATCTCTCGATCGACGAGACAACGAAGGAAGTCTCCGAGGCTTACGACAAAGGCGTCCGCAGCGTCATCCTGTTTGGACTCCCCGAATCGAAAGACGAGCTCGCCTCCGGCGCGTACGCGGAAGACGGGATCGTCCAACGCGCGATTCGCGCGGTTCGACAGTCGACGCCGGACGTGCTGATCATGGCCGACACCTGCTTGTGTGAATACACGTCGCACGGTCACTGCGGTGTGGTCCGCGGACGCGAAGTGGTGAACGACGAGTCGCTGGAACTACTGGCGCGCACGGCCGTGAGCCAGGCGGCAGCGGGAGCGGACGTCGTCGCGCCGTCGGCGATGATGGACGGGCAAGTGGACGCGATTCGTGAAGCGCTCGACGACTCGGGATTCGACAACACGGCGATCATGGCGTACGCGGTGAAATACGCCTCCGGTTTGTACGGACCGTTTCGCGAGGCAGCGCAGAGTGCGCCGGAGTTTGGCGACCGCCGCGCCTACCAGATGGACCCGCCAAACGCACGCGAGGCCATGCGTGAGGCCGAACTCGACGCCGCCGAAGGCGCCGACATCCTGATGGTCAAACCCGCCACCATCTATCTCGACGTGCTGCGAATGGTGCGCGACAGCTTCGACCTGCCGCTGGCGGCGTATCACGTCTCCGGCGAGTATGCGTTGATCAAGGCCGCCGCCCAGAAAGGCTGGATCGACGAAGAGCGCGTGATGCTCGAGACGTTGACGAGCATCAAACGCGCGGGCGCCGACATCATACTGACCTATTACGCCCGTGACGCCATCCGGGCGCTGGAGCAAATGAGGTGAAGTTCACAAACAGCCTCCTTTGCGTCTTTGCGCCTTTGCGGGAGTAATGGTTCCCGCAAAGGCGCAAAGACGCAAAGATCACTGGGAGATCTCGTCCAGCGCCAAGCCCAGTCGCTCGAGACCCGGTTCCATTTCATCCGTTTTCCCGGCAACCCCGACACGAAAATGCTCGGGCCGTTCGAAAAACCTGCCCGGCACGACTGTCGTCTCATACTTCTCACGCAACAACTGACACAGCCTGTCTGAGCTCTCGCCACTGCGCAACCGCGGAAACATAACCGTCCCAAACGGCGGCCGAACGGTCTCCAGATCGTCACGGGTATCGAGAAACGCGTTCAGCAGCGCGCGGTTTCGATCCATCAACGCTTTCGCGTTCGCGGCGATCTCGCGGATCTGGCCCAACGCGACGACACTCAAACGTTCACCGGCATGGACCTGCGTCACACCGAACAGATCGTTCAGCAGCCACATCTCTCGCGCCAGCTCGGGCTCGGCGAAGATCCAACCGCAACGCAACCCGCTCAACCCGAACGCCTTCGTCAAACTGCTCGTCACGACGAACTGTTCGCCGAGATGAAATGCCGTCCGCGGCTCATCTTCAAACAAGGTCTCCAGATAGACCTCGTTGACGAGCACGCGCGCGCCGGCACGCCGCGCCGTTTCACCGATCTGCTTCAACAACTCATCATCCGTCAGGACGCCGCTCGGATTGTGCAGGTTGGTAAGCACGATCAAACGCGTGCGGTCGGTTGCCAGCGAGTCGATCTCTTCAGGCACGACGCGGAACCCGTTCTCGAACCGCCGCGAGAAGCGTTTTACGTCAGCGCCGAGATACAGCGCAGTTGAAAGCATCGGCTCGTACGCCGGTTCTTCAAACAGCACTTCGTCGCCGGGCTTGATCAACGCCGCGATTCCGAGATGGTTGGCGAAACTCGTCCCTGCCGCAGTCACGATCGAACGCGCATCGACACGATACCGCGCCGCGAGCGCCTGCTTCAACGGCTCGTAACCGTAACCGCCATACGTGAGCTCGAGATCGTCGAGCGAAACGCGCAGGTCGCGTATGCTCAAGTTGCCGAGACCGCTCGTCGCGAGATTGAATCGCGCCTGCTGCTGCGTCTTGGCCCAATGCATGTACGACGAGCTTCTCACTTCGCGCGCAGTCATTTGCTGCCCCTCCATCTCCAAAACCAGTACGCCGGAATGCCCGCCAGCATGATGCCGACTCCGATCAGTGTGTCGCGAGGATTGCGATACACGGTATTGATGGCCACGATCCAACAGACGGCGATGAATACAAGCGTTGTGATCGGATGACCCGGAACACGCGGCTGCTTGCGAAAAAGGAAAACACAACCCGCCGTCAGTCCAAAGAAAATGACGTCGACTGACACGACGTAGTTCAGGATCGACTCATACGTTCCGAGCAGCGCGACGACGATCGCCAGCAAACCCTGCAACGCGATCGCGACGATCGGCGCGCGCGTTCGCGGATGCACCATTGCGACGCTCTGGAAGAACAAACCGTCGCTCGCCATCGCGAAATACACGCGCGGCGCCGTCAACATGCTCTGACTCAGAAAACCGACGGTCGAGATCGCAATCGCAGCCGCGATCGCAACCGCGCCGAAGTCGCCCAGCACCATGCGCATCGCATCCGACGCCGGCGCATCCGACGCAGCCAGTCCTGATGTTCCGAGCAGACGCAGATAAACGACGTTCGCGGAGAGGTACAGCACAACGACGCCGATGACGCCGAGTATCAATCCACGCGGCAGGTTTTTGCGCGGCTCCTTGATCTCGCCCGCGACGAAAGTTGCCGTCTGCCAGCCGCCGTACGAAAAGATCACGGGCACCATCGCGAGCCCGAACGCCGGCAGCAGACCGGTCGAGAGTGGCCTTTCCGCGACACTCGCATTCGCGGCGTTTCCGAGTAACAGACCGCACGCGACGAGCGCCAGCATCGCGCCGATCTTCAGCACCATCAGCACGTTCTGAACGGTCCCGCCTGCGCGCACGCCGAGGCAGTTGATGATCGTCAACACCGCCAGCACGATCGCCGCCAGGTGTGAATAACCGATCTGAAGGTTCGTTAACTGAACGAAGTAGCGCGCGAACGTAACGGCAACCGCCGCCATACCGCCGGTTTGCACGACCAGCAACAGCACCCAGCCGTAAACAAACGCGACCAGCGGATGAAACCCCTCGCGCAGATACGCGTACTGGCCGCCGACCTCGGGGCGCGCATACGCAAGCTCCGCCCAGATGAACGCCGCCGCGAGTGCGAATAGTCCGCCGAGCAGCCACGCGCCGAGAATAAGCGCCGGCGTGTTGACCTGCCGCGCGACGATGGACGGATTCATGAAAATCCCGGAGCCGATGATGCCGCCCATGACGATCATGGTGGCGTCAAACAGACCGAGTCTTCGTGCTAGTTGTGGCTGGTCCATGGAGACAGGATTAGAGATTAAACAGGAGCTAGTGGAAAAAGAACAAGTCAGGAAGAGGGGCTTGCCCCGCTGGTGCTTGGATTCGACCAATTGAACAACAAGGAAATGTACAAGTCAGGAAGAGGGCTTGCCCCGCTCGCCCAATCCAAGCAACAGCGGGGGCAAGCCCCTCTTTCTGACTTGTACTGGCTGTGCTTACTTGTTCTAGCTCTGACTGCTGGTTCTCGACTCTGGCCAGCCTGTTTTCTTTGCCTTTTTGGCCTTGCCGCAAGAGTCTGTCCGGAGTTGGATGGCGTCGCGACAACCTGTTTTTGACAGGGCACGGCTCTTCCGCTACCCTTGCCCGTTTTGTTGAGAAGGTCAAATCTTGTCTGCACACGCTGAAACCATCATCACTGCCGGTCTCCGACCTGACCTCTTCGCCGGGCGTGGTGTCTTAACGAACAGCAGAACGCTCGTGCTCGTGGCGCTCATCGTTTTGACCGTCGCCGGCTTCGGTTTTCGCGTCACCGGCTTGAGCGCCGAAGGACTCAGCGAAGACGAACTCAACAAGCTCAACGCCGTCGCGGACTATCGCGCGCATGGTCTAACCGGCGCGAACGGCGAACACCCGATGCTGATGAAGGCGTGTCAGGCCGCGACAATTATTCTCGCCGAAAAGTGGAATAACACCTCGTTCGTTGCTTCTCATCCGGCTAATCACATCGCGCCTGAGACGGCGCTCCGACTACCCGGCGCGATTGTCGGCGCGCTTAGTGCGATTCTGATTTTCCTCATCGCTTCCGAACTCTTCGGCATTGAAGTCGCATTGATCGCAGCCGCGTTGTGGGCCTTCGATCCTACCGCGATCGGCCTCAATCGCATTGCTAAAGAAGACTCGTTTTTACTTTTCTTCTTTCTGCTGGCAAACGTGTTTTG
>DASURS010000117.1:0-4992 GCA_036279935.1 Pyrinomonadaceae bacterium
ACGCTTGACGATGCGCAGTTCGTGCTGGCGCTTGTCAACGAACCGTCATTTGTTCGCTACATCGGAGACAAGAAGGTCCGGACGCTCGACGACGCGCGGCAGTACATTCAGAATGGCCCACTCGCGAGTTACGAGCGAAACGGCTTCGGGCTCTATGTCGCTGAACTGAAAACTTCACACACGCCCGTGGGTATGTGCGGACTACTCAAACGAGACGAACTTCCCGAACCCGACATCGGCTTCGCTCTGCTGGCCGACTTCCGAAAACAAGGATTCGGCCTCGAATCTGCCAGGGCCGTCCTCTCCGAAGCACGCGAAAGCCTGCATCTGCAACGCATCCTCGCAATCACAAGTCTCGACAACGACGCATCGATCGCCTTGCTTCAGCGATTGGGCTTCAGGCTCGATCGGATTGTAAGACTGTCTCCGGAGGCGGAGGAGTTGAAATTGCACGCCGTCGATCTGCGCTGATGACGACGCCGGATCTTTCAGCGGCCTCTGCGACCTCTGCGTACACTGCATTTTCAAGCATATTCGAACGCAGAGAAACAGAGAGATCGCAGGGACCTCAGAGAAACTTTCACACTGCGTCACTACCGCCGCTCGGACGTGCTGAACGAAAGAGCGAATCCTGGCGTATAGTCGAAGAAAGAATTCACAGAACCCGGAGTAACGATTATGCACGAGGAGCCAGCACGAGCGGCTGAGTATTTGCCGCAACTAAACGACGCGGTCGCGGAACTGATTAAGAGCCCGGCGATTCACGGTCTTATCGATTCACTTAAGAGCCAGCTTCAGGACACGCCGGAGCCGTTTGTCTGGTCGACGATCGATCTGGAATCGATTGCGTCGCATCCGGACATCATCAAGTCGTGCTGGATGTTCGTGCTCAAGAAGGACGTCCCGTCAGGCTGTCATTTCCATCCGAACAGTATTCAACACATGGTGGTGATCGAAGGTGAGGGAACTTCCGAAGTCGGCGGTGTCACGGGCGAGATGAAGTGCTTCGGCGATCCGGATTTGTCTCCCGACGACGTTTGGTATGTCATTCCCGAAGGCACGCCACACGAGTTTTTCCCGAGAGGAAAAGACCTCGTCGTCATTTCGTTTCATACGTGCGAACCTCACGAGTTACAGGAAATTAGTTGCGACTCGGGAGCGATGCGGGAGTATGAGCCGCGACACTAAAACCCGTACACGAGCGGCGCAAGTAAGATCACTACAAGCGCTACAATAATCGTGAGCGGAATTCCCACGCGCGCGAAGTCTGAAAAGACGTAGCCGCCGGGTGTTTGGACCATCAGGTTCGTCTGAAACCCGGCCGGGTTGATGAACGCGGATGACGCGCCAATCATCAACGCCATTGCAAACGGGAGAAAGCTGACGCCCAGGTTCGTCGCCAGCGATTGGGCCACTGAAAACATCAGCACCGCGGACGCGACGTTCGAGATCACGTTCGTTAACGCGACTGTTCCGATAAATACCGCCGCCAGAGCCATCGTCTTACTGCCGCCGCCGATACTCGCAAACGCATTTGCAGCGGCGCCGGCGAGTCCGCTCCCCGTCACCGCCGACTCCAAACCCACCGCCGCGCCCATAACCACGATCGTTTGCCAATCCACACTTTGCCACAAACGATCGATCGTCAAACATCCGGTAAGCAGCATCACCAGCATCGCCAGCAGCGCCGCGTTTAGCATACTGACGACGCCGGTCGCAGCCAGCACGATCATGCCGATCGTAATCGCGAGCGCAACGATCGCACGATCGATCCGCTGCACGCGAAATCCTTCCAGCCGCTTCGTCAGCAAAAAGTCTGTTTCGCGTCGATTTTCGTAGAAGAAAGCGTCGTTGACTTCCATGACGCCCGCATCGCCAGGCTCGAGTCGCAGATCTGATAACGATTCGTGAGGCGCGTCGCCGTTGCGTGAAACTCCGACGAGCATCATTTCATAAGGACTGTCAGGCAACGGCAGTTCGCCGACTCTGTGGCCGACCGCTGGGGCGCGACCTGACAACACGACCTCCACCAGTTGATGCTCATGACGTTTGGTCTTCATGTCGCTGGCATAAGCCGGGACCATGCCGATCGTGGTCCATAGGCCGGGAAGAACGTCCGCGGGAGCGACGAACGTGAGTATGTCTCCGCCTTTCAATGTCAACGAGGGTTGAATCTCCGCGTTGCTACCATTCCTGCGCACGGACTCCAGCGTGCAACCGACAGGATTTGAGAACCCGACCTGTTCAAGAGTCTTGCCTTGAAGACTTGACGACTCCTCGACGCGAAACTCACTGCGATAACTGCGCTTTTCAGACCCGACTCGAGTTGCCGAACGATCCGGCAGCAGTTTCGGCGCGATGAAGATCATGTAAACAAGGCCCGAGAGCGCCGCAGGCAAACCGATCCACATCGGATCGAACAGGTTGATCTGCGTTGGACCGAGAATTCTGCCGTGGGCGGCAGCTTCGGCGACCAGTCCCGCGATGATCAGGTTCACGGAAGTGCCGATCAGAGTCATCGTTCCGCCGAGCAACGCGACGTAGCTTAGGCCCATGAAGAGTTTGGATCCGTTTAGACCAGTGCGGCGGACGACGTCGCGCACGGCCGGGATCATCATCGCCACCAACGGTGTGTTGTAGAGAAACCCACTGGCGGCTGCGACTGGAACAAGAATCCTGATTTGTGCGGCGGTGATCGATCGCGGCAATCCGATGAGACGTTCGGATATCAGTGAGATCGCGCCCGTAGCATACATTCCCGCCGCTACCGGGTAGAGCGCTGCGACTGTAACCACGCCGGTGTTGCTGTAACCCTTGAGCAAGGCCGCCGGCGGAGCGAGTTTAAGCGTCATCGCAACCGTGATCGTGCCGATGAAGACGAGCCAGATCGGAAGCCTGTTCCACAAGAGAAGCAGGAACATTGCGACGAGGAGGGCCAGGGTTAACCACGCAGTAACGGTCATGACGTTAAGCAATGAAGACCCTGAAAGTTATTTGAAGAAGCAAGATGGGGCTACTGGCAGTTTTGACAGTGTCGCACGTTTCTCAAGCACGTTTTGGCGTTGACTTGTTTCGGTGGTCAGGAGTAGGCTCACGGCTTCACCGTGGAGTGGGTGAAGTTACCTCGCAAGCTCCCCCGAAAATCAGGCAAGTCCCGATACTTGCATAATCCTTTCAGACCAGCCTCAGTTGTTCGCGGGCCTCTACGGTCTGAAAGCAACCTCAAACTAAGGAGAAACCATGTCGAAAATCCGTTCCTTGCTCATCCTCTTGGCGGTCTGTGCCGTGGCGGCGATTATCTGGCTTCCTTACGCCACCAAAGGCCGTGCTACTTCGCTCGACGGGCCAAACCTTTCCGTTCGCGAAGACGTCCTCGGTTCGCAATGGGTCGTCCGTGATGAAAACATTTCGGCGACTGCGTGCAGCGCGATTGAAGGCGACGTCACACCGGGACTGCGGCGGCTAGTCCGCTTCACCGTGATGACGCCGAACACCGGCAATCAGGACATCTTTGTCGGCGATCCAAATGTGCACTTCGCCGCTAACGATGGGCTTTTTGAGTTCGCCACGTGCCACAACCATTTCCATTTCAGGCATTACGCGACGTATGAGTTGGTAGACCCGCGCACGGGCAAGGTCTGGCGGGCAGCGAAACGCGGCTTCTGCATGCTCGATACTGATCCGAATCCTGTGCCGGTCGGCGGCGTTCCGCCTGGTCCAGGGAAATATCATAACTGCGGCGCCATCGGCTTCCCGGGTAACCAGGGAATTACGGCGGGTTGGGCCGACACGTATCGCTTCACACTCGCGGGCCAATACTTTGTGCTCGATGGCGGCGACGGACAGGACGTGGTGCCGCCGGGCGACTACCTCATCCGCATCACCGTCAATCCTCCGTTTACGGCGAAGAAGAACGAGCCTTGCCCGTTCGTCGATCCGCAGGGTTTCTGTCATCAACTGCCGGAGAGCGACTATAGCGACAACGTTGGGATCGCGAGTATATCGATCCCGGATCACCCGGGTCGCAAGGGTTTTGGACCGCTGGCGGGGAATAATGACCCGACCGAAGAGTGCGACCACGGCTGCAATTGATCTGATTTAGGCTTTGGACGAAAAGTCCCGAGCGCGCTCTTCGCTGAGCAGCCTCAGTGTCCTCAGTGTCCTCTGTGTCTTTGTGGTTGATGAATTCCGAGTAAAACCACACCACCGAGACACAAAGGACACTGAGTTTTTTATTGAGCTTCCAGTGAAGCCATGTCGATCGAGAAGCGGTACTTCACGTTTGATCTCGCGAGGCGATCGTATGCTTCGTTCAGCTTTTGAATGGGGATGACTTCGACGTCGGCGGTGATGTTGTGTTCGCCGCAGAAGTCGAGCATCTCCTGCGTCTCCTGGATGCCGCCGATCGCCGATCCGGATAGACTGTGGCGGCCGCCGATCAGCGAGAACGCTGCGACGCTGAGTGGCTGCGGCGGCGCGCCGACGAGCGTGAGGTTGCCGTCACGCGCGAGCAAACTGAGATAACTGTTGATGTCGTGCTGCGCGGAGACGGTGTCGAGAATGAAGTCGAAACTTTCCGTGTGTTGGGCCATCTCGTCCGGGTTGCGCGACACGACGACTTCGTCGGCGCCGAGGCGTTGCGCGTCTTCTTTCTTGTCCGGTGAAGTGGTGAACACGACGACATGTGCGCCAAGCGCATGCGAGATCTTCACGCCCATATGGCCCAATCCGCCGAGACCGACGACGCCGACTTTCTTTCCTTTCGTCACGTTCCAGTAACGAATGGGTGAGTAGGTCGTGATGCCGGCGCAGAGTAGTGGCGCTGCTCCGGCGAGATCGAGGTTCGACGGAATACGGAGGACGAAGTGTTCGTCCACGACGATGGTGTCCGCGTAACCGCCGTAGGTCACGCCGCCGAGGTGCCGGTCGGGCGAGTTATAAGTCAGAATCCTTTCGGGACAGAACTGTTCGAGACCGGCTTTGCACTGATTG
>DASURS010000118.1:0-17526 GCA_036279935.1 Pyrinomonadaceae bacterium
AAGGCCGCACAACAAGTAGAGCGTGAGCGTACCGAGGAAAACGGGACTAAAACTCAGCCCGGCAGCCAGCAGCACTTCGAAAAACGAGATCAGGTACAGGAACACCCAATCGCGATCTTTCTTGACCTGCACGAGCTTCACCGCGGACAGAAAGACGATCAAATGCGCCAGTGCCGTTACGCCCAGACGCTCGGCCGGTTCGCCGATCCTTTTCTGATAGTGCCAGTCGAGATAGAAGAGCGGGATCGATAGCAGGACGATGGCGAGACCAAAACGTTCGGGCAACTGCCAGCGCGTGCCTTCGAGAAACCAACTCACGATCATCACGCCCGTAAACAGCAGTGCCAATCCCAAATCCAGGCCTCCAGCCAGGACGAGCGCCAGCATGGCCACCGCGATCATGGCGTAAGAAAAGCCCCGGAAGTAGGTCAGAAACTTCATTTACTTCTTGATCTTGATCTCGAAAAGCCGCGGCCAAAGCTTGCCGGTCACGAAGAGGCGATCGCTCTTCTGGTCGTAGGCGATGCCGTTCAACACTGCTTCCGCATCCTGAACGTCGCCTGGTTGCAGCAGACCGCGAAGATCGATCCATGCAGTGACCAGTCCGGTCTGCGGATCGATAACCACGATCCGGTCGTCGTGCCAGATGTTGGCGTAAATTTCTCCCTTGACGTACTCGAGCTCGTTCAGTTCGTTGATGGGCGTCTTTCCGTCGAGTACTGCGATGGTTTTTATGGTGCGAAAGCTGTCCGGATCGATGAAACGAAGGCGATTCGTGCCGTCGCTCAGAATTAGCGAGTGGCCGTCGCTGGCCAGGCCCCAGCCTTCGCCGCTGTAAGTGAACTCGCCCGTCTTTTGAAACGTCTGGGGATCGTAGATGAAGCCGACCTGGTGCTGCCACGTGAGCTGGTAAAGCTTGTTGTTCAGCAGTGCGAGTCCCTCGGCGAAATAGGGCTCCGGCACGGCGACTTTCTTCAGCACTTTTCCCGTTTCGAGCTCGACGCTTCGCAGAGTCGATCTGCCTTCCTGGCCGGTGCTTTCGAGCATTTTACCGTCGAGGAAGACGAGTCCCTGCGTAAACGCGCTCGGATCGTGCGGCCAGATGTTGACGACCTGGTACCCGTAATTGCCGACTACGAGATTTGCCGGATCCTTTGTAGGTGTCGCGTTCGAGTTCGTGTTCGCGGACCCGTTGCACGTCAGCGACGCCAGCGCCAGAGCAAGCACGAGCGCGAGTCGTGTTCGGCTGAAAACCGGCCTCGACAGTTGAGTGGAAACAGAGGAGAAAGTAGACATATCTGCATTTTGCGTGAGACGGCGGGAAAAGACAAAAGCAGCCGCAAAAAGGCACAAAAGACACAAGACCAAAGCACCAAATACGGTACCAGTCACTAAGCGCACCACCTATCCCAATCCTTTTTGTGCCTTCTGGGCCTTTTTGTGCCTTTTTGTGTGGTTCCTAGTCGGAGATGACGACGGGCACGTCGCGGCGGCGGGTGTCGAGATACGCTTCGAGCCGTTCTTTGTCTTCGTCGGAGATCTGATGAATCTTGACGCCGAGCACCCATTTTTTCTTGAGTTCCTCGCCCGCGCGTTCATGCGTCACGAGAGAGACGACGGCTTCGATCGGTCCCTCCGGCAAATCGACGCGAACGAAAAGCAGCCGCCCGATGCGGGAGAGCGCGCCCTCGGTAAAGCGCGTGCCGACCAACGACAAACGCATCCCGAACTTGCTGATCGTCTCGCAGTGACCGCGCGAAGGCTCGGAGTACGAGACTTTGCCGACCTGTACGCGGTCGTCGACGAGCGAGATCGCCGCCGGTAGATGGGCGTAGTACCGCGGGGCTTGACGCCGCCCCTGCCCCGGTTTTTGAGGTTCCGGCACTTCCCGTTGCCGACTCCCGAGCGGATCGAAGCCTTTGAATACCAACCCGCATGTGTTGCAAAGGAGTTTATGAAGACCGACGAGGCGCAGCACGATTACGGCGTCGTCGTAGTCACGTTGAATTCGTTCGCTCTCGCAGCGTGGGCACCGCATCTCTTACAAGATACCTGAAAACGAAAACCGCGTGGAAAATCATTGATCACGACGCCCTTGAGTTGTTAAATAGTTTCCCGACTCTGAAAACCTCGTGCATCCCGCCCGGAGGAAGTGCATGAAAGATCCCTTACGCATCCGAATTCGTTCCGATTGGGACACCGCTTTAACCTACGACTCCCTTCACGAAGAGCCCGAGAACCGGCCCGTGTTTGTGGGCCGCGAAAACGTGATCGCGCCGCTCGTCGCGGAAATCATCGAGCCAAACAAACGTGGCACATACCTGATCAGCGGTTATCGCGGAACGGGCAAGACGAGTTTGATTATCGAAGCGCTGAGCCGCGCGAAGACACAGCTCGCCGCGAAGAAGTTTCGCCTGTTTCCGGTCGTGCTGAACGTTTCCGAAGTCTCGGCCTCGCTCGGACAGGTAAGCTCCGACGCGCCCATCCAGTTGGACATCGATCCGCGCCGGCTGTTGATTGCCCTGATCCGTCAGATCCGCGAAGGCATGAAACGTCTTCCGGACATGGATGAAC
Organism: Pyrinomonadaceae bacterium; assembly: GCA_036279935.1. Classification (GTDB taxonomy): domain Bacteria; phylum Acidobacteriota; class Blastocatellia; order Pyrinomonadales; family Pyrinomonadaceae; genus PSRF01. Next base: position 2,575 of record DASURS010000118.1, read on the forward strand.
CACTCAAACAGTTGGCGGAAGCTGTGAACTACGCTCACGAAAAAGCGACTGCGTCGAAGTTCGCGCTTTCCCAGGCATCCGGTCAGGAGACGACAAATACGCGTTCGTCGGAATGGGCCCTTGCCATCGACGACACGAACGTACTGAAAACGTTGGCCGTCGTGACGGGCGCCGCTGCCGTAGCGTTCGAGGCAGCCGCACTGACCGGCATGAGTTGGCTTCACACGGCGGCTCTCGGGCTCGCCGGTATTTTTACGATCACCTTGACGGCGTCGATCAAACGCAGCCGGGAGAAGAAGTCGACTAATTCGCGTCAAATGTCGTTTGAGTACGACAACTCGCTGCAACAGCTCGAGACAGACCTCAAAGACATCCTCGCCTCGCTGAAGCAGAACAAGCTGCGCACCGTCGTCGTGATGGAGGAGCTCGACAAGATCGACGATCCGAAAGGACAGCAACTCGCCGCCGTCATTCGCTATTTCAAGAACTTGTTCACGCAAGCGCCGGCCCTGTTCTTCTTCGTCACCGACAAGAGTTATTTCGACATCATTTCCAGCGCGATCAAGCGCGCTCGCCGCAGCCGGTCTTACGCGGTCGAACACACGTTCTTCACGCACCGGATCTTTGTCGGACGTCCGACAACGGATGAGAGTCTGGAGTTTATCGAGGCAATTGCCGAAGAATCGAACGCGAAGGGGGACATCCGCGCGGTCACGAACACACTCGGCAAGCCGAGCCGCATGGACGATATCGATCACCTTGGGCGTTTCATTCGTCTCGTCTTGTTCAATGCAGCGAATCATCTGTTTGATTTGAAGAACGAGTTGCGGCGTTTCGCGAGAAGCGAGGAGGTCCACGTCGATGGCACGACGACGCGCGTGAGTAGTTTTCTGATCGACGAGCAGACGTTGCCGCCCGAGGAAGCGGCGTCAGCAGTGTTTCAGGATCTAATCGTCGAGAAGACGCGATCGTTCGAGATCAAAGGCGGACGCACTTACGCGAATGAAGTGCTCGCCGATAGCCTGTACGCGGTCTTCAACGAGCTGGGATCCAGCCAACCGCAAAAGATCGATTCGTTCCTGCCGATCACCAATTCCGACTCCGCTGAAGCATTGTTGCTGGACGAGCAACTCGATCTAAACGAAGCGGCGCGCGTGCGTGAGGCTGTGCATTCGCTGATCGACGATCTCGAGCGTGGCCGCGCGCTTCAGTCGCGTGATACGACGGCGAACACGTTTACGTGGCGCGACGATGCGGCGCGCGCGTTTCGTTATGTGCGGCAGCTTCAAAAGCATGAAGAGAGTTTGATCGCGGAGATGGAGCGCTACGGCACGCTCGTCAACGCACTGACCGATCCTTCCGTTCAGCATCCGCTATCGAAGGAGTTCGAAGTCCGTGCCAGAAACCTGCGCAGAGCGACCGAGCCGCTGACGGCGGATGCGGCGGCGGCGCAACAGCGAGAGGTGCTGGATCGTTATGCGGCGGCCGTGTCGGACTCTTTCAATGCTCGTCTCAACTCACTCGCTGATTATGGATTTGTTTTCGAAGAAGTGGCGCGAGGCGTCGGCGGTTCGCTTCATTTGGTTAAGCCGAAATCAGGCGACCCGCGGTTGAGGACGACGGGTCCGAGAGGCGGCGTGCTGTTGGCATTTGGTGAGACAGAGACGCTGGCGGCGGACGTCTGGTCGTTCATCACGCCGACGACGCCGAGTCTCGCGCCGCTCGATCGCGCGGCGCTGGTCCAGGTGGTTCACACGGGTGACAACGTTGCACAGGAGATCCAGAACCGTCACGAGTGGTGGGGGCAGTACTTTAAAGCAAGAGGCGCGAACACGCTCCAGATTGCCGTAGACGTCATACCACTCGTCAAAGCTAAAGACGAATCGTTGACGGAGATCGAGCGCATAGCAGCCTCGCTGGCAAGCTTCGGCGCCTGGTCGCGGCCCGAGAAGCGGCCGTATGAACCAATCCCCCACAACGTGCCCCCGCTCAAAGACGCGCTGGAAAAGGGGAAGACCTACAGCATCCTTCACATCGCATCTCCGGTTCAGGGACCACTGCGGCCTTTTGAGGAACGCGATCTGTTGGAGCGCGACGGTGCCGTGGTCATGTCGCTTTCCGTTACAGTAGCGCTATGACGCTATTCGAGAACGTCGGTTGGTATTGCATGCTCGACGGCTTCGATGAGGTTAGCGGGGCCGACCGCTGGGCGCACATCGGCGAATGGCTGCTCACCGATCGCCGCGTGATCTTGTATGTTGACTGGGAAAACAAGTCCGGTTGGGAAGCCAAAGACCTGGTGGAAGCACTCGACGCAGGCGCGCGGATAATCATCGTCAAGGCTGGCGAACTGCCGCCCGAACTGGAGGGTTTCAGTTCCTACATAGTGTCCAATACACCCGGCGGCATCGACGCAGGCGCGAAGTGATAATCTATTGCCAAATAGCCGTCACTGCATGCGGTATAATGGACCCGCGAGCAAGACGATGAGCAAATCCGATCACAAACCCCGGCCGGCCGCTCTTGATCCCGTTATCGAGGCTTACAAGAAAGACGTCGACGTAACCTTGATCCGCGAGAACCTGCGCCTCACTGTGGACCAACGGTTTCAGCGATTGATGAAACTGCAACAGTTCGCGGAACAGCTTCGGCGCGCCGGAAGAAAGGCACGTTCATCCAAGTGACGGATTTCGCCGCTCTTATTCGCCAACTTACCGAAAACGAGGTCGAGTTCATAATTGTCGGTGGCGCAGCAGCGACAGCACATGGCTCTGCACGACTCACCTTGGATCTGGATGTCGTTTACGCTCGGAGTGCGAAGAATATTGAGCAGCTCGTTAAGGCACTTCAATCCTTACAGCCATACCTTCGCGGTGCTCCGCCAGGACTTCCATTCGAGTGGAGTTCTGAGACGATTCAGAAAGGCCTAAACTTTACACTTACCACCACGCTGGGTGCATTGGACTTGCTAGGAGAAATTATTGGAGGCGGCGGTTATGCACAGTTAGTTGATCATACTGTCGCGTTGGAGATTGGTGGTGTGGAATGTTTATGCCTTAATCTTGAACGCCTGATTGAAGTGAAGCGTGCCGCAGGACGTCCCAAGGACCTCGAAACAATTGCCGAGCTGGAACGCATTCAGGAAGAAAGAGCCGATTCTAACGCCACGACTAACACGGATGGCTGAGAGTCCATGAAACTTCTATTCGCCGCCCTGCTGACGATCGCTTCACTCGCGGCCGCAAAACCAGTCGCCGACCAGGTGCTGTTCGACGATTTCAGTTATACAGACAAAGCGCAGCTCAAAAAGAACGGCTGGATCATTCGCACCGAACCCGGTTGGCCCGGCGTGCCGGGCGCGACGTGGTCCAAAGACGGCGTGACGCTCGTCAACGATCCCGCTCAACCAAACAACCGCATCATCCGCATGACGTCCTCGACAGACGGTACCGGCCCAAACACAACGCAAACCCAGATCTGCCACCAACGTAAATATCTCGAAGGTACTTACGCCGCTCGCGTCCGTTTCACTGACGCTCCGGTATCCGGCCCGCCGGGCGACCAACTCGTTCAGAGCTTCTACACGATCAGCCCGTTAAAAGCTCCGATGGATCCTGACTACAGCGAGCTCGATTGGGAGTATCTGCCGAACGGCGGCTGGGGCATCAGTGGACCAACCCTGTACTCCACCACGTGGGAAACGTTCAGCCCCGAACCGAACTGGAAAAAGGACAACGTCTTCCAGACAGCGAACGGCAGCCAGGCCGGCTGGCACACGCTCATCACGCAAGCTTTCGATCAGAAAGTGAAGTACTTCGTGGACGGCAAACTATTCGCCGAGCATGGCGGGAATTACTACCCCGAAGACACGATGTCGATCAATTTCAATCTCTGGTTCATCCGCGACGGCATGGTCCAGGCAAAAGAGCGACGCGAGTATCAGGAAGACATCGACTGGGTGTTCTTCCAGACGGGCAGCGCTCTCAGCCCTGAGCAAGTTGAATCAGCGGTCGCGTCCATGCGGCGAAGGTCGGTCAAATTCCACGACACCGTGCCGGCAAAAACACCACCGCTGAACAGTCCGTGTAATTTCTAAGTACTGCCTTTGAACGTGAATGAAACTTCCACCAACTGCCGTTGGTGGGATTCTTCAACCTACGGCGCCGGTGTGTAGGTTGGACCGAACAATCCACCCACTGCCGTGGGTGGGATTTCCGAGCCAGGCAGCGTTGGGCGCGCGTTTCCTTAGTCCCGGTCGTTTCTTTAGCCTCCAGTCGTTTCCTTAGCCCCGGTTGTTCCCTTGGCCCCCGTCGTTTCCTTCGTCTCCTTCTCGCTGCGGCCGGCCTCTTTCTTGTGCCGCAGCCATTCGTCGATGCTTTCGCGAATGAACTCGCCCATGTCTTCAAACTCGCGCGCCGACTTTTCCCAGAACTCCTTGAACATCTTCGGGTCAAACGCGAAACCGTATCCGCGTCCGAAGCCCTTCGCCGGCCCGAGTTCGTCCTCGTAATACGCGGCGAGTTGGCGCGACGCCATGGCGACAACGGTCAACGAGCTTCCCGCAGGCAACGTGTCGAACACCGTGCCGACGCCCGGATCCATCTCCTTGAGACGCGTCAGTACGCGATTGTACTGGTCCGTGCAGAACGTCGCCGCGTCTTCCTTTCCGCCGGTCCATTCCGATTGCAACGCCATGCGCGACGTGCGCCGCAGGACGTTGATCAACTTAATCAACTCTTTCTCTCGTTCCATAGAACTCTCCTAGTCGCAACCCACTGAGATCGGCACGCATTTGATTCGCGTGCGCCGCCGCCGCGGTCCGCAGCCGTAGTAAAAAGCGCGTCCAAAACCGCGGACGAATTCAGGCTCGTCAGCTTCGAAGTAAGCCAGCAACTCGCGCGCTGCGATGCGGATGACTTCCGGCGACGCGCTGTCACTCAACGGCGCGAACAACGGTTTGACTGACGGCTCGAGCTCGCCGAGTCGCGCCAGTACGCGGTTATATTGCGCGACGCAGAACTGTATCGACTCGGGTCCCGCTTTGCTCCATGCGAGATAACCGGCCGCGCGCGCGATTCGCCGCATCACATTGAGCAGTTTTGTTGTTTCCTGTTCCATCTGTACCTCCTCGTTCAGGTTGTTGATTCCACCTTTGCCCGCAACAATTTCTTTCCGTGATGAATCCTCCATTTCACCGTCGACAGCGGCAATCCCATGAACGCCGCGATGCGCTTCAGCGGCATGTCGTCGAGAAAACGCAACCTCAACGGCATCGCGTAATCCGCGGGAAGACTGTCGAGCGCCGCGATCATCGACTCGTCCGCGTGTTTGTCGTCGAGCGGCCTCGCCAGTGCGGCGACGTTTTCCAGCAGCGCCTCGTCCAACGCGACTCGCTTGCTGCTCTGCGCCGTTTCGCTCTTGCCGAACCGCAACGCCCGATGCCGCGTGATCGCCGATAACCACGCCGCAAACTTCCGCGGCTCGTCGATCGACGGCAGCGCCTTGAACGCCAGCAGCAGCGCGTCCTGCGCTACGTCCTCGGCATAATCGACGCCGACGATCGTCCGCGCCAGCCTTACGACGGCCGGCCGGTAGCGCACGACGAGCTGCTCGAACGCGTCGAGGTTACCCAGAATCGCGCCGATCACGAGCAATTCGTCAGGCGATTCGGACTGTGTCATCGATGCTCCGCGTTCAGCCGCACGTCATTCATAGTTATAGAGACATGTTACGAGCGAAAAGTTAGGTGGGTTTGGGATAGTTTTTTTATGCCTGTTTTGTGTAAGCTTTTGCCGTGCGTAGTAATTCGTTCAAGAACTATGTTCTTGGTTTCATTGCATTGGGTCTCGCCGTGGCTCTGCGGTGGGCGCTCGACCCGCTCATGGGCGACGCGTTTCCGCTCGTTACGATTTTCGGCGCCGTCGCGGCCGCTGTGTGGGTGGGTGGTTATCGCGTGGCGATTCCCGTCACCGTCGGGGGATATATCGCCTGCCACTATCTGTTCATTCCTCCACGCGGGAGTTTCGATCTGGTTGACGTCGCAAACGAGGTCGGACTGGTTGCCTATCTTTTCACCTGCGCGCTAATCATCGTTTTCGGCGAAGCGGCCCGCGTCGCCCAGAGACGCACGACCGAAAGCCGCGAAGTTTTCAGAGTCACGCTCCGAAGCATCGGAGACGCCGTCATCACCACGGACGTCAACGGATGCGTCACATACATCAATGGAATAGGAGAGTCGCTGACGGGCTGGTCGCACCAGGAGGCGCTCGGGCAGCCGCTTGAGGACGTCTTCAACATCGTCAACGAAGTCACGCGGCAGCCGGTTGAGAATCCGGCAATGAGAGCGTTACGCCAGGGGATCGTCGTCGGTCTCGCGAACCATACCGTGCTCATCAGAAAAAACGGCGAGGAGGGTCCGATTGACGATAGCGCCGCGCCAATTCGCGATGAGCAGGGACACGTCTCCGGCTGTGTGCTGATCTTTCGCGACGTCAGCGCGCAACGTCTGATCGAACGCGAGAAGGCGAATCAACTCTACCTCGCGCGACTCCTCGCCGCGATTGTCGAGTCGTCGAATGATGCCATCATCAGCAAGTCGCTCGACGGCACGATTCAAAGCTGGAACGCTGCTGCCGAACGGCTCCTCGGTTACACCGCGGAACAGGCGATCGGCAAAAACATCTCCCTCGTGATTCCGCCGGATCGTCTCGCGGAAGAAGAACAGATCATCGCCAGGTTGAAAACCGGCCAACGCATCGAGCACTACGAAACTGAGCGCGTACACCGCGACGGTCACCGCATAGTCGTTTCGCTCACCATCTCGCCGTTGAAAGACGAGTCAGGCAATGTGATCGGCGCGTCGAAGATCGCGCGCGACGTCACCGAACGTAACCGGGTGGAAAGAGAGCGTCAAAACTTTGTGACGCTCGTCGAGAACAGCACCGACTTTATCGCCATGTGCGACCTCGACGCGCTGCCATTCTTTGTGAACCGCGCCGGGTTGGCAATGGTCGGATTGGACAGCCTCGAAGAGGCCCGTCGCACGCCGGTCCAGGAGTTTTTCTTCCCGGAAGATCAGGACATGATCATGAACCAGTTCTTTCCGAGCGTACAAAAGACCGGGCATGGCGAAGTCGATGTTCGCTTTCGACACTTCAAGACAGGCGAGGCGCGTTGGATGGTCTACAAAGTGCTGATGCTGACCAACGCTGCCAACGAACCGATCGGTTACGCCACTGTCAGCCAGGACGTGACGGAGCGAAAACGTCTCGAGGATGATCTTCGCCGGCTGGCCGCGGATTTATCTGAAACTGATCGACGGAAAAACGAGTTTCTCGCGACGCTGGCGCACGAACTCAGAAACCCGCTCGCGCCCATGAGCAACATGCTCGAAGTCGTGAAGCGCGGCGATGGTGACAGCGAGATGGTCAAACGCGCGCATGACACGATCGAACGCCAGTTGGGCCAGTTGGTCAGGCTCGTGGACGACCTGCTCGACCTGAACCGCATCACGCACGATCGTCTCGAGCTGCGGCGAAGTGAAGTCGAACTGTCTTCTGTCGTCCAACAGGCGGTCGAAGTGGCGCGGCCCCTGCTCGACGCAGCCGGACACGAACTGATCGTCGACCTGCCTGACGAACCGATCTATCTGAACGCCGATCGGGCGCGCTTGGCGCAGGTGTTTGGGAACCTGCTGAATAACAGTTCCAAGTACACGAAACCGCACGGATCGATCTGGCTGACGGCAAAGCGAGTTGATAGCCAGGTTGTAGTGTCTGTGAAAGACAACGGCGCCGGCATACCGCCGGACAAGCTCAAAAGCATCTTCGACATGTTTATGCAAGTCGATGAGACTGCGGAGCGATCGCAAGGCGGGCTCGGCATCGGGCTGACGCTGGTGAAGCGCCTCGCTGAGATGCACGGGGGATCGGTCGAAGCGAAGAGCGCCGGCGCCGGACAAGGAAGTGAGTTTATCGTGCGCCTGCCGATTTTGAGTGAACCGTCTGTTGCGCCGCCGAGTGGACCAGACCGCGCGGGCGCATCAATTCCACGGCGTATCGTCATTGTCGACGACAACCGAGACTCTGCTGATTCACTCGCGATGCTGTTGGAGATCACCGGCAATGAGACGTTCATGGCGCATGATGGAGTCGAAGCGATCGAAATGATCGAGAAGCAGCGCCCGGAAGTTGTGCTGCTGGATATCGGCCTGCCCCGCCTTAACGGCTACGAAGTCTGCCGTCACGTTCGCAAACAACCGTGGGGCAAAGACATCGTCTTCATCGCGTTGACAGGCTGGGGCCAGGAAGATGATCGCCGCCGATCGCAGGAAGCCGGCTTCAACGGTCACCTCGTCAAGCCGGTGGATTACGACAAGCTGCTGGAGCTGTTGAGCAAGTTGACGAACGGCCGGAATCAATCCATGGTATCGTGACGACTGATGAAGGTCCTGCTAACTACGTATCTATTTCTGCTCGCGGCGTCTTCGATGGCGACCTCGCAGAAGACCGCCGCTGCGCCGCTAAGGCGCGTGCAGGTGAAGGAAGCGGAGCAACGGCTGGCGGATTTAGGTTATTGGACCGGACCGGTTGACGGGCGTTTTGATTCGGCAACACGCGCGGCATTGATCAGTTTCCAGAAATGGGAAGGACGGACCATCACCGGTCGCCTCACGACCGAAGAACTGGAAGCGCTTCGCGGTGGTGCGACGCCAGTCGCGAGAGACGGCAGTTACGAGCATGTTGAAATCGACGTCGATCGCCAGGTGCTGCTGCTCGTCGATGACAAAGGCTCAGTCAGAGTGCTTCCTGTTTCCACGGGCACGGACAAGCCATTCTCCTACGACGGCCAGACCAGCATCGCTTACACACCGCGCGGCAGGTTCGTCGTTTACGAAAAAGGCGTCGGCTGGGAAGACAATCTGCCCGGCATGTACTACGCAAACTACATCAGCGGCGGCATTGCCATTCACGGCAGTTATGACGTACCGCCGCAGCCTGCGAGTCACGGTTGTATCCGGATACCGATCTTCGCCGCGCGGGAAGTCAGCAAACGGCTGAAGCTCGGCACGATCGTGCTCGTCTATGACAAGGTTTCGTTCGTGTCGGCGAGATCGTGGGTTGAGAACCCGAAACTAAAGGAAGCGGCGCTGGCTAATAGTGCGCTAAATTAATTAGTCGCCCACAAGGCTACGAGCGCAGGCACGATCAGCCACAGCAGACCCTTCACGAGGAAAAAGAGAAATCCCCAGAAGCCGAGTCGTTTAATCCACGTCGCTGCCCTCATACCTGTATACGCGTAATTCTGACTTATAAAGGTGAATAAGGAAAGCGCGCACTCGACCCGGTCGCCGTGCGCCTAAAAAGGCACTTCGTCGCCCGGACGCGGCGGGCGTTCGGGCGCTCTCGGCATTCTCATATCGTGATCCATTCGCATTTTGTGCAGTTGGTCCTGCTGTTCCGGTGTGAGCCGGTTCTTCAGGCGCACGGCCAGGCCAATGTGCAGTCGTTTGATCTCGCGCTCGATGTCCAGCACTTTGTCGAGTTGGGCAAGTGCCTGTTGTTCGTTCACTGACGTCGACTTCATCGTCTCCTGAAGGAGCTCCATCTGGTCCTGAAGCTTCCACTGTAGATCCTGAAAGCTCGCGGTCGTCTTTTGAATCTCACTCCGCATAAACGCTTTTTGATCGTCGGTAAGATTCAGTTGGCGCGCGTGGTTCATGATCATGTCGGGAGGAAACATCAGGTGCGCGAGCGGATCCGGATTGGGTGGATGCGGATGGTTCGGGACAACGTCGGGCGCGTTTGGCGGGTGCGGCGACTGCGGAGGTTGTTGTTGGGCCGTAACGACGGTGGCGCACAGAATTACAACGGCAAACGCGGCGGCGAGCATGGTTCTCATCGGTTTGACTCCTTCATTAATTCGTGGTCCTTCGGAAGAAATGATTCGAGATCTTTGGCTGACTGGTTCAGTTGCGGCAGCGAAGTCAGAACAAGATCGGTGGGTGACTCCATGAATAGTTGCGTCGGTGATTGCCAACTGGAAAGCGTCGCGACTGCCACTGTGTTCCACCGCTCGGGTTGTCGTCGCCGGTGGTCTCTCTGACGCCGCGGTTTTGCTGGCTGCAAGACTGGCGTTTGCGGGTCAGGAGATTCGACGATGGTGGGCTGCGGCGGAAGCTCAGCGATCGTTGGAAGGGGAGACGCTGTTGACGTGTACCACGCCCAAACTGCTAACGAGCACACGACGGCGACAACCGAAGCCGCGATCACCAGCGCCATTCGTCTGCTCCGGATGGGCGTTTCTTCAACTACCTTCGCCCGCGTCCACACGTACTCGAATTGAGGCACTCGGCTTTGAGTCTCGAGTCTCAGCTCAGAGTACAGCGCCTGAATTTTCATTTCGTTTCCACTCAAATCCATAACGAGCTCCGTCTTGATTCAGGGCCTCACGCAAACGTTTCTTGCCTCGTTCGTAGTGCCGGCGCGCGCTCCCCACCGATACGTTCATCACCGCCGCGGCTTCGCTCAAACTCAGTTCCTGATAGAAGACGAGGTGCAATGTCTCGCGTTGACGCGCCGGCAGTTGGGCCAGCGCCTCCTGAAAATGCCGCTGCATCTCGGATCGTTCGAAGTCCGACTCGAGCTCATCACTGACTTCCAAACGAGCGCTGAAGTACGGATTCAAACTGCGCAACAGCTGCTTGCGACGTTCGGTGATCGCTGTTTTGCGAATCACGGCGAACAGCCACGTCTGCAGCTTCGACTCGCCGCGGTATATGGCCTTGCCCTGCAGGATCTTCAAATAAACTATCTGGAGGACTTCTTCGGCGTCTGCCCGGTTCTGGTGGCAACAGCTCATCGCCCAGCCAAAACTGGCCGTATGAAGTCGTTCAAGTTCCGCTTTGAGCGCCGAAATCTCCATCCGCGCGAACCTGTTTCTGAGTATTAGTCGTTTGAGCAGGCGGATTGTATGACAAGCCGCCCCTTTTCGAGTTTCGCGTTACTCGCTCGCACGGACGACGCCGATGAGTTGCGGGAGTTTGGTCGGCCCGAAGGCGACATTGTGCTCCGAGTCAAACAGCAGTCGATTGCCGTCGAATTTGAAGTTCATCGTGGAGTAGTACGGCGTTTCGGAGAGGACGATCTTGACCGTGAACGTATCTTCCGCGCTCCATGCGCCGCCGGCGGCGACGAGCGGATTCGCGGGCACGCTGAGCGCGCGATCGAGGCCGTTCGTAAACTGGCCGCGGCTGTTGGTCCAGGTCCCTCTTCCGATCGTCATGCGTGTCTCGCCGGCGGCGGTCCGGATGACGAGCGCTTGCGGCGTCGAGTTGAAATCAAAAGAGACTGCCGTTATGCCGCGATTGTTTTCCGGAAACTCGAACCACTTTCCGGAGACGCTCGAAGACATTGGCGACGACGCCGAGCCGCCCGGAAATTTAACCTTCAATGAGGCGAGACGGGATTCGAGTTGACGTCGAGCGGCCGCGTTCTCAGGCAGACGTCCGGGTTTCATAGCCGGCAGCAGCTTGTCCCAAACAAGGTTCATCACCTGCTGCATGTTTCGGACACCGCTCGTGATTGCTACGACGGCGTCGAGCTCCGGAATCACCATGCAGAACTGGCCGAATGCTCCATCGCCTCGGAAAGAGTTGTGACGCGACCGCCAGAATTGATAGCCATAACCCTGGTCCCAGTCGCTCATGGGCGCCGAGCCGGTTGACGTTTGTATCGCCGTCGCCTGTTGGACCCAGGCCGCCGGGACCAACTGCTTGCCGTTCCACATTCCCTGGTGAAGATAGACTTCTCCGAATCGCGCGATCTCTTCGGTGCGAATGGAAAGACCATAGGCGCCCGCCGTTATCCCCTGCGGACTGCTGATCCAAAAAGGATCTTTGAATCCGAGCGGATCGAAGAGACGCGGACGCAGATAGTCGAGCACAGTCATGCCCGTGACCTTTTGTACGATCGCGGAGAGCATGTAAGTCGCGGGCGAGTTGTAGAGAAAATGCGTTCCGGGTTTGAAAGGTACGGCGTGCGTGAGGAAAGTCTTCACCCACGTGTCGGTTTGTTTGGAGTCGTCGACACGGATGGGCGCTTCGATCTGGTTGCCGGTGTTCATGCGCAACAGATCGCGCACGCGCATTGAGCGGAGGTTGACGGATGGCTCGGCGGGCGCTTCGTCCGGGAAGAACTTAGTTACGGGATCGTCGAGGTTCAGTTTGCCTTCCGCAATGGCGAAGCCGACGGCCGTTGACGTAAAACTCTTGCTCAACGAATACAGGACGTGCGGTGTATCGCGATCGTAAGGCGCCCACCAGCCCTCCGCGACGACATGTCCGTGACGAACGAGCATGAAGCTGTTCATCATGTCGACCTCTTTGTCGGCAGCATCGACAAAGGCGAGCAGGTCGGCAGACGCGATTCCCTGTTGCTCCGGGCTGCTGCGCGGCAGTGACGCAGATTTTTGCGACGCAGACTTTTGCGCCGACGAAGCGGAGAAAACAATCAGGCAGAGCAGAACAGCAGCGGCGGCTTTGTTGAGACGTGGTGTGTTCATATCTTATATTCGACGTGTTTTCTGGAAAGGAGCTTTGTCAGATGGAACCAAGAATCGATTACTTGAAAACGGCGCGTGGAGCTTACCACGCGATGTTGGGCATCGAACACTATTTGCAGCAGTCTGGGCTGGAGCATTCACTGCAAGACCTGATCAAGTTGCGCGTTTCGCAGATGAACGGCTGCGCCTACTGCATCGACATGCACTGGAAAGACCTGAGGGCAGCCGGCGAATCCGAACAGCGGCTCTATGGTTTGGATGCGTGGGAAGAGTCGCCGTACTACACGGATCGCGAGCGCGCGGCGCTCGCCTGGGCTGAGTCGGTAACGAACATCCAGGACGGCCACGTGCCTGATGCAGTTTTCGAGCACGTCAGAAAATTCTTCACGGACCAGGAACTCGCCGACCTAACGCTCGCGATTACAGCCATCAACTCCTGGAACCGCCTGAGCATCGCCGCCCGCACCGTCCCCGGCACCTACCAGCCGGCGAAGACGGCTCAAAAAGGCAGCGGGACGTGAATGATGCGTTAGCAATCGATTCCGCGTTGCCGCCGGAGGTTGAAGATGCGTCCGCGTGGTACGGGAACGATTGGGCCACGCGCTCTGACTGGATAGAACAACTGTCGGAGGCGGAGGTCGAGGAAGTCGAGCGGATGGGGCGGGAGTTGGAAAGATCGGAGATCGATAACGGCGCGATCAGCGCGCCGGATGTTCCGCTTCCAACTCTCGCCCCGCGCCTGCAAACAACACTCGATGAGGTTCTCAATGGGCGAGGGTTTGCTTTGATCAGAGGCCTGCCTGTTAATGATTGGACCAAACGCCAGGCGGCTGTTGCATTTCTGATCATCGGCGCGCGCCTCGGTAACCTGCGTATGCAGAATGCGCAGGGACACCTGCTCGGGCACGTCAGGGATCTCGGATATTCGAGCGACGATCCGAACACGCGGATCTACCAAACACACGAGCGCCAGACGCACCACACAGACTCCTGCGACGTTGTCGCTTTGATGTGTTTGAGGACAGCGAAATCTGGTGGCGTATCGAGTCTCGTCTCTTCAACGACGATCTTCAACGAGATACGCCGTCGCCGGCCTGACCTGCTCAAAGTCTTGCTGGAACCGATCGAAACAGATCGACGCGGCGAAGTCCCTGCCAACGGCAAACCGTATTTCACGATTCCCGTCTTCAACTACCGCCACGGCTTAGTCTCTGCGATCTATCAGCGGCAGTACATCGAATCAGCTCGACGCTTTCCGGACGTCGCGCCGCTCACACCGCTACAGATCGAAGCACTCGATCTACTCGACGAACTGGCAAACGATCCGAAGCTGAATCTGATGATGGAACTGCAACCGGGCGATATTCAGCTCGTACACAATCACACGATTCTGCACGATCGCACGGCCTTCGAGGATCACCCCGAGCCTGATCGTAAACGTCACTTGTTGCGTTTATGGCTGGCGCCTGCGGGCGCGCGCCCGCTGCCGGAAGTTTACGCGGAGCGATTTGGTTCGATCACGCCGGGCGATCGCGGCGGAGTGGTGGCGGCGGGTGCGAGGCCGACGATTCCGTTCGAAATCGAGATGTGAGAAATGCAAAGGCCCGCTCGAGAAAAACTCTCGAGGCGGGCCTTTTGCGAATTAATCCCGGCGACTTCCTACTCTCCCACGCAGTTTCCCGCGCAGTACCATCGGCTCCAGCAGGCTTAACTTCCGTGTTCGGGATGGGAACGGGTGTGACCCTGCCGACAAAATCACCGGAAAACCCTTTGAGATCTCAAATCTGAGATCTCAGATGTCAAAGAAATCGAATAGCGACTGCTTGTGGCAAGCTTAACGTGCAAGCTGCTTTGAGATCTAAGATCTTCGATCTGAGATCGCGAAGCGTCTTGTTGCTTGAGTAAATTTTATGGTCAAGCCATGGGACTGATTAGTAGTGGTCAACTGAACGCATTACTGCGCTTACATATCCACCCTATTACCTCGTGGTCTACAAGGAGTCTCACTGGCAGGTCTAATCTTGGGTCTGGCTTCACGCTTAGATGCATTCAGCGTTTATCCATGCTCCACTTAGCTACCGAGCGCTACGGCTGGCGCCATAACTCGTACACTAGAGGTGGATCCATCCCGGTCCTCTCGTACTAAGGACAGATTCCCTCAAACCTGCTCCGCCCACACCAGATAGGGACCGAACTGTCTCGCGACGTTCTAAACCCAGCTCACGTACCGCTTTAATTGGCGAACAGCCAAACCCTTGGGACCTTCTTCAGCCCCAGGATGCGATGAGCCGACATCGAGGTGCCAAACCCTGCCGTCGATGTGAACTCTTGGGCAGGATCAGCCTGTTATCCCCGGCGTACCTTTTATCCGTTGAGCGACGGCCCTTCCAT
>DASURS010000119.1:0-4932 GCA_036279935.1 Pyrinomonadaceae bacterium
TTGTAATAAGAGACGCCGACCAGAGCGATGCCGGAAACCAGCAACGCGAATGCGACGAGGCGCGTGATCATCGGCACCCTGGCCCGTAGGCCAAGTGCGATTGCACGTTTTCGCATTAGTTCTTGCATTTGGGGTCTTGGGTCTTAGGTCTTGGGTCTTAGGTCCTGAAATTTCCAAAGACCCAAGACCAAAAACCAAAGACCTCCTCCTCACATTGCTCTCGCATCCACCACATTCAACTGCAACCGGTATTCGTCGTTCCAACCATTCAGCTCGAGCGTGTAGGCGAGTTCGATGCTGCCGCCGACGACGGGAGTTTCCTCCCCCAGCTCGAGACAGTTGAACCAGATCGCCTCCAACGGCCGGTTCTGTGGTCCGGCCAGCCTCAATCGTAAATGCCGATCTTTCAACACGACCGGCTCCGACAAACTCCGCAAATTTCTCGTCACGAACACCGGGCACGGATTGCCGGCGCCGAAAGGTTCCAACGCCTGAAGCTCTTTCGCCATCGCGAATGTGACACTTTCGACAGGCAGCTCCATATCAATAGCCACCGAGTGCTCCAGGTCTTCGGCCGTCAAACACGACGCGGCGTGTTCG
The DNA here is from genome assembly GCA_036279935.1 of Pyrinomonadaceae bacterium. Taxonomy (GTDB): domain Bacteria; phylum Acidobacteriota; class Blastocatellia; order Pyrinomonadales; family Pyrinomonadaceae; genus PSRF01. The sequence goes on from DASURS010000119.1 coordinate 601, forward strand.
TTCAGTCGGCGGCGAAACTCGTCAATGCGCTCGGGCCGGATCGTTATGCCGGCCGCGTGCGAGTGTCCGCCAAACTTTTCAAACAGGTCCGAACACGCGGTCAGACCATTCAACAGGTGATACGCCTCGATGCTCCGTCCTGAACCGTGCGCCACGTCGCCGTCAACCGACAACACAACGCACGGGCGGTTCAAACGTTCCGCGAGCTTCGAGGCCGCGATTCCGATCACGCCGCGATGCCAGCGATCGCCGGCTATGACCGTCACGTAAGCGTCGGCATCTTTTAACTCCGCCGTCGCGAGCTCGACGATCTGCTGCTGAACGGTTTTACGTTCCTCGTTGCGGGCGTCGAGATGCTGCGCGAGGCGGCGCGCTTCGGCGGAGTCGCGTGTATCAAAGAGCTCAACGACGGCGCGAGCCGCGTCCATGCGGCCGGCGGCGTTAATTCGCGGTCCGAGCCGAAAACCGAGATCGTATGCTGTCATGCCCTTGCCGTCTCTGCAACCGGCAACATCGATCAACGCGCGCAAACCCGGGTTCGCCGCTTTCGCGAGGTCTTTGAGGCCGAGCGAGACGATGGTGCGGTTCTCGCCGACCAGTTTCGCCACGTCCGCCACTGTGCCGATCGCGACAACTTTCAGAAACGCAGCGACTTGCGCTTCGCGTCCGCGTTCGCGAAACAGTGCGTGGACGAGTTTGAAAGCGACGCCGACGCCGGCCAGGTTCTTGTCGGGATACTCGCAGCCTTTCTGGTTGGGATTGAGGACGGCGAACGCAGGTGGTGCGCCTTCGGCGTCGTCCGGGAGATGGTGATCGGTGATGATTACGTCGAGACCATTTTCGCGGGCCCAGATTAAAGGCGTGTGGGCGCGGATGCCGCAGTCGACGCTTACGACGAGTTTGTAACCGTCCTTGAGTGCTTTTTCGAGGGCTGGTTGCTGGATGCCGTAGCCTTCGGTGAAACGGTGCGGGACGTGAAAGCCTGCGCGAGCGCCGAGTAGTTTCAGGGCGCGTAGGAGGATGGCGGTGCCTGTTGTGCCGTCGACGTCGTAGTCGCCGTAGATCAGGATCGGTTCGTCGTTATCGATGGCGTGTTGGAGGCGCGCGACGGCCTCTTTCATGCCGAGCATTAGATAAGGCTCGTGCAGTTGATCGTAGACTGGAGTGAGAAAGGTGCGTGCGGAACGCTCGTCGGCGTAACCGCGGTTGATGAGCAGTGCAGCCAGGATTGGTGAGACACCCAGTACGCGTGCGAGCGAGGCTGCCTGATGGACGTTGTCCCCTCGCACGATCCAGCGTTTAGCTTTTGCACCACAAAAAGGCACAAGACTCCGTTCACAAAAGGCACAAAGAACAAAATTGTTTTATGTTTTCACGCGCCTGCGCTGTCACGATCTCTGCCCTTCTTACCCTTCTTCTCTTTTTCTTTTGTGCCTTTTGTGTCGTTTGTGCTTTTTGTGGTAACAGTTCTACTCAGCAAACCATCCGTTAGCGTTGAGCAGCTTAACACCGATGCGGCGGTTGCCGTCGATGTCGTCGGTCCAGGAGCCGTTGACCTGGGCTTCGAGCTTACCGCCGAACGGTGGGACCAGTTTGACTACGGCGCCGACTTCAACGTCGACGTCGATGGCAATGGTCGCGCCACCGCGGCTGATTTTAGTGGCAGTCGCCTTGGTCTGAAAAGGATTTCCTGCTGCGTCAGTGCCTTCGACTTCCAGCGCAAACTCAACCGGAACGCGTGGGCTTCGAGGCCGCTGTGAAGACGCGGCATCACCTTGCGGGTCTTTCTCGTCCATATCACCACCCCTTTTAAATGACTTATGAGGAGGGCGGAGGTAGTGTAGCACAGTGATTGGGTTTGTTTATGAATCTGTCACCGGGTGATCTGCGTCTGAGAAATAATTGTCGATGTTCACCCCGACGTTCACCAACCTCACGCACCAGAGAAGGTTCCAGCCCCAGGTCGTTCGTTACAGCAGCCGGAACCAACTCGGCGCCACTGATTCTTAGTTCAACTGAATACTCATGCATCAGATTTAAGAGCACCAAAAACCGGTCGAGAGCGTCCCCGCACTTATTGGACTGCACTTGCCCGGACCCGGATTGCCGGTCGTGCCGCAGGCCTTGCAGATCCAGAAATCGCCCTGCTCGTCGCGGTAAACGTCGCGACATGGTCCAGCGGAGAACTGCGTCCAGCAACCTTCGAACGTCCACTTGGCGGGCGCAGCGTTACGGGCGGCAGCGTTACGCTCGATCGGTTTTACCCAGCCGGACACGAACAATAACGTAAACAGAACAACGGCTACGGCCAACACTTGAATTCTGTGCAAACTCATTTGAGATCTCCTTTGATTAGGTTAATGCCTAATCCGAGCCGGCGATGCGGCCCTCTGGGCGGGACGGGCAGAGTGTCAGGAGGTGAGGTAAGTATTACTTAAAACGAGCGGCGGAGACAATACTCGATATCAAATGCTCGCCGAAATGTATCCCGCCGCCAACGCGCCGAGAATCAACCCGCCGATGATCACGCGATACACGATGAAGATTCCAGTCGAATGCGTGCGCAGGAACCGCAGCAGAAACCAGATCGACGCGTACCCAACGATGCCGGAAATCACCGTCGCCACCACGAGCGCGCCGTAACTACCCGCCGGAAGCTTTTCCATCGCCTCGCGCAACTCCAGTAACCCGCTAGCGGCAATCGCCGGAATCGACAGCAGAAACGAAAAGCGCGCGGCAGTCTCGCGTGTCTGCCCGGCGAAAAGCCCGGCCATAATCGTCGATCCCGACCGGCTCGAACCCGGAATCAACGCCAGCACCTGCGCAAACCCGACCGCGAGCGCATCGCCCACGCCGAGCTGCGTCATCCCGTGCTCTCTCTTCCCGACAAACTCGGCAATCGTCAACAACAACCCGACCACGATCATCATCGTCGCGATCACCCACAGGTTCTTCGTAAACGGCCCTTCGATCTGCTTCTTCAGCAGCAAACCGATCGTACCGACGGGAATGGATCCGATGATAACCAACCATCCGAGCCACGCTTCGTGCGATAACTTCGCGCCACTCCGCTTCTGCATCAACGCGAGGTGGTCGCCGACAAACGCGCGCGTGATGTTGACGATGTCGCGCGCGAAGTAAATCAGCACCGCGAGCAACGTCCCGAGCTGAATGACCGCGATCGTGGCCGTCGTCTGCTCTGCCTGCAACGTCTTATCGACGCCGCCATAAAGATTCACGAGACGGGCTGCAAAAACGAGATGTGCTGTTGAACTAACGGGTATGAATTCAGTCAGGCCCTGGACCAGGCCGAGGAGAATGGCTTGAAGAATGGTCATCTAGTTAACACACGAGTCCTCGAAAAATTTTACTCCCTGAACGAATTGCGCTCGGCAATCCAATCGTACATAAACGCCGGCATAAACATGCTCGCGCGGACGACAGTCGCCAGTTGCCACGGAAAAGCAATGCTCTTCTTTCGCTTCTCAATCGCCGCCAGGATCTTCGGAATCGCGTCGTCGAGCTCCATCAGGTACGGCATCTTCGCTCCCCTGCCCGACGTCAACGCAGTCTTTATAAAGCCCGGGTGAATGATCGTGACGTCCACACCCGCGCGACGCAGATCGATCCGCACGCTTTCGAAATAGGCCGACATCGCCGCCTTACTCGCACAATACGCGGCCGACTTCGCCAGCCCACGATACGCCGCCAGACTCGAGATCGCGACCAATTGCCCCTTGCCTCGCGCGACCATCTGCGGCACAACCGCCGCCACGCTGTTTGCCGCACCGAGGACGTTGATGCTCATCACGTTGGCGACGTGGATTGGATCCAGTTGCGAGATGTGACTCGACGTTCCGATGCCCGCATTCGCAATCAAAATGTCGATTGGCCCAAGCTGCTCTCGAATACGACCAGCAGCAGCGTCCATCGCATCCGCATCGCGCACATCAGCCGCAACCGCAAACGCCTTCTTTCCACGCAGTCGCAGCACGTTGACGATCTCGTCGAGCAGGTTCTGCCGCCGCGCCAGCAAACCGACACGCGCACCACGATCGGCGATCGCCAACGCCAGACCTTTCCCGATCCCGGACGAGGCACCGGTAATCATGACAGTCTTGTCTGTCCAGAAAGAGTCAGTTGTCATTTTCCATTTTCCGTTTCCCATTTGTCATTTGTCATTTACTGCTGACGCGCGTCTTCTCAATTAACAAATGGGAAATGGAAAACGGAAAATGGAAAATAACTACACCAGCACGATCACCGGCATGATCACCGGCCGCGCTCCGGTCTGTTTTTGAATGAACCGCTTCAACTCGACCCGTACGTGCT
>DASURS010000120.1:0-7299 GCA_036279935.1 Pyrinomonadaceae bacterium
CGGGCGGACGTTCCTGCCCGAAGAAGACAAGACGCCCGGCAGCCAGCCGGTTGTCGTCGTGAGCGAGGCGTTCAGCCGGAAACACTTCGGCGATCAAAATGCAGTCGGACAGAAGCTCACGCTCAACGGCATTCCGCTCACAGTCGCCGGCGTCGCCCCCGAGAACTTTACCGGCATGATGCTCGAGCGCCCAACGGACATTTGGGTGCCCGTGTTGATGCACCCGCAACTCGCGCAGTCGAAATTCATCGAGAAATCGTCGGACCGGTTCATGCAAATGCTCGGGCGCATTAAGCCGGGCGTGCCGCACGCGCAAGCGGAGTCGAGTCTGGACCTGCTGGCCCAACAGATCAGAGAGGCGCATACGCCGGCGGGCACGATCACGAAAGGCCTTCCATTCAGCGAACAGCACATCAAGTTTGAGCCCGGCGGCAAAGGTATTTCGATCCTGCGCAAGCGTTTCTCCGCGCCACTCAAGTTGTTGATGGCCGTCGTAGGGCTCGTGTTGCTGATCGCGTGCGCCAACATCGCGGGACTGTTGCTCGCGCGCGGCGTCACGCGTCGGAAGGAGATGGCGATTCGTCTCGCGGTCGGTGCGAATAGCTGGCGCGTCCTGCGGCAGTTGTTAGCCGAGAGCCTCTTGCTCGCGGTGACCGGCGGCGCCGCCGGACTCCTGATCGCGCCCTGGTTGATCTCGCTGCTCGTCAACACGCAATCGCGACTCGATCTCGCGCGGACGCTGTTGGCCCAGGGCGTCGATGGCCGCGTGCTCGCGTTCACGGCGCTGACGACGCTCGCCGCCGGAATCGTGTTCGGCGTCTTTCCCGCGTGGCAGAGTTCGAAAACCGATCTCGCGCCGGTGTTGAAAGACGAGACCGGCATTTCCGGACGGCGTGAGCGAAGGTTTACGTTCCGCAGTCTGCTCGTCGTGTCGCAACTCGCGCTCGCGATCGTCGTCCTGATCGGTGCGGGGCTTTGCGTCAAGAGCCTGCGCAACCTGCTCGCGATCGATCCCGGATACAAAGCGGAAACACTGCTCGCTGTTCCGATCGAGCTTGACGAGAAGAAGTACGACGAAGCGCGCGGCCGCGTGTTTCAGGAGCAACTCTACGCGCGGCTCGCGGCGCTGCCCGGCGTCGAAGGCCTGAGTTACGGAACGATCATGCCGTTCAGCGGCAGCCGTTACATGAGCAGCATCTTCGTCGAAGGCCGCCAACCGATGCCCAATGAACAGATGGCGTTTGACGCGAATGCCGTTGGCCCGCGTTTTCACGAAACGATGGGCATCGAGATGGCCCAGGGACGCGGCTTTACCGAACAGGATCGCGAAGGCGCTCCGGCGGTTGTGATCATCAACGAAGCGCTGGCCCAGCGACTGTTTCCCGGCGAGAACGCCCTCGGCCGGAAGTTGACGTTGAAAACGAATGGCCCGCCGGTCGAGATCGTCGGCATTACGCGCGACGTCAAGCACCACGATCTGACGGAAACACCCGTGCCGCATTTCGATCTGCCCGCGTTGCAGCGTGGGTATGACGGCTACACCAACGTCGTCATTCGGACTCATGGACCAGCGGAAGATCTCATTCCCGCAGTGCGTTCGCAATTGCTGGCGATGGATCCGTTGCTGGACGTGAAGGACATCTCGTCGGTGTCGGCACAGATCGACAACACGCTCGCGGCGACTCGTCTCGCGTCCACGCTGATCTCGATCTTCGGCGTTGTCGCGCTGCTGCTAGCCAGCATCGGGCTGTATGGGGTGATGGCGTGGATGGTGAGCCAGCGCACGCGCGAGGTCGGCATTCGCATGGCGCTCGGCGCGCAGCAGGGCGACGTGCTCAAACTGATCATCAAGCAGGGAATCGTACTGACGCTCGCGGGCGTCGTCATCGGATTGCTGGCCGCTGTTGCCGCTACGCGTTTCATCGACACGCAGCAGCTCTACGGCGTGAGCGCCACCGATCCATTTACTTTTGCTGTGATTGCGTTGCTCCTGACAGCAGTTTCGCTGTTGGCCTGTTATCTGCCGGCGCGGCGAGCTACCCGCGTCGATCCGTTAAAGGCGCTGCGTTACGAGTGAAGGAAGTCACAGATTGATCGAGGATTTGTCCCCATGATCGAAACTCTATTTCAAGACATTCGCTACGGCGTTCGCATGTTGACGAAGAACCCGGCTGTCACTGCCGTCGCGGTGCTGACGCTTGCGCTCGGTATCGGCGCCAACGCCGCGATCTTCAGCGGCGTGAGTGCATTTGTTCTGCGTCCTCTGAATGTTCCGGAACCCGGACGGCTCGTCCGTCCGGTCGAGCTTTCGGAAGATCGCGGTATCGCCGACGAGGTCTCGTATCCCGACTTCTCCGACTACCGTGCCCAATCGACGGTCTTCGAGGCGATGAGCGCCGAAGACATGTTGCCGGTCGCACTCGATTCCGAAACGCAGAGCGACGTGATCTGGGGCCAGGTCGTCAGCGGCACGTACTTCGACGTGGTCCGCGTCAAGCCGATTATGGGCCGCACGTTTTTGCCCGACGAAGACAAGATTGCAGGCGCGAGTCCGGTCGTGGTGATCAGTCACAGCCTCTGGCAGCGACGCTTCGGATCTGATCCGAACATCGTCGGCAAGAGCGTTCGCTTGAGCAATCGCGAGTATCAGGTGATCGGCGTCATGCCGCAGTCGTTCGCAGGCTCGAAGTTCGCGTTGATGATGGACTTCTGGGCGCCGATGGCGATGGTTGAAGACCTGAGGAGATCGCCGGGACTGCTCTCCGATCGCGGCAGTCATTGGATGAACGTGCTCGCGCGTTTGAAGCCGGGCGCGACGCTCGAACAGGCTACCAAGGAATTACAGTCAATCTCCGCGCGGCTCAACCAGGCTTATCCAAACGACCGCGCCAGCACCACCTCGGCGAAGGCTGAGACGGAGATGGACGCGCGTTTTGGAGAAGCGGCGACGGTGATGAAGAGTGGATCAGCGATCGCGATGGCCATCGTCGGGCTCGTGCTGCTGATCGCGTGTGCGAACGTTGCGAACCTCATGCTCGCTCGCGCGGCGGCGCGGCGAAAAGAGATCGGAATCCGGCTCGCACTCGGCGCGAGTCGCGTACGTTTGGTGCGGCAGTTATTGACGGAGAGTCTGCTGCTCGCGCTGATGGGCGGCGCGTTCGGATTGCTGGTGGCGTTTTGGGTCACTGACCTGATGCAGGGCTTCGTTCCGGTCCTCGAATACACCATCGCCGAAAATTTCTTCGCGCTCGACAGCCGCGCACTCGTCTTCACGCTCGTCATCTCGCTCGCGACCGGGCTGATTTTCGGTCTCGCGCCCGCGTGGCACTCGTCGAATCCGGACGTCGTTCCGATCCTGAAGGGCGATCTCGCCGCGAGTGAACGCCTGCGCGGCCGTCGCTTGTCGTTGCGTCCAACGCTCGTCGTGGTCCAGGTCGCGCTGTCGCTCGCGGTGCTCGTCTGCGGTGGACTGTTCATCAAGAGTTTTCGGAAAGCGCAAACGATGGATCCCGGCTTCAGTACGAAGCAGGCGTTGATCCTGTCGCTGAATCCCGAGCTGGTCGGTTACGACGCCGAGCGTTCGCGCAACTTCTTCCGCCAGGTGATCGAGCGCGCGAGGAGTTTGCCGGGCGTCGAGGCTGCGGCGGCGGCGCGTCTGCTGCCGTTGGGTGACAGCTCCAATTCGAATGGTCCAATTTTGAAAGAAGGCGAGACGCTGCCGCGCGGAACCGCCGGCCGCACGATCATGACTAACGTCATCAGCGCCGGCTACTTCGGCGCGATGGGTATCCCGTTCGTCGAAGGACGCGATTTTGACGAGCGCGATCAACCGAAGACGCAGCGGGTCGTGATCATCAATCAACAGATGGCGGAGCTGCTGTGGCCCGGCGAGAGCGCTGTCGGAAAGCGCATTTTCATCGGCACGGACAGCCCCGAGCCGAATGAAGTCGTCGGCGTGGTAAAGACCGGCAGGTATCGCAACCTCGCGGAAGATCCGAAACCGTATTTCTATTACGCGATGACGCAGCGGCGGCCCGCGATGATGTCGCTCGTGATGCGAACGAACGTCGATCCGCGATCGGTCGTCGGCGCCATTCGTAAAGAGGTGCAGAACATCGATCGCAGCGTGCCGGTATCGGGCGTGAAGACGATGGACGAGCACATGACGTACGCGCTGTGGGCGCCGAACATGGCTGCGTCGCTGTCGCTGGCGTTCGGCGTCGTGGCGATCCTGTTGAGCGCGATCGGTTTGTACAGCGTGATGGCGTACGTAGTTTCGCAGCGCACGCGCGAAGTGGGGATTCGCATGGCCCTCGGCGCGAACCGCGCGGACGTGATGAAGATGATCACGGTGCAGGGGATGCGGCTCGCGGTGATCGGCGTCGTGATCGGACTGTTGTTGTCGCTGGGGCTGGCGCGGGCGCTGTCGTCGCTTTTGATCGGCGTCAGCGGTTACGACGTGACGACGTTCGTCATCGTTTCGGCGTTGCTGGTCCTGGTAGCCCTGATCGCCTGTTACCTGCCGGCGCGACGCGCGACGAAGATCGATCCGCTCGTGGCGCTGCGTTATGAGTGAGGAGGGGGTCTTTGAAATTTCAAATTTCAAATTTCAAATTTAAAAGACCAAAGACCAAAGACCAAAGACCAAAGACCAAAGACCAAAGACCAAAGACCCAAGCCCCCTGCGAGGAGGAAGCGTGTTCAAGGAGCTCCAGTATGCTGCGCGCGCGTTGTTGAAACGGCCTGGCTTCTCGTTAGTGGCCATGCTGACGCTGGCGCTCGGCATCGGTGCGAACACTGCGATCTTCAGCGTCGTCAATGCGATGTTGTTGCGGCCGCTGCCGTTGCGAGATCCGGAGCGCGTCGTAATGATCTGGGGCTTTCTTCCGAAGCTGGCCCAGGCAATGGACAAGGCGCCGAACTCGGCCGCCAACTTCATCAACCTGAAAGCGAAAAGCGAATCGTTCGAACGTCTCGCCGCGTTTCGTTCGTGGTCCTGGCAGTCGACGAACGGCACGGAGCCGGAGTTGTTGCAAGGCTCGCGAGTGTCGGCTGATTTCTTTGAAGCAGTAGGCGCGAGTCCGGTGTTGGGCCGCGCGTTCACGCCGGAAGAAGACGTGCCGAATCGCACGCCGGTCGCGATCATCAGTTACGGTCTGTGGCAACGGCGGTTTGGCGGCGATGAAAACGTGATCGGCAAGTCGATCATGCTCACCGGTCAAAGCGCGATGATCGTCGGCGTGATGCCGCGCGGGTTTCACTTCCCGGGCGGCGCGAACATGATTCCGGGTTTACAGTTCGAGTTGCAAAACGACGTCTGGGTGCCGCTCGCATTCACCGAACAGGAACGGCAACAACACGGAAATCTGAACCTCGCCGTTATCGGGCGTCTCAAGCCCGGCGTGTCCCCGCTTCAGGGCGAAACTGAACTGCGCGCGATTCAACAGGGCCTGCCGCTGGGAACGATCGGATACACGCTGAACGTCGTTCCGTTGCACCAGCAGATGGTCGGCAACATTCGCAAGCCGCTGCTCGTGTTGCTCGCCGTCGTCGCACTGGTCCTGCTAATCGCCTGCGCCAACATCGCGAACCTGTTTCTCGCGCGCGCGACTTCGCGGCAAAAAGAGATCGCCATACGCGCGACACTCGGCGCGTCGCGGCGAAGGATCGTCGGACAACTGCTCACGGAAAGTCTGTTGCTTGCACTCGCCGGCGGCGCGATCGGATTGTTGCTCGCCGTGTGGGGCAACTCGTTGCTCGTGTCGCTCATTCCGCGCGAGGTGCCGCGCATCGACGACGTCACCCTCGACGCGCGGATCCTGCTTTTCACGTTTGCGATCTCGATCGTGACCGGACTGCTGTTCGGTCTCGTCCCGGCGCTGCAGGCTTCGCGGTTTGACCTGAACCATTCGCTGAAAGAAGGCGGGCGCAACACGGCGAGCGGCGCGGGACAAAACCGTCTCCGCGGTCTGCTGGTCGTTTCGCAAGTCGCGATCGCGCTGGTGCTGCTGATCGGCGCGGCGCTTTTAATGAAGAGCTTCACGCGATTGCTGAGCGTCGCACCGGGTTTCAATCCCGACAACGTGCTGACGCTCGAATTGCAAGTCGCGAACCTTCCGCCGTCGCGATACGAGAGTCAAGACGAGCAGACGAAGTTTTTCGAACAAGTGATCGGACACCTGCAGTCGTTGCCCGGCGTCGTGAGTGCGGGCGGTGTGTTGTCGCTTCCGTTGTCCGGCGCGTTCGAAAGCACGGACGTGATTCTCGACGGACAACCCACCGGACCGGGCGTGCAAAATCCCGAAGCCGATTACACCATCGTCACGCCCACTTACTTCTCGACACTGCAAATTCCGCTCTTGCAGGGCAGGCACTTCGCCGCGCAGGACAAGCCCAACGCGCCGCTGGTGATCCTCGTCAACGACGTTTTCGCCGCGCGTGTGTGGCCCGGTCAGGATCCGATTGGCAAACGTTTTCGCGTCGGTTTTGAGAAAGAGCAGCGCGAGGTCGTCGGCGTCGTCGGCAGTATCAAGCAGACGACACTGGCCGCCGAAGCGCGCCCGGCGATGTATCTGCCGCACGGTCAATCGCCCACGAATCGTTTGACGGTGCTGGTGAGAACGAGCGGCGATCCGATGTCGCTGGGAACAGCGGTGCGCGAACAGGTGCGCGCGGTCGACAAGGACGTTCCCGTCACGCACGTGCAGACGATGGAAACGGTGCTCGGCGCTTCGGTGGGCCAACAGCGTTTCTCGATGCTGCTCGTCGGACTGTTTGCCGGTCTGGCGCTGGTCCTGTCGGCCGTTGGTATTTACGGCGTAATGGCCTACTCCGTGTCGCGGCGTTCGCACGAGATCGGCGTGCGCATGGCGTTGGGCGCCGGCGCGGGACAAGTGTTGAAGCTGGTGCTGAAGGACGGGATGTCGCTGGCGTTCGCCGGCATCGCAGTTGGTTTGCTTGGCGCCTTCGCGTTGACGCGTTTGATGGCGAGTTTGCTGTTCGGCATCAGCGCGAAAGATCCTATGACGTTTGCGTCGGTTGCCGCGTTTCTCGCGGCCGTTGCTCTCATCGCGTGCTACATACCCGCGCGGCGAGCGACGAAAGTCGACCCGTTGATTGCATTGCGGAACGAGTGAGGACACGAACATGTCACTGATCGCAAAAGAGATCCTTTACGCCGCGCGCGTGTTGTTGAAGCGGCCGGGCTTTTCGGTGGTTGCCGTGCTCACGCTCGCACTCGGCATAGGCGCCAACACCGCGATCTTCAGTTTGGTAAATACGGTGTTGCTGCGCTCGATG
>DASURS010000121.1:0-29779 GCA_036279935.1 Pyrinomonadaceae bacterium
CCCATGTGCCCTCACGAACGTCCCGGTCGAACGTAAATCTGGTCATTTCATTCGCGATTGCTTGTCGAACGGAGTGCGCTTTCACTCAACCGTTGGGTAGCTTTCCACAGTTCCGCCTGACGCACTTTAACCTTGCCCCAAAAGTCGGGAATCCCACCAACGGCAGTTGGTGGATGGTTATATTCGGCCTACGAGTTCGATTAATCATTGCGCGAATCCCACCAACGGTAGTTGGTGGAAGTTTCACTTTCCAACCTAAAAAACAAGGCTGAAATGAACAATCCACCAACTACCGTTGGCGGTATTCCCGACTTTTGGGCAAAGCCACGCTCTTTATTCCGCCATCGCTACGCGCGTGCCGTCGGCGATCTGGTTCGACGGGTGAACAATCACTTGCGTCTCCGGCTCCAGGCCGCCCTTGATCTCTGCTTCGAATGGAGTGCGTTGGCCGACTTCAACCTCCCGGACGTGCGCTTCCCCGTTTTCTACGACGAACAGAGCCCAATTCTCGCCCCGGCGAAACAGTGAACTAACTGGCACCTTCAACAGATCCTCAGCCTGCCAGACAACGACCCGGCCCTCGAACCGATAGCCGTCACCCAACGCGGCCGCAGGCGCCGTGAGATCAGCGATGACGTTCACTCGTTGCTCTTCAATCCCGAGAGCAGAAACTTTCGTGAAAGCGGACGGTTCGATCAACCTGACATGCGCCTCTAACGGTTCCGGGCCGCCCCAGTCTTCAACCATCACAAGCGCTCCAGGATTGACCTTCACTGCATCAGTCGAGAGTAGTTCGATCACCAACTCGAGTGTTGACGGAGAGCTCACTTCCAACAATGGAGCGCCCGCCGAGACTACGCGTTCGCTTTCTTCGACCACACGCAGGACCTTTCCGCCAGTTGGCGACTGCACTTTCACGGGCGGCGTTGCAGGTTTACGATCCTGCCTGGCGGCCAACAGTGCCGCGGCCGCAACTTCAACCTGATGCGACGCACTCTCGGCTTTAGATCGCGCAGCCTCGTACTCGCGGAAGCTGGTGGCGACCGCAGTCTGCGCTCTCTCCAACTCTTCGCGCGAAATGTCGCCGGTGCGAGCCAGCAGCTCGCACCGGTCACACTCACGGCGCGCCTGGTCGTAAATTGCCTTGCTGCGTTCGATCATTCTGTCCACTTCATGCTTAGCGTCTTCGGCGGCATCGACGCGGGCCAGCGCCTCCGCATGTTGGCGCGGATCAAGCGGCGGCAACGGCAACGGATCGATTTGCGCTATCACCTGGCCGCGGGTCACGAAGTCGCCGCGCCGCAGCGCGATTCGGCGCAACTGCCCACCGACTGGAGCTGCAATCAGAAAACGATCGCGAACGCGAGTCTTCCCTTCTCCGTCGACCGTAACCTGCATTGAGCCACGCGTTGCTTTCGCGACGTCGACGCGAACGGGCGTCGGGCGCAACCACATCGTGACGAGCACTATCAACGCGCCGCCGACGAGAATCAGAATTGAAGTGTTAACAATGCGTTTCATAGGCGACCTCACTCTCGGGTCTTCAGAACAGCGACAAGATCGAGGCGTCTCAACCGCCACTGCACCAGGTAACCGGAAAGAAATGCAGACGCAGCTACGACCAGAAAAGCCAACGTGTACGTTCGGGCACTGACAACGAGTGGAAAGCGAATCAGTTCCGTATCGATGACGATCGTTATCAAGCCTGCAATCGCGTAACCCAAAGCCATACCGGCGGGGATCGCGATCAGAGTCAGGACTGCCTGCTCGCCGAGCAACATGAATCCAATCTCGCGCCGCGTGAAACCCAGCACTCGCAAAGAGGCAAGCTCGTGACCACGCTCTGAGAGAGCAATGCGCGCGCCGTTGTAGACCATTCCGAAGGCGATGATGACGGCAAATCCGATCAGGAATGCGGTTGAGACGTTGATGGTCCTGGCGATCGTGTCGTTGAAGCTCGCCAGTGCGACCGAGGGAATCGATACCGCACTAATGGCCGGCGTCTGCTTCAGACGCGAATACAGGGCAGGAATGGCCGGTGAATCAACCATCATGAAAGCGCCACTGCTTGTCGCGCCTTCCCGCAACAGTCGATTCAATGCGCGCCGGTCCATGTACGCCGACAGTCCCGTCAATTCATCAATCGTGTCGGCCACGACAACTTCACGAACCGGCCGTTCTCCTTCGAGAACTTCGACGGTCACGCTTTCGCCAGGCTTTACTCCAAGCACCTCAGCGAGTTTCGTCGTCAACACCAATCCGTCTGCAGGAAGCCTGACGACCTGAAAGTCGTTAGTCACTAAGCGCCGCAAATCACCGGCGGCCTCAAGGCCGAGCAGAGCGGTACGCCGGCTTCTGTGTTGGAACCGAAGTCGAGCCGGAACTGCGCGGTAAGATTCAACCCGGATCACACCCGGCAGGCGTGCGAGATCGTAAACAACACTGGACGAACGTGGTTCGTTGAAGGCAACCGATACATCCTCTCGCTGAACTTCGTTGAATTGCACTTCAATGATTCGCTGGATGGTGTCGAAGTAAAGAAAGAAGCCAACGACGAGAAGCGCGACGGCGAGCGCGATGCCGAAAATTGAGAACATCGCTTTCGTGGGCCGTCGCTCCAGATTGCGCAGTATGATTCGTACAGACGGCGAAACAATCTTGTGGAACCCCATGCGCTCAATCAGCCCGGCGCGAAATTGTGCCGGCGGTTCAGGACGCATTGCTTCCGCAGGAGGCAGACCAACCGCGCGTCTGACGGCTGCAAGTGCGCCAATGGACGCCGACGTCAAACTGATCAGGACGGCGGCGATGATGACCACCGGCTCAGGTCGATAACTCAGCACCGGAAACCGAAAGAACTGCATGTAAAGCTGGGTGATTTGGAAACCAAAATACCAACCGACGCCGATTCCAAGCACAACACCACCGGCGATGATCAGGCCGGCAAGCTTCCAATAGTGAAAACCGATCGCATAGTTTCCGTAGCCAAAGGCTTTCAGTACTGCGATCTCCTGACGCTGTGTCGCGACCAAGCGCGAGAGTACGAGGTGAATCAGGAACGCAGTGACCGCGAGAAAAATGCCGGGAATAAAAGTGCCAGTCACTTGGAGCTCGGCGATCTCGTTTGCAAGAAAATGGTTGGAGACCTGATCCACACGACCGTAGGCCCCGAGGCCACCGTAAACCGCTAACACCTCATCAACTCGTTGAATAACGTCAGCCTCGACCGCACCGGGCGCCAGCGTCAGAGCAACGTCATTGAACGCGCCCTTCATGTCGAATGCCGGACCCAGCGCCTCCCGACTCATCCACAACACTCCCGCGCGGCGGCTATCGGGGAACATCTGGCCGCTTCGGATCTCGTAAACATATTCCGGAGAAAGCGCCACGCCTACGATGTGCAAGCGTTGCCATCTTCCGTTAATGACGGCCGAGATCGTGCTTCCGGGTTTTAGATTATTCGCTGCTGCAAAGGCGCCGCTGACGAGTGCTTCTTCACTTCGTCCAACCTCGACGTACCTCCCTTCGCTCAGGTACAGATCGTTTAGTATCGGCACAGGACGGTCAGGAATGGAGATGATTTTTCCTGTCGCGGGTTCTTCCAAACCGGGCACATCAAGAGTTACGTCCGCAACCACACGAAACTCTGCTTTGGCGACACCGGGTATGTTTGCGATCTTCGGGGCAACGGAGTCGGGCGCGCGTTTGAGTTGCGCGAAGACGTCCGCGAAGCGATAGCGCTCGTAGTACGTCGCTTGTGACGACAGGAGCGAGTTGTACGTGCTGCGCATCGCGACGAACGCCGCAACGCCACAAGCAACCACAAGCGTGATTGCCACAACTTGCCCTCGCAAGTGAATGACGTCGCGAATCAGTTTTCGATCGAGCGCGGCCATTTTGTTACCAGATCAGATCCGAAGGCTTCGCTTTCCGTTCGTTGCGATGCACTTCGACGATCTCTCCACTACGCATCCGTAAAACGCGATCGGCCATGTCCGCGATCGAGGCGTTGTGCGTGATGATCGCGGTTGTAGTGCCAAGCTCTCGATTGACGCGTTCGATCACTTCGAGAACGATCTTGCCCGTGCTGAAATCGAGAGCGCCGGTTGGTTCGTCGCAGAGCAACACCTCGGGCCGCTTAGCCACCGCGCGAGCGATTGCCACTCGTTGTTGCTCGCCACCTGAGAGTTGAGCGGGAAAGTGGTTCAGACGTTCTCCGAGCCCGACCAGTTGCAGCGCTTCCCGCGGCGACATCGGGTTCTCGGCAATGTCTGTCACCAGCTCGACGTTCTCGAGTGCCGTCAGACTCGGTATCAGGTTGTAGAACTGAAAGACAAAGCCGACGTGCTCGCGCCGGTAGCGTGTGAGCTCCGCGTCGTCGTCGATCGTGAGATTGTGATCGCGATAAGAAACTGTTCCGGAAGTCGGAACGTCGAGACCGCCGAGTATGTTGAGCAACGTCGACTTGCCGCTGCCCGACGCGCCCAGTAAAACCACCAGCTCTCCTTCGTAAAGATCGAGATCGAGGGACCGCAACGCATGGACCTCAACGTCGCCCATGCGGTAGATCTTCGACAAGTCACGCGCCACAAATACGGCTTGCCGGACTGGAACTGCGAAATCGTTTCCGGGAGCCAGTGCAATCATTCAAAACTCCGGCTGGTGTGTTGGGTTGGAAGAGTTTCTCGGCGTCCTCTGCGTCCTCAGTGCTCTCTGCGTTAAATTGCCAGTTCTAAACGCAAAGGACGTCGAGGAATGCAGAGCGCCGCAGAGAAGATCTTCAAATCCAGACACTACTAAACTCCATCTACACAGCGACATGACGCTCGCGTCGCGCTGTTTTTTCTCGCACGGCCAGGTGATCCGCCAGGTGCAGATGGCGGAGCATCGAACGCTTCTTGTTCTGATGTGTCTCCATTCTTTGCAAAATGTCGTCGAGCACGCGCACGGCCTGCAGAATGTACGGTCCCTTGTTGAGCATGACGCATTCGGCGCGTTCACCCATCGCCGCGTCGGTGATTTCAGCGCGCGAAGGCAAGCCCTGCTTTGCAAGACTCTCCAGAACCTGCGTGGCCCAGATGACGGGCATGTGCGCCGCTTCGCAAATCCACAGGATCTCTTCCTGGACTTCGGCGAGGCGCTCCCAACCGCACTCGATCGCCAGGTCGCCACGAGCAATCATCACGCCCGCGGCAGGACTGCGCATCGCGACCAGGAGCAGGTTCGCCAGTTGTTCAAATGCCCGCCGCGTTTCGATCTTCAGGATGATGCCCAGATGTGTGCCGCCCACTTCCGCGAGACTGTTTTGCAGCTCTTTCACGTCATCGGCATTTCGCACGAATGAGTAACCGACGAGGTCCGCGTGTTGGGCAATGAACTTCAGATCCTCGAGGTCCTTTTCGGTCAACGCGGGCAGGGTTAGATTGCTGTCGGGAAGGTTGATGCCTTTGTCGCCGCGCAGCTTGCTTCCGCTCGGCTGCGCGTGCGTGATCTTCACGTCGATTACATCGGGAGTGACTCTCGTGATGGCGCCGCCAATGGCGCCGTCGTCAAACCAGATCTCTTCTCCGGCCTTGACGTCGTCGAAGATCTGAGGAAGCGTGACTGCGAGATGAGGTGGACTAACCAGGTTCCCGTCTTCGTCATAAAGAGCGGGCTCGCCTGCAATCATCGACCTTGTTAACGACAGAGTCTGACCACGCTTCAGTGAAACGTATTGTTCTGTTGCCGGCAGTTGTCCAACGCGGCCCGGAAACGGTCGTAACCGATGGCCGGGCCGGACGAGGTGCAGGAGCGTTCCCGATCCCATGTAGGTTGTTTGGTGCGATTCTGCCCAGCAACCATCGTCGAGGCATTCGGTGACAGTCATCCAGCGCGCTGCCCCGCGGGCGTCAAAAAACTTCAGCACGTCGCCGGTTTGAAGCTCTCGCCAGGACTTGCCTTTGATCGGCAAACAGACGCCCGCGGCTTCAGGTGGCGCAACCATGTTGGCCGCGGCAGTCAGCCAGATCCGTGCCGAAGATCGGAGACCTCCATCGACGTTACGATGAGGACGCCACTTGACGATCTGTGGTCCAGGCTTCATCGGACCGGTGCGCAACTTCGGCCCGGCGAGATCCATCAGCACCTTGCAGCTCTTTCCGGTCTCTTTGCTTGCGCGGCGCACGTTGGCGATCATCTTTGCCCATACCTGCGCGTCGTCATAGGCACAGTTGATGCGCATGCAATCCATTCCGTCCAGCAACAACCGGTGAATGAATTCGTAATCGCTGCCCGCTTCGGCGGGCATCGTGACCATGATCCGAACCGTTCGGCGAGGAGGTTTTGGACCAAGCAGCTTTTCAGTGTGCCAGTCCAGCATGCTCCTGCCCTGGTGGTAGCTCAGCGATCCGTTCGACTCCAGTGGTTCGTGACCGTTGCCGGAAAGAAGCTGCCGCAAAATTACTTCGATCGCCTCAATATTCGCTCTGACGTGCGACTCCGCGCGGCCGAGTGAAGACAGGCCGTAGGCCGCGAGTCGTTCCTGAATGTCGCGCAGATCTCGGCGTCTGAGCGCAAGGTAATGAAGCAGGTTCTTCGCGCTCTCGACGTGCGATTCGTGCAAGTCAAATTGATCGGCCAAAACGGACGCTTCCAGCGTCAGCATCTCCGAACGAATGGAGCTTAATTCAACGATCAACTCGCCGAGCTGGGCCTCGTAAGTACTCAGATCCTTTGGGGGTTCAGGTTTGGCATGCATACAAATACCCTTAAACAGAGTTTCGCCTACTGCTGTTTAGGCAATGAGCATGCCCGTCCGTGCGCTTTCGTGGTTCCGTTGAGGATGGACAGAACTCAGTCAGATCGTGCGGGTTCTTACGAATTTAATGGGGAATTCTTCCCGATCGAGGTTCGCGGTTTTCAGCTTGACTTCGGGCGCGTGTTGTCGAGCATTTGCTGAATGCGCTGCCTGAGAATGGCGGTGAGCTTGGCATAGACGACGTCTTCATCGGTCTCCGAGGCAGCGACAAGTGAAGGATCGATGGGTTCCCCGAAAGTGATGTTTACTTTCGCAAGCCGGAACCGCCACGATTTCCGCGGCCAGATTCGATATGGTCCATCCAGAGCGACCGGCACGATCGGGACTTTCAATTCCGTCGCCAGAATGGCGGCGCCCCTCTTGAACTCCTGTAGCTCTCCACCAAGCGAACGCTGGCCTTCCGGATAGATATTCAGGATCTTTTTTGCATGCAGACCGGCAGCGCCGGCGCGCATCGCGCGGAGCAGTTGCACGTCAGGGTCGATCGGGACGACGTTGATAATCCGAGCGAGTTGGGCCATGAGGCTGTTCGTGAAGTACATACTCGCACCGACGTGAAAGGTGTTCCTGAGTATCTGGCGAGAATATGTCGAGCAGACGAGAAACGGATCGAGATAACTCTGGTGATTCGGGCAAACGAGATATGGTGGCTGAAGCTGCGTCAGAACGTGTTGGCCCTTCACATCCATGCGAAACAGCAGACGTGCTGCAAAGTAGATGAGCCGCAACGACACGTACGCCAGCAGCACGAGCACCGGTTTGGGCTTGAGGAGTTGTTCTACCTCCGGAAGACCTTCACGAGTTTCCGCCAATGCGTCATGCCAGCGGAATGCGTGCGCAGCCGTTGTTAATTGCCGGCCGGTAACTTTCGCGTTAGCTATCTGCACCAACTCGCCGACTGTCTGAACAGTCGCGAGCTCTTCCGGCGTGAGTTCGATTCCGAGCATCTGTTCCACAGTCGTGAAGCATTCCGCGCGCGCCAGCGAGTCGAGCGAGAGATCGATCTCGAAGTTCATCGCGGGTTGAATCGACGCGATCTCCGGTGTGTGTTGTCGAACCGCCGCAATAGTGGCGCGTCCTGCCGGCGATTCCATCAACGCCTGGTCCGTCTCAACGAGAACGTCGGGTTTTGCAACTCGGCCGTTGCCTTGTTCTTTTCTCAGCGCCTCGAGTTGGTTTTGCAGTTCAAACCGCCGCAGCTTGCGTGTGCTCGTGCGCGGCAACGATTCAGCTCGCAGGACAAAATCATGTACGCGCTGGTACTCGGGTAACTCGCGGCCGAGGTTCTCCAACTCCCACACAACCCAGTCGCGAGCACTGCCAATCTGCCGGGTCTTCAGGTGCTCGAAGTTGGGTACAACAACAGCGCACAGCTTTTCCGCCCGTTTGAACTTGCTCGATTCGTCCTTTACGCCGAGCACGCACACCTCGCTTACAAATGGCGACTTTTCGTAGTGAGCTTCGACGTCTTCGGGAAAAACGTTCTTGCCGGACGGTAACTTGATCACGTCTTTCTTGCGGCCGACGATGAATAGATGGCCCTGTTTGTCGAAGCGGCCCAAATCGCCCGAGCGAAAGAATCCCTCAGCATTGAATGCTTCTTTGTTCGCTTCCGGATTCCTGTAGTAGCCCGACATTACGACCGGACCTCGAATCAGCACCTCGCCGATACCGGCGGCGTCGGGCTGATCAATTTTGACTTCCACTCCGTTGAGCGGCGTCCCAACTGAACCGATCTTGTTGTCTTCGAACCGAGTGACTGTTGCGGCTCCGGTAGTCTCCGTTAAGCCATAGCCTTGCAGAATCGTAAATCCCAGCCGATGAAAATCGCGTGCGACGTCTTCGTCGAAACTCGCTCCGGCTGAAACGGCGAGCCTCAGTTTCCCGCCAAACGAGCGGTGAACGGGTTTGAAAAAGAGCCTGCCTGCATTTAGTCGCAACCAGTCGCGCAACACTCCGTTCATCCAGAGCAGAATGTGAAACAGTACTCGCGCCGGCGCGGATCGGTTTTGGACGGCGTCGAATATCTTTTTGTGGAACAAGTACCAGAGACGCGGCACGCCGACGAGCGCAGTTGCCTCGCCTTCTCGCAATCCTTTTTCGATGCCTGCGCTGCTCAACTCCGAAAGATAGACAACCTGCGCTCCGATCATAGTAGCGAGCCACAGATTCACGATTTGCGAATAGGCATGGAAGAGTGGGAGCAGACTGAGCACTACCTCCTGATCGCTGACATGCATCACCTCTTGAACCTTGGTGATTTCGGCGTAGATGTTTCCGTGCGTGAGGGGCACAGCTTTTGGCGTTCCCGTCGTCCCTGACGTGTAGATCAGAACTGCGAGATCATCGCCTTTCGCCGGCGGTTTCGCTTCGATAAACTCCCTTGGAGTGGGCGTCTCGAGCCATTCTTCGAAATGACCGGCGCCATTTGCTTCAGCAACGCCGTGCAGTGCGACGACAGGTATGCTGCGGCCGATCTGTTCGCACGCAGCGCGGAACTTCGGCATGGAAAGAGGTGAAACAAATGCGAGTTTCGCTTCTGAACCTTTGAGGAACTCGCCGAGTGCCTGCGTCGTAGCCGATGGATCGAGCGGTGTAATCACCGCACCGCGGTAAAGGGTTCCCAGGTACGCAACGGCCCAATTCGGATCATTTTCGCCGATGAGCGCCACGCGATCGCCGAACTCGATCTTTTCCCCGATCAGGCGGTAAGCAACGCTGCGGATTTGCGCCAGCATTGAACCGAAGGTGACGGTCTCCTTGCCGCCCGGCCCAATCACCGTCATCGCGACTCTGTCCCCACAACTCAGCGCTGTGTTAACGAGTCGTTCGCAAAAGGTCTCGCCTTCGGCAGCCATATTCACATTATGAGGCCATACGCTCGATCTTTGAATAACGAGCGCGCACCATCCACTTGCGGCCTTCCTCCAAAATGATAAGCAACGGACCAAACGTCAGCAATAATAAGTAATGCTGCGGCGCGAGGGCCGCAAGACCAAATGCTCCTCGAAGCGCCGGCACATAGATCAAAACAAGCAGCAGAGTTACCTCAACGGCAATTCCCGCCAGCAACATTCGATTCGTTGCAAACCCCAAACGCCAGACAGACCGGCTGCCGCTGCGGCATGCGAAAACGTTGCCGATCTGGCAGGCCACGATGCCGGCGAATGTCATCGTTGTAGCGGCGAGATAGAGCCGGCCCGAGTCAGGCAGTGGTGTGCCGAACTGCCAACCACTCAACCAGAAAACAAAGAAGAACCCGCCCAGCGACAGTACGGCTTCAATCATTCCCAACCATACGTAAGCGCGGAGCAGCGTCGGCAAATTGAGCAATCGCTCACTTCGTTTACGAGGCGGACGCTGAAGCACGTCGGGTTCAGAATGCTCGGCGCCTAAAGCAAGAGCAGGCATCAAATCGGTGCCAAGATCCACCGCCAGGATTTGCATCACAGTTAGCGGAAGTGGAATGCGAAACAAGACGAAGACGATGAACGGCACTAACTCGGGGATGTTGCTCGCGAAGATATAAGTGACAAACTTGCGCACGTTATCGTAGACGGCTCGCCCTTCTTCGATCGCCGCCGCGATGCTGGCGAAGTTGTCGTCGGTCAAAATCATATCGGCGGCTTCGCACGCTACGTCGGTGCCGGTCGCGCCCATCGCCACTCCGATGTCGGCGCGCTTGAGCGCTGGAGCGTCGTTGACGCCATCGCCGGTCACGGCCACAACCTCTCCGCCGGTTTGTAGTATCCGAACCAGTCGCAGCTTATGCTCCGGCGCGACGCGTGCAAACAGCACTCCACCGGCACGCAGCAGTTTCTCCAATTCATGATCGCTCAGGGCGTCCAACTCCGTACCGAGAATGGAGCGTGGTGCAACTTCATGGAGCCCAATCTCGCGCGCGATTGCTGCGGCCGTCAGTCCATCGTCGCCGGTCACCATTACGACTCGAATACCGGCACGCCGGCAGGCGCTGATTGCTGCAGGCACTTCGGCCCGAGGCGGATCTTCCATACCGATCAGCCCCAGCAATGTGAGTTTGTGCTCCACCTCTTCACTCACGTGCTCATCCGGCTGGTCCGTACCAAGTTGGCGCGAGGCAACTGCTAAAACGCGGAGTCCGCAACCGGCCATGCGATCGTGGACCTCACGCGCAGATCGCTGCAGGCGCTCATCAAATAGGACCACTGACCCCTTCCAAACCATCGAAGTGCATAGGGGAAACACTTCGCTGGGTGCGCCTTTCACGCAGGCCACAAACTGGCCGTCCATCTGCTGAATCGTCGTCATCCGCTTACGAACCGAATCGAACGGCAACTCCGCAATGCGCGGCCATTGTTTTAGGTTCTCAGCCGAAATGTTTGCTTTGCCCGCAGCGACCAGTATTGCGGCTTCAGTTGGATCACCGATTACGTCCCAGTTTCTGCTCTCGCCATTCGGTCGAATCAAATGAGCATCGCAACATAGTGCGGCCGTCGTCAGCAACCGCTTCACGTCAGCGAGATCAGTGTCAGTGTTTCCGACTTGTTCAATTCGTCCCGTTGGATCGTAACCGGTTCCGCTCAGCCGGTAATCGAAACTACTGGTCCAGGCTTCGCGTACGGTCATCTCGTTCTCAGTGAGAGTGCCGGTCTTGTCCGTCAGGATGACGGTTGTAGCTCCTAACGTTTCGACCGCCGACAACCTTTTCAAGAGAGCGTTACGTTTCGCCATTCTTCTTACGCCGAGAGCCAGCGCGAGTGTCAACGTCGGCAGGAGTCCCTCGGGAACATTTGCCACGATGATGCCCACCGCAAAGAGAAATGCCGAAGTTCTGGACAACCCGCCGAACAAAGTGCCGCCGACAAAGAACACGACGCCCAAACAAACAGCGAGCAGAGTGACGATCCGAGTAACACTCTCCAGTTCTTTTTGCAGTGGACTTGGTCGCTCGACCTGCGCGTGAGTGAGCTGTGCGAGCCGCCCGAACTCCGTGTTGGCGCCCGTAGCGAAAACTACTGCTTCACCGCGGCCGCCGGCGACGGAGGTACCAGCGAACACCAGGTTTCGCATGGCTGTTGAAACCTTAGTACTTTTCGTTTCGTCTCGTGCCGTTCTGGCAACCGGCCTCGATTCCCCTGTCAACGACGACATATCGACGCGCAACCGCTCCGTCACGATCACGCGGGCGTCTGCCGGAATCAAAACTCCCTCGGCCAGCAGTAGCAGATCGCCCGGTACGACGCCGGTCGCTGGGATCAGCCGTTCCTCATTCTCTCGTCGGACGGTAACGTGTCGTGGCAGGAGTGCCTGCAACGCCTCGGCGGAACGTTCGGCCTGATACTCCTGCCAGTAAGCGAACAATCCATTGATCAGAATCACCAGAACGATCGCGACGCCGAGTTGCGGCATGCCGGCGATCCACGCGAGAACCGCTCCTATCCAGAGGAGCATCGCGAAGAGGTGCACGAAATTGGCGCCAAGCTGCACATACCACGGCCGCCGGACTGGAGGAGGAAGCGCGTTATGCCCGTAACGGAGTAGACGATCATGAGCATCCGCTTCGGAAAGACCCGAGGACGAACTTCCCAGTGACGCGAAGACAGATGCAGCGGACAATGACGCCCAATATGAGCTTGACTCATCACGGCTGAAGTCCTTGTCCCCAGCATTCACCACTTGCGGACGTTCGTCGTCCGCAGCGATGGCAGGAAACTTGAACTTAACCTGGGCCATAATGCGTGACATCTCCTCTCACAGACACACGCGTTCGTTCACGTTTTAAGGCAATGATTGTGCCCAGGTCGCTTTGCACAACAAGTTCGTCGGAGGTGGGGATCTTCTCCCGCAAAGGCGCGAAGGCGCAAAGAAATCCTTCAAAAACGCGGTAGCGCTTTGCGCCTTTGCGTCTTTGCGGGAAGGATGATGGTTTTTGTGCAAAGCCTGCCCAGGTAGAGCTTTGGATTGGATCGAGAAAGTCGAGACGCAGGCAAAATGCTGCGCAATTCCATGAGGATGGAACTGCGCAGCCAAGGTGGTCGTGACTTCGGCGCCGGCAAACTTCAGACGCTCATCGTCGCATCAACGCGAGGAGGCTCGTTTGGTTCGAGATAGTTTTCGATGTTGTTGACTCCGCGGGTCTTCATCACTGCGTCCAGCACCGGAAGAACTTCAGTTGACGGAATATGTCCGCGGAGAATTATTCGTCCATCATCCGCCTTAACCTGAACCGCGCTCGTATGAGGACTGACGTGGCCCATCTTCGAACGAACTCGCGCTTCCAGAACGTCGTTCGATACGGTTCCTTCCTCGACGCAACACGCCGTTAGTTCCGCACAGCAGCCGCGAATACGATGGCTAATGTCGCGTCCCATTTTGACGGTCGTGTCAGTCGTCACGTGCTTAAAATGCGTCGCCTTGTCGAACAACAGCGCTCTCCGGTGTTTGCCGCGATCGGGATCAAACAAGTACATCAGACCCGCGCCCACACCAGCGGCGCCGATCACCGCCAGACTTTTCCTCATGCTCCACCTCTCTTTCATCGCTCTGTTGTTAGTGAGACAACTCGTCGTTTTCTGCTTCACAATCGTCGCAGCAAAACGGATTGTCGCCACCCTGTTGCATCGCCGACATAGCCTGTTCGAACGTGACCTCGTCGACATAGAAGGTTCCGTTGCAGAATGCGCAGATTAGTTGCCGCTGGTTCCGGCCCTTCCGGAGCCTGGTCGGCCCCTCGATAAGATTGGTCTGTTCTTCAGGGTTGAGCGTAGATCTCAGTATCATTTCAACCTCCTTGCGCCGCGCCAAATCCGGCGCAATACGCAAATTCCGGCAGGAAATATTCACTGGTTGCCCTACGGCCGTCAGCTATTTTCCGGTGTGTTTCCTGTAGCGCGTCTCGCAAAGCGGTTGCGAGGCGCAGCCCAATCGTCGCGTCGCAGGTTTGAAAACGATGGGCCGTCTCTTCGATCTGTTTCAGCTCAGTCTGACTGAGTGGATCCCCTAAAA
The DNA here is from genome assembly GCA_036279935.1 of Pyrinomonadaceae bacterium. Lineage (GTDB taxonomy): Bacteria > Acidobacteriota > Blastocatellia > Pyrinomonadales > Pyrinomonadaceae > PSRF01. Next base: position 13,787 of record DASURS010000121.1, read on the forward strand.
CTTGATGCATTGCTCCCTGCCTTCCTTGTTCACCTGCCATGAATAAATGCCGTTCAGCAGACACAAGCAGGCCAAAGCCTGGTTGGAAGGCCCAGGCTTCGATCCCACTTCTGAGCTACGGAACTACAGCAATTTGATTGCTGACTTCCTTCACGCCCGGCGCGGCCCATGCCGCTGTTGCGGCTTCCTCCTTTTCGAACCATGACCGCACGTTGCCGCGTAACGTCACCTTGTCGTTGTCGGCCTGGACGGTGATTCGCCGAGCGTCGATCTCCGCGTTGCGTTTCAAGGCGTCCTCAATCTTGTCCTTGACGACGGCCGTTGAGACGTGTGGCGTCACGACGATGCCGTTAGTCACGCCCTTGACGCCGCCGAGGTATTTGACCGCAAATTCAGCGGCGTTTTTCTGGTAGTACCAATCAACATCTCCCTGGAGCGTGAGCCAACCGCCCTTGACGGTGAGCTTGATTTTCTCGCTCGGAACATCGACCCGCTGATCGAGGGCGTTCAAAGCGGCTGATGCGATGTCCGCATCCGTCTTCTTGAACGGTGGCTTTACCTCGATCTCGTTCGCGATAGCGCTAACGCCATAAGTCTTCAGTGTCACACGCTCGGCGGCGAGCTTCTCGGCGTACGAATTGACGAACCCTGTCAACGTCACGACCCCATCCCGGGCCGCAACGCCGATGTTTGTTGACGTAACTTCAGGTTCCCAGTCGAGCTGTCGCTCAACTCTATCCCGCAGATCGGTGTCTGCGATATGTGCTCTATGAAGTAGAATCATCGCGCCATACTCGTCCTCACAGACAAGCGGTCTCGATGAAGCCCTTCCCGAACCGGACAGGCATCTTTCGACGCATCCGGCTCTCCATCGCGCGCGAGCTCATCTTCACTTCCGACAAATCTTCAAACCCCAGTTGAAGAGTTAAACTCGTGTGAAGGCGACGCGACTGTGGTCCTTCGCCTTGTGAACGGTGTTGGCGTCTCCCTGGATGGACATCACTCCATCGACTACTACGACCACTCTGTGTCTAACCGCAACTAGTCACTCAGCCAACCTATCCCTTGCGGGAAGCTGCGTTTAGATATCCGGCGTAGCTCGCATAGCAATTTACCCGTCGACTTAGGTCTCCTTCCGATCCTGTTAACCTGACTAAACAGGCTTGAGACTTATCCGCGAAGTTTGCGAAGACTTCGCAGCCCCTTACGACTCGCAACCAGAACCACGAGTCGCGGGGCAGTTTGCAAGAATTTGCTGTCTTGCATTCCGCTGATCTCCCATACCACTTAGTTACTTTAGGTATGTTTATGGATTGGATCTCGGATTCGACAATAACCGTCTGACCGTCTCGGCTTCCGTGACGAGTTCCTATTGGGAGTGTAACTCTCCCGCAAACCTCGCCCGTTTCCCCTGCAAGCTTGATCTCATGCCCGCCCGTTGCGGCGTCGTGCAACAGGCTTCGGCAGGGTTAGGACGCCACTGCTCCGCCAGTGACGACTGGTTCCAACCAGTCTTGCTATGCGGCCTTTTCGCCGCGCCCTCTGGCTTCCATAACGTTCCTCACTTTTCAAACAGCAACTCCTTTTTTGCCAAGGTGTTTTAGTGCAATCCACATACCGGGCAAGATCGTTAACGGATCGCAGTTCCTCTTACGGAAAAAAGTGTTTGTGTGGAAAGTTGCGGATAAGTGGGTGAAAATTCGCTTCCCAAATCCGCCCGCTGCCGTCATCACGCGGAATCGCAAGAGCCCCGGGAAGCAGGCCCCGCAGGCATGTGCATTGCACTTTTGAAGCGTAAGCTGCAAATCATGGAACACGAACACTCCACGGAAGCTATTCAGCAACGCCTGCTTGCCGGACCAAACCACAACTATCTCCGCGATTGGATTTACGGTGGCATCGATGGTTCAGTTACGACCTTCGCGGTTGTAAGCGGAGTGGCCGGCGCTGAGCTCTCGCCCTGGATCATCCTGGTTCTTGGCTTCGCTAACTTGTTCGCCGACGGCTTTTCGATGGCGGCGAGTAACTTCCTCGGCACCAAAGCTGAGCTCGACGACTGGCGCCGGCTCGAAGCCATTGAACATCGTCACATCGATCTCGCGCCGGACGGTGAACGCGAGGAAGTGAGGCAGATCTTTCAATTGAAGGGTTTCGACGGTGAAGATTTGCGCCGCATAGTTGACCTGGTTACGAGCGATCGGCAACGTTGGGTGCATACCATGTTGCGGGAAGAGTACGGTTTGCCGCGGGAAGTACGCTCACCATGGATCGCGGCGATGAGCACGTTCACGGCATTCGTCATTTGTGGTCTGGTGCCGCTGATACCGTATCTGATGGGCGCTCGTCAGTCGCTGGAAGTGTCAATGATCATGACGGCCACCGTATTTTTCGCGATTGGTTCTTTCAAGAGTAAATGGTCCACCACGTCCTGGTGGCAATCAGGTCTGACAACGTTCTTCGTCGGTGCAATCGCGGCTTCGCTTGCTTATGCGACGGGCCTGCTTCTCAAAAATATAATGGGCTGACGGGCGCGGATCAGAAAACGACGACTATCATTCCCACCGGCACGAGACTGCTGAACTCTTTCGCCACCGACATCGGAATGCGAATACATCCGTGACTGTCAGGATAAGCCTTCACGCTCCAACTGCCGTGAATTGCAATGCCTCCGTAAATGTAATTCGGGTAGTAGAGAAAGCCGAGCGAACTGATTCGAACTCCGTTTATCTTTCTCAGTACCGTGAACTTCCCGCGTGGCGTATGTGCACGATGAACTTCGCCTTGATCCGTATATAGTTTTTCATTACCGGTGCAGACCGGCACGATGTGCGTGACCACGCCTTCGTCATTCACGATAAACAGAACCTGGCGCTCGAGATCCACCTCGACGTGCGCATAGTCAGTGTATTTGGCTGACGGACGCGTCGCTGCGCGAAGCGCCTCGAGTTCCTTGATCGTCAGTTTCCCTGTCCGGTTGCGTCCTTCGACTTTCTGAAACGCGATTAGTGCGTGACGCGATCCGGAATCAAACTTTCCATCGATCGGTCCGGTCCAGTAGCCGAGAGAAGCCAGACGCTCCTCAGCCTCAAGGATCTGGGCGGCACCAACAGCCTGAGCTTTAACTTGTCGCCTGGCGGCTAAAGAGGTGAGAGAGGTCGTCGAAAGGAACGTCGCCAGCAGTCCTGCAAACATGAGTCTGCGAAGAATGGACCGCATGATATGTCCTCCTGACCAGTGAACAGGCATCACTCGTGCCGCCGTCTGACCTCGCGTTTTGCGACTCACCGAACGCTGCTCTGCGGGTTTTCTCTCAATAAACGTGAGTAAGTTTTCGCAATCAGACGCGCAGGAAACCGGCGAAAACCAGCCATTCCGGCACGTTCGAGACGGCATATTCGTTGCCTACTATTTACTCGTGGAAAACTGAGGAGGTGAGTTCTATGAAGGTCAAAGACATTATGACCGGCAAGCCTAGTGTGTGCGAACTGAACGCCAGTCTGGCGGAGGCTGCCAGAACGATGTGGGACGCCGACTGCGGCGTGTTGCCGGTGCTCAAAGATGGTCGCGAGGTTGTCGGTTTGATTACGGACCGAGACATCTGCATGGCCATGGCGATGAGAGACTGCAATCCGGCGGCTGTTTCGGCCGAAGAAGTCATCAGCGGCGAGCTCTATACCGTCGCGCCTGAAGACGAAATTCAAAAAGCGCTCGAGCTGATGCAGGAACACCAGGTGCGCCGGCTGCCCGTCATCAGTCCGGAGGGCGAACTCCAAGGCATGTTGTCGATGAACGACATCATCTTGAACGCCAAAGAAAAGCAAAACGGCAAGGCGCCGGAGATCGGCTACAAGGCGATTGTAAACACGTATAAAGCCATCTGCTCGCACCGGGCTCCCGGGCAAACGCAGGCGGCGGCGGCTCAATAAATCGCGTGGAAGATGATCAACTGGCGAAAGGATCTACATCTCACACGCTCGCGAGAGATCGCGAGCGTGTTGATCGGTCATGGGTGGGATTACCTGCTGCACAATCCTGAAGGCGGCAAACCGCGACGCCGCCTGCAACATCGACCACCACCACTTACACGACCCGAACATTTACGTTCCGCACTCGAAGAGCTGGGCACCACGTTCATCAAGTTGGGCCAGATACTGTCCACGCGCGCCGACTTGCTGCCGCCGGATTACCTCGCCGAGTTGAGCAAACTACAGGACTCGACGCCGGCAGTGCCGTTCGAGGCGATAAGGCAAACCATTCTCAAGGAGTTGGGCCAACCGATCGAGCAGGTGTTTCTGCGCTTCGATCCGAAGCCTTTGGCGGCGGCATCGATCGGTCAGGCACACGCGGCAACGCTGAAAGATGGGACTGAAGTCGTGGTGAAAATCCGCCGGCCGGGAGTGGTGGAACAGGTCGACGAAGACTTAAAGATCCTCAAAGACCTGGCTGACACTGTCAACGGCCGTTTGGGATTTGGCGATCGATACGACATTCCCGGCATAGTCGAAGAATTCTCCGAGACCTTGCGCGCTGAACTCGACTACGTCCGTGAAGGACACAACGCGGAGCGGTTCGCCGAAAACTTCGCCGGTGAGCCGGGACTTCATATTCCAACGGTCTACTGGGAAACGAGCACTTCACGCGTACTCACTATGGAACGCGTTCGCGGCACGAAAATCAGCGACCTTGCGAGTCTGGACAAACAAGGAATCGATCGTCCGGCGCTTGCCAGGTTCGCCACCGACGTCGTGATGCGAATGGTCTGTGAACACGGCTTCTTCCATGCAGATCCGCATCCCGGAAACTTCTTCATCGAATCTGATGGCGCGATCGGTCTGATCGATTTCGGCATGGTTGGGATCCTCGACGAGCAGACACAGGACCAACTCGCGGACCTGCTCATCTACATAAACCATCAGGACGCCGATCGTCTGGTGGACGTTCTTTTAAACCTCGGCGTTTCACGGAAGCGAATAGATCGTGCGTCGCTGCGTCATGACATTCAGCATCTCCTGTCCACCTATTGGGGACTTCCTTTAGGCGAACTACGAATCACGGCTCTGCTTAACGACGTCTTCGCGGCGATGCGCAAGAACCATTTGCACCTGCCCTCGAACCTGTCGCTGCTGGTTAAAACAATCATCATGATTGAAGGCATGGGAGTGAGACTCGATCCTGAGTTTCAGATGGCAGCAGCGTTGGACTCTTACGCCGACAGACTGATCATGCGGAAGTATTCGCCGATTAAGCTCATCCGCAATCTGGGCCAGGCCAGCCTGGATCTGGCGCGACTCGGTACGGAGATGCCTCAGCACCTGCGCCGCATCGTGAATGCGACTGAGAGCGGCGGCTTGCAAATCGGCATGAGACCTGAAGGTTTCGATCCGATCCTCAATCGTCTGGAGAAAATTTCCAACCGGATCGTTTTGGGAGTTATTGCCGCTGCGTTCATCAACGGGCTTGCGGTACTTGCTTCAGTTTACAGGCCGCCGGGCTGGGAGAGTTGGGCATGGGTCATGTTTGCGTTTGGGTTCCTGTGCGCCCTTACGCTGGGGATTTACCTCGCCGTCAACATACTGCGTCCGCGCCGCAGATAATCAGAGCAGTTTTTCGGTCGGATGGCGGCGTTTGTCCCACGGATCGATGAAGTACGGATCTTTTTCGTGATCGTGGCGATCGAGTGTCAGGAGCTCTTTGATCGACGGCAGATCGCTCTTGTGAAACTCCTCGACTGTGCCGTTGAAGACAATCCGTCCTTCATCGAGAACGATCACTTTCGTTTTCGGCAACCTGTCAGGCGGCGCTTCCGTGATCACGATCTCGCCGTTGTCGTTGCGTGACGCTATGAGATTTGCGAGATGGGGAATCTCGTAGATTTTCTTGGTGACGTACAGCGATGAAATGTTGTTGATGTCACGCGCACGAACAACGAGATCGAGCACCTGAATCGCCATGATCGGATCGAGACTCATCGTCGGCTCGTCGTAGAGCATGATCGTGGGCCAGCCGATCAAAGCGCGCGCAATCTCCAGGCGTCGTTTCATTCCGCCCGACAACTCTTCAGGATACTTGTTCTCTTCTCCCTGAAGGCCGACAAACTGCAACACCTCACTGACGGCCTTTTGAATCGTCGCTTCGTCCCAACCATGCTCCGCCGGCCGATAAGCCACGTTCTCGTAAACCGTGAGCCCGGTGAATAACGAATCCTCCTGAAAGACGATGCCCATGAGCCCGCCGCGGATCGCGAGCAGCTCGGTTTCATCAAGCGTTCCGATGTCGCTGCCGTCGATCAGAATCGTGCCTGCGTCCGGCTTGAGCAGCCCGATTGCGAGACGTAACAGGACCGATTTCCCCGAGCCGGAAACGCCGGTCAAAAAAGCGAGTTCGCCGCGTTCGAGTCGAAAGCTGACGTCGACCAACACGGGCTTTTCGTCAAAGCTCACAGAGACGTTCCGAAACTCGATGGCAGGGACGGGATTGGTATTGTCGTTAGTCATCGTCGTTCTCCGGCAGACTTAGCTGATCGGTTTGTTGGCAACGCTTGTGCCGTTTGTGGACCGAAGAAGGCACGGAAATTCGCCGCCAGGAGAGCCTCTGTTGCGAGAAAACGCCCGACTTTTTGCGAAATACCGCGCAGCCCGCTGGTCCCGGCGTAGCCTTGCCTCCAAAGTCGGGAATCCCACCAACGGCAGTTGGTGGATAGTTATATTCGGCCTACCAGTTCGATTAATCAATGCGCGAATCCCACCAACGGCAGTTGGTGGAAGTTTCACTTTCCACCTAAAACAAGGCTGAAATGAACAATCCACCAACTACCGTTGGTGGTGTTCGCAAACAGTGGGCGGCCGGTCAGTAGGTTGCCTTTGAACAATCCACCAACTGCCGTTGGTGGTATTCCCGACTTTTGGGGCTGAGCCCTCCGGCGTTCAAACCCAAAGCGTGCCAACGGAATGTCTATTGCCATGAATAGTTAAGGGTACAGCTTTCATTAGGGAGGGCGCTATGTCAGTCAAAAAGAAAATTCTGATCGCTTACGACGGTTCAGCATGCGCTGAAGCAGCCCTGGACGATCTCCAGCGCGCAGGACTGCCGGACGATGCTGAAGCAGTTGTCATGTCTGTTACGGAGCTTTGGTTGCCGCCGGTACCGCCTTCGAGTTTTGAGGTCATCGATCTGGCCCGTGCGGTCCAGGTGCCTGCCGACCTGACACACGTTTACTCCCAGACGTCGCCTGCGGTCCAAACTGCCCAGACACTCGCGGATCGCGGAGCTACTCGTCTGCGCACAAATTTCCCGGGTTGGCACGTATCGACGCAGACTGGCGTCGGTTCACCGAGAAGCGAGTTGATTCAACAGACCGACAACTGGAAACCTGATCTCATCGTGCTTGGCTCGCACGGCCACTCGATGCTGACGCGGCTTGTGCTGGGAAGCGTTTCGCAAGGTGTGTTGACGGACGCGCACACGTCAGTGCGCATCGCGCGTGGTCGCGTTGAAGAACCCAACACACCGGTTCGCATCGTTGTCGGAGTTGATGGTTCCGACGCGAGCGCCGCGGCAGTTCGCGAAGTCGCTGCTCGTAATTGGCCGGCTCAGAGCGAGGTTCGCATTATTGCAGTGACCGATCCTTTGCAGCCCGGATTAATCGGCAGTCTCATCCCGCCGGTTCGAGACTTCGTGAACGAGTCGAACCAGGAAGATCGGAAGTGGCTGAACGGATTACTCGAGAAATCCTCTAAGGAATTCAAATCGTCGAACCTGAAGGTCACAACTCAGATTGTCGTGGGCGACCCAAGACGCGATTTAGTCGCAGTTGCGGAAAGCTGGGGAGCTGATTGCATCTTCGTCGGATCGATCGGCTTCAACAGTCGCTTCGAGCGTTTTGTGCTTGGCAGTGTGTCGGCAACAGTCGCAGCGCGCGCGCATTGCTCGGTCGAAGTTGTAAGAGTGCCCAGGGTCAAGGACGGAACTGACCCGAAGCCAGACTACTCTCGGAACTAAAGGGCTAAAGTGCGAATCGCGAATCTGGTTGATTCCAAATTCGCGATTCGCTTCTTACCTTCGGGTGATTATTTCTATTTCAGATACTTCGAGAACCAGTCAGCGGCCAGGTGCGCGACCTCTTCCAACTTACCCGGCTCCTCGAACAAATGTGTCGCGCCGGGCACGATCTTCAACTCTTTCGTACACCGAAGCTCCGCATACGCTTTTTCATTCAACTGAATGACTGGACCATCGAGTCCGCCGACTATCAATAGCGTTGGCGCCCGCACACGGCCTAACGCCGGCCACGCCAGATCGGGCCTGCCGCCGCGAGAAACAACCGCTCCGATTCTGGTTTCGCTATCAGCAGCCGCCATGAGGGCCGCTGCGCCTCCAGTGCTCGCGCCAAAATAGCCGGGCACTAATTTCGCCGTTGGACTCTGATGCACAAGCCAATCCGTAGCCGTTACGAGACGCTGTGCCAGCAACTCTATGTTGAAACGCAGTTCGCGCGTGTAGTTATCGATCACTTCTTCTTCGCGCGTAAGTAGATCGAAAAGCAACGTAGCGATGCCCGCGTCGTTGATTACACGGGCAACAAACTGGTTACGCGGGCTGCGCCGGCTGCTTCCACTGCCGTGAGCGAACAGGACTATTCCGGTTGCGGTCTCCGGAATCGTTAATTCTCCGCTGAGCCGCAATGAGCCAACTTGAATCTGCACTTCACCCCGATCAGTTCTTTTCTGCTGGGTTGATTCCATCATAACCATCACCTCCACTTGCCTATCTCTCCCAGGTCACTCGCGCGAGCTTGTTCTCGTGAGAGAAATCGTAACGAGAGTGGCCCGCAAACGCTTTCTCGAGCGCATGGCCCAGCCGTTGCGCCAGATGTTCCGTCGTGGTGCTGACCGTCAGGTTGTGATCCTTGCCTCGCGTGAATTCCATGATGCGAGCCAATGGATTGTCCGCCTCTGCTCGTGCCGCTTCGTTGCGCAAGAGCTGCTCGATCTCTTTCTGGTGTGTGACGTAGAACGATCCGTCGAGATACACAAAGCCGCGCGGTGAGCCGTTCCGCATCTGCAAGCACGCCGGACAATCGACTACCCGCGCCGATCGCGCGTCAATCGCACCGGATGCACCTTGCCAGCGTCGGTTGACGTACAAGGCTCCGCATACCCGGCAGACTGCGGGTTCGCTGATTGCGCGAGCGCCGCGATGACGGCCCGCTTCATGATCGACTCGCTTTGTAAACGTCACGTTGTCATATCGTTTTCTGCCACGCATAAGGCCTCCCCTTCGTTTATCAGACACGTCTCCAGGCTTGAACAGAGCAATAGTTGCGCCCATGAAAACGCGTCGTGGCGCCTCGTTTTCTATTCCCGCTTTGACTGATTTCTGCGGAAGTTTCCACATTCCGTGGGGGAAATTCCTGTCCAACAAACTGAGGCGGTTGATTACGGCGATTGCTATGCGGCACGAACGTTGCCCGAGAGTCATTGCTGGAGAGAACTACCATGATTACTTTCAAGCGAATTCTTTGCCCAACGGATCTCACGTCAGAGTCGGACGAAGCACTGCGTTACGGCGTAGCCTTAGCAACCGCGTATCGCGCCAAGCTCTTCCTGCTGTACTGCAAAGAACCTGACGTCAATGGCAGTCAAAACGGCGATGAGACAGACCGCGCCCACGAGTCTGCGCTGTTCACGGCTTCGCTCGCGCCGCACCTCGGCCTGGCGACTTTTTCCGAACTGGACTGGGAGGGATTAGTCGTGGAGGAATCTGAAGGCGCCGGCAAGACGATCGTCCGAGAAGCCGCAAAACATGAAGTCGATTTGATCGTCATTCGTTCTCGGCGACGTCCGCGAACGGCCGCGCTGCTTGGCTCTACTGCCGAGATCATCGCGCGCACTGCTTCGTGTCCGGTGTTGGTCATTCATCCGCGGGAGCGCGAGTGGGTGAGCATGTCGTCGGGCCAGATTGCTCTTGAACGCGTGCTCGTCGCGCACGATTTCTCATCCGATTCCGCACTTGGTCTGAAGTATGGCCTCGCGCTGGCGCAGGAGTACCAGAGCGAACTTCATCTACTACACGTTTTACCTCCGGAGGAGCCGCAGGATCCCCAGGCAGCGTGGACGGATCTCGGACGCGAAAGTGCGTACGCCAACGTCGCCTGGAAACTTCAGGAAGCGACCCCGTCGGAAGCGTCGCTCTGGTGCGACCTTGTTAACGCAGTCGCTGTCGGCAAGCCGCACGAGCAGATTCTGAGTTACGCAAAGGAGCATGAGATCGATTTGATCTGCATGGGCGCCAGCGGCGCGGGGTCCATCTTTGGCGACCTCTTCGGTTCAAACGTCGATCGCGTGTTGCGAAATGCGCCGTGTCCAGTCTTCATTGCGCGTCCGCTCACTCCCGCTTTTACTCAGGCAGTTATTCAACCGCAGCACGCAAAGGATGAACGACTGGCGACGTAAGAAAGAGCTGACTTGATTAAAGCGACAATCAATGGACGAGCATATGAATTTGAAAAACGTCTTTCGATTCTCGAAGCGTGTCGCAGTATCGGTATCGACATTCCCACGCTCTGTCATGACGATCGCTTGAAGCCGATTGGCGCTTGTCGTGTATGCCTCGTCGAGATCGAAGGCCAGTCACGACCGGCGCCGGCCTGCCTCACCTCACTCGAAGACGGCATCGCCGTCTTCACCCACACTCCAGCGCTCGAGCACGAGCGACAGATGATTCTGAAGATGCTGGCCCAGCATTATCCTGTACAGGGCCTGCAATCACTCGAAACACCCTTTCATCGTTACGCGACTCACTACGGCCTGAACAAGAGCGACTTCAACGGAACTGAAGCAATCTGCAGCGTCGACGACTCTCATCCATACATTCACGTCGATATGTCGCGTTGCATTTACTGTTACCGCTGTGTGCGGATATGTGATGAAGTGCAGGGCCAGTTCGTCTGGCAGGTTCTCAATCGAGGTCACGAAACCCGGATCGTTCCTGACTCGGGAACAACACTGCTGGAGAGTTCATGCGTTAGCTGCGGCGGCTGCGTTGACACCTGCCCTTCCGGCGCACTCGAAGACAAATCGATCCTCGAACACGGAGAACCGACAAGCTGGACCAGGACGACGTGTCCTTATTGCGGCGTCGGTTGTGAACTGGACGCCGGCACTCGCGAGAACCGCATCGTCTCGATCAGACCGTTACGAGACGCGCCTGTGAATGCGGGTCATCTCTGCGTCAAAGGTCGCTACGCCTTCGATTTTGTGACCGCGACGGATCGAATAACTGAGCCTTTGATCCGGACGAACGACGGCTGGCGGCCGATTGCATGGGACGAAGCAATCGCCTTCACCGCACAACAATTCCGCCGGATTCTGAATGAGAGCGGCCCGGAAAGTATCGGAGTTCTCGGTTCGGCGCGCGGCACGAACGAGGAGAACTATCTCGCGCAGAAGTTCGCCCGCGTGGTGCTCGGAACGAATAACGTCGACTGTTGCGCCCGAGTTTGTCACACGCCGACGGCTGCCGCGATGAAACTTATGCTCGGAACCGGCGCGGCTACAAACTCCTACAATGATATCGAGAAGGCCCGCACGATCATGATCGTCGGCGCTAATGCGACCGAGAACCACCCGGTTGTCGGTGCGCGTATCAAGCAGGCCGTACTGAAAGGCGCGAATCTCATCGTCGTCGATCCGCGCACGATCGAGTTGGCCCAACATGCGGCTATTCATCTACAGCCAAAACCCGGCACAAACATTCCGCTGCTGAACGCAATGGCATTCGCGATCGTGCAGGAGCAATTGTGCGATCGACAATTCATTGCTGAACGAGTAGCGGAGTGGAAAGAGTTCCGCGATTTCATCCAACAGTTTTCACCCGAAATCGTCGAAGATATCTGCGGTGTAAGCGCAAAACTCATCCGCGAGGCAGCACGTCTTTATGCGAGCGCAAAGCCGGCGATGTGCTTTCACGGCCTCGGGGTCACAGAGCACACGCAGGGCACCGAGGGTGTGATGTGTCTGGTTAATCTCGCACTGCTCACCGGCAACATCGGCAAACGAGGAACTGGAATCAATCCGCTGCGCGGTCAGAACAACGTGCAAGGCGCCGCGCACATGGGGTGCGATCCCGGCATTCTTACCGGAAGCGTTTCATTGAATGACGGCCGTCCGTTGTTCGAGAGTGTCTGGCGACAGTCGGTTCCCTCTAATCACGGTCTGAATCTGCTTGAAATGATGGATGCAGCAGAGCAAGGCAAGTTGAAAGCGTTATGGGGCATCGGTTACGACGTCGCTCTTACAAACGCGAACGCGAGCGCAACCGAACGCGCGTTGAAGTCACTTGATTTTGTGCTGGTCCAGGATCTGTTTCTCAACGAGACGGCACGGTTTGGCTCCCTCTTCTTGCCATCAGCTTCGTCGTTCGAAAAAGACGGAACGTTCATGAACGCCGAGCGGCGGATTCAGCGTGTTCGGAAAGTGATCGAACCGGCAGGCGAGTCGAAGCCTGATTGGCAGATCATTTGTGCTGTTGCGAAGGCGATGGGAAACGGCGAATTCTTTGCCTACGACTCGGTTGAAGAGATCTGGAACGAAGTGCGCGCAGTCTGGCCCGCCGGACGCGGCATTACGTATCGACGGCTGGATCATGCCGGTTTACAGTGGCCGTGCCCTGACGAAGAGCACCCCGGAACAGAAGTCATGCACACCGAGAGTTTTCCGGTTGGTGAAAAAGCGGCGCTTCGTCGAATTTCTTATCGGCCGACGCAGGAAACAGTCAACGACGAGTTTCCTTTTCTGTTGATGACGGGACGAACTCTGCACCAGTTCAATGCCGGCACCATGACGATGAGAACGCCGAGCACAAAATTGCGGCCTGCGGACCTGCTCGACATCTCCGTCGCAGACGCTGAACGGCTTCACCTTCGCGACGGACAGAACGTGCGCATTGAGAGCCGGTACGGTAAGGCGATAATGCCGGTCAACATCACCTCAGCAGTTAAGCCTGGAGAGTTGTTCGCTACCTTTCACACCGCGAGCCTCTTCCTGAACCGCGTGACCAGCCCTCATCGCGATCGATACGTGAAAAGCCCCGAATACAAGGTCACGGCTGCTCGAATCGAAGCTGTTGCGGACTGAGGATTCTTGCGCGGCCAGCCGGCAGTTTTGGGTACGTTTGCGCATCACCAGCCGTAAAAACCTGCGTTATCGTGCGGTACAACCATTGCGGTTGCACAAGGCGGCTAATAGTCACCATTAAGGGTGGCGCCTTATGCAACCTGGCGACATCATCGTGATGTGACGCCCGAAGCAGTCATGTGAATGCTAACTTCAACTTTCACGAACAACATGATCGCGGACCGGCTGGATGAAGTGGCCGGAATTCTCGAGGCGCAAGACGCGAACGTGTTTCGCGTCATGGCGTACCGTTCGGCCGCTCGCACCGTGCGAGAGTTGGAACGGCCGATTGACGACATAGTTAAAACGCGCGGAGTCGAAGGTCTGCTCAAACTTCCCGGCGTCGGTCACACACTGGCGCGTTTCATTCATCAACTCGTTGTGACGGGCCATCTCCCAATGCTGGACCGCCTGCGCGGCGAGAGTAATCCGGTAGCGCTGTTCAGGACTGTCCCCGGTATCGGTCGAATCACGGCAAAAAAGTTGTATGAAGAAGCGGGGATTGAGAGTTTGGAAGAGTTGGAGGTTGCTGCTTATGACGGACGTCTCAGCAAGCTGCGTCTCGGCGGAAAACGCATCAAAGGCATTCGCGATTCGTTAGCGGCTCGACTGGGCCGTGTTCGGCCGAGCCGGGGTTCGACTGCAACCGAACCTCCGGTCAAAGAGATTCTCGACGTGGACAGTGAGTACCGGCGCCGCGTGCTGGCCGACGAGTTACCAAAGATCGCGCCGCGCCGTTTCAATCCTCAACACAAACGCTGGCTGCCGATACTTCACACCACGCGCGGCGAGCGTCACTACTCAGCCATGTTTTCCAACACGCCGCGTGCTCATCAACTAAACATGACTTCGGATTGGGTCGTGATTTATTACGACGGCAGCAAGGGCGAGCGGCAATGTACGGTGATCACCTCGCATTATGGTCCAACCAAAGGACGCCGGATCGTTCGCGGGCGTGAGCGTGAGTCTTTAAGACACTATCTGACGACGGTGCCGGCGCCTCCGCCACAGCGTCCGCGGTTAGTCATTCACGATGCGTTCAGCGTTTGACGGAAATGACGAAGCTCACGCTGCTTCGGCTTTTGCAAGCGAGGCGAGCATGCGATGCGTGGCCGTTTCGCCGACGGCAATCATTCGATCGACCGCCGTAGCGCCTGGCACGTAACCGCTAATTGGGATCTCGGGATGAATGTGAACGTCCGCATGGCCTAACGCGAATCGATAATGCGACGGATACAGGCGAGCGGCTTTGGCCGGAGAGTAACCGAACGAACGCAAAACAGAGCTCCATTCCCAAACATCGGAACCGATCACGAAATCCGCTCCGAGCTCGCGGCATGCGTGGGTGGGCAGTACGCACGAGAACCCTCCATCCTTGAGCTGTAATCCTTCGCGCTTAACGGGACGCCTCAGCACACGTAAAGCGCAGCTCGCACTGATTGCCGTAGACAGTGTTCCGCTTGTCATGGTGAATGCGGTTCCTGATGGAACTACTGTTGCAACAGCAGCGAATGGAAGCTCGAGTTGTTCAAACGATTCCGGCAAATGCCGAACTGAGAATCGTTCGAGGGTTTTGCCGTGCAGCAGGTGAGGCCAAAACACGGAACGCGCCATGGCGGCAATATCGCGCCAGTCCTTGCCGGCCGAAAGCGCGGCGCCAACGAGGCTGCCGACGCTCGTTCCCGCAACGACCGCCGGCCGAATTCCGAAGTCGTGAAGCGCTTTGATGACGCCGATGTGAGCCAGCCCGCGAACTGCTCCGCCGCTCAACGCAAGTCCGATTCGTTTGCTTTTGAGTAAATCGATAGTGCGCGACATGTTGGACGATTATCACATCAACAGCGACAAAGTAGAAACGCAGCCTGACAGCGTTGAGGACCGGCTCGCGCACTTCGCTCGACGATTGGCGACATCGCATCTGCATCCACCACCACCACGTCCGCCATCGAAGTACGCCGGTCGGAATTCCTTTACTCGACTTATCGATGCCGCCCTGGGTTTCGTTCGAAAGTATGCTCCTCCTATACATACCGCCGGCATGGCTCTAACCGCGGCGTTGTTCTTTATCTATGCTCACATCGTAGCTCTGACATCGCGGCTAAACACGTTCGGCACATCAAGATGGCCGGATGTGCCTGCGCCGAGCATTCTCGTATTGTGGCATGGCGATGCGCCTTCTCTACTGGCGGCTTTTGCGAAACGCCGGCCGGTTGTGCCGGTGGTGATCATGGTCGCAGGTGATCCTCGCGGAGATTTTCTCGCGCTCCTTTGCCGGATGCTCGGATTCGAAGTGGTTCGTGGAAGCGAGGAACAACATGGCTGGGCGGCACTGAACGAGTTGGCGCGGAGACTGTCGAGGGATGCGTGCGTGATCATCACGGCCGATGGTGGTGGTCCAGCGCGAGTCGCAAAAGTCGGCGCAGTCGCACTCGCGTCGGCAGCCGGAGTACCAATCGTACCGCTGGCTGCGGATTGTCATCCCGCGATTCAGGAAAATCGCAAGTGGGACGCGGCACGTAACCCGCTTCCCTTCTGCTCACTGACGATCACAGTCGCTCCAGCTCGCCGGTTCGACTTCGTCCGCGATATCGCATCACTCAATCATGCCTGTGCGTGGCTCGAGCAAACGCTAAACACGCTTTAGGCTTTGATGTCCCCAAAAGTCGGAAATACCACCAATGGTAGTTGGTGGATGATTCAATGCAACCTACTGGCCGGCCAGCCACTGTTTGCGAATCCCACCAACGGCAGTTGGTGGATTGTTCATTTTCAGCCTTGTCTTAGGTAAAAAGTGAAACTTCCACCAACTCCCGTTGGTGGT
>DASURS010000122.1:0-13037 GCA_036279935.1 Pyrinomonadaceae bacterium
GGCTTCAGCGATGCGCTCGGCGAATCGAAGATCGCCGCGCTCGATCTCGCGTCAAACTACGACGAGCTCGCGAAGTTCACGCGCGTCAAGCTGAACGAAGAATTCAAAACGTTTGGACTCGAATTGACGAAGTTCGTCATCGAGAACATCTCACTGCCGCAGGAAGTCGAAGCGGCGATGGACAAGCGCACCTCGATGGGCGTGATCGGCGACGTCGGACGCTACACGCAATTCCAGGCGGCCGACGCAATGCGCGACGCCGCACAGAATCCGTCAGGCGGCGCGGGCACAGGCGCAGGACTCGGCGCAGGCTTCGCAATTGGTAACGCGATGGCCGGCGCGATGACCGACGCACTGAAGCAGTCGAAAGGAAATGAAGCCGCAGCCCCGGCCCAGGCGCCCGCGGCGACTGGTCCTGCGTGTCCGCAGTGCGGAAGTCGAAACAATGCCGGCGCGAAGTTCTGCGTCGAATGCGGCACGAAACTGGGTGCTGCGAAGTGCGCGAACTGTCAGGCCGAATTGCCCCCCGGTGCTAAGTTCTGCAACGAGTGCGGGCAGAAAGTTTAGCTTAACAGTGAAAACTCGGATCTAATCCTCATGCTGAGAGCGTTGACGTGTCCGCGCCGGGTAGTCATCACCGGAATGGGGTGTGTCACGCCGCTGGGAGTTGGACGAGAAGCGTTTTGGCGCGGGCTCCTCTCGGGAAAGAGCGGAGTCCGCCGAATCGAAGCGTTCGATCCCTCCAGTTATCCGGTTCAAATTGCCGCGGAAGTTCCCTCCTTCGACTGGCAGGCACAACTCAACCCGAAAGATCGCAAGCACGTTGCGCGCACAGTGCCCTTGGCCCTGGCCTCGGCGCGCGAGGCGCTCGATGACGCGCAATTGTTTCCGAATGATCTCTCGCTGGACGAGCGGCGCGCGTTTGGCGTTCAGTTGGGGACCGGAGGCGGCGGGCTCGCGTTCACTGAACAGCAATACGAGTACTGGTACGTTGGTCCATCCAACAAAGCGAGCGTCTATACGATTCCGTCTTCAACACACGGCGGGTTATCGAGCGAGCTCTCGATGGCGTTTGGCCTGCGTGGCCTCTCGCACATCGTCTCGACAGGTTGCACCAGCTCAACCGACGCGATGGCTTACGCCGCACAGCACATCGCGCTTGGCCGTCAGGACCTGATGCTTTCCGGCGGCGTCGATGCGCCGATCGCGCCCGGTATTCTCGCCGGCTTCAATCTGATGACGGTGTTGACGAACGACTGGAACGACGAGCCGCATCGCGCGTCGCGGCCGTTCTCGCGCAATCGATCGGGAATGGTGCTCGGCGAGGGTTCGTGGATCTACGTTCTCGAAGAACTCAAACACGCGACGAAACGCGGCGCGAAGATCTACGCCGAGATACTCGGCTACGGCGCGACGTGCGATGCGTATCATCGCGTGCGTCTCGCGGAAGATGGCGACGAGCCCGCTCGCGCGATGCGTCTCGCGCTGGACGACGCCGGTTGTGAACCGAAGGACATCGACTACGTCAACCTGCACGGCACGTCTACGTTGCTCAACGATCGCATCGAGACCAGCGCCTTGAAGCTCGCCTTCGACGGACATGCGAAGCGGATACCGATGTCGGCGACGAAGTCGCAGATCGGACATCCGCAGGGCGCGAGCGGCGCGGCCGGCCTGGGCGCTGCGCTGTGCGCGATGCACACGAACAAGATCCCGCCCACGATCAATCTCGACGAACCGGATCCTGATTGCGATCTCGATTACGTGCCCAACGAAGCGCGCGAAGCGAACGTTAAAGTCGCACTGTGTAACTGCATCGGATTCGGATCGAAAAACAGCGCGCTCGTTGTGCAGAAGACCATTTAATGTTCGACAGATTCAAGCGGCGCAGCTACGAGCTCGAATACATCGACACGGGAGATTACACGGCGGCCGAGTACGAAGACTGTATCGGCGAGCTGCAATTGGTTAACCGTTGGATGGGCGACGCGCACACGCTGAAGAGCTCGCTGCTGCGCGAGATCGCACACGCGGGATTGCGAGAGTTTTCAGTGCTCGACGTCGGCGCCGGCTCCGGCGAGCTTTTGCGCGTCGCAACAACGTGGGCGCGAGAAACGGGCCGCAAAGTTCACGCGGTTGGTCTGGAACTGAACGAGCGATCAGCGTCTGCGATCCGCGAAGAGTCGCGCGAGTTTCCGGAGATCACTTCCGTGCGTGGCGATGCACTGAAACTGCCGTTTGATGAAGATCAATTTGACTACGCGATCTGTTCGCTCTTCACGCACCACTTCGCCGAGGAACAAGTCGTGCAGATCCTGCGCGAGATGGGCCGCGTTGCGCGGCGGCGGATCATAGTCATCGATCTTCATCGTCATCCGGTTGCTTATCTTCTTTACACGACGGTCGGCAAGATAGTTTTGAAGAATCGCCTGCTACGTCACGACGGCGCGCTGTCGATACGGCGAAGTTTTAAACCGGAAGAGTTGCTGGCGCTGGCGAAGCGAGCGGGATTGCGTCGCGCGGGCGTCACTCGCCATTTTCCGTACCGGTTGGTTTTGAATGCTCAAACCGCGTGACAACAACTTCGACGTGATCGTCGCCGGCGGTGGACCAGCCGGCGCGAGCGCCGCGATTCATCTGGCGCGTAAAGGCGTGCGCGTGCTGTTGTGCGAGCAGAAGAAATTTCCGCGACCGAAGCTGTGCGGCGAGTTTATTTCTCCCGAGTGCCAGATTCACTTTGCGAAGCTTGGCGTCGCTGATGCGATGATCTCCGCCGGTCCGTGCCTGCTCGAGGAGACGGTCTTCTATTCGACGAAGGGCCATCACGTCGCGGTACCGAGCAAATGGTTTGGCGGAGGTGCTGCGTTCGGGTTGAGCCGCGCGGTGATGGACCAGGTCCTGTTACGTCACGCGCAGGACCAGGGCGTTCAGGTTCTCGAAGCGGCGAGCATCACGGAGCCGATCCGCGAAGACGACACTGTCGCCGGCGTGCGTGTAAAAACAGACGCCGGCCACGACGACTATCGCGCGCCGATCACGATCGACGCCACCGGCCGCGCCCGCATTCTTTCTCGCAAACTCGCGAAAGACACAAACAAGCGGTCAAACCTGGTCGCGTTCAAAGCGCACTTCAGCAAGACGCAAGTCGCGCCCGGCGCTTGTGAGATCTATTTCTATCCCGGCGGGTACGGCGGCCTGAGCACGGTCGAAGCCGGTGCGAGTAATCTCTGTTTCATCGTCGCCGCCGAAGACGTAAAACGATGCCACTCCGATCCGAAGGTAGTCTTGCGTGAATTGGTGATGAAGAACCGCAGAGCGGCGTACACATTGCGTGACGCGGTGCTCCGCTCGGAATGGCTGAGCGCGTCGTGGGAAGGTTTTGGCCGCCAACGACCGAGTCCGGCGCCCGGACTTTTGGCGATTGGCGACTCAGCCGCGTTCATCGATCCGTTCACCGGCAGTGGGATGCTGATGGCGTTCGAAAGCGGAGAACTGGTGGCGCAAACGATTCTTCGTCATGAAACTGGTGACTTCGAGGCGATCGCAAACGACTACACCGCGAGTTATCGCCGAACGTTTGACGCTCGTCTACGAATTTGCGGATTGTTGCGTCGCGCCGCGTTTAGTCCACGTTTGGCGGAGTTGGGTATCGCGATCTGCGGCGCGAGCGATCGCCTTCGCGGCCGCCTCGCCAGGGCCACGCGCGCGCACCCAAAGTCACATAACTTCTTGCCACAAAAGGGCCTTTTAGAGTAAAAAGACTGAGCAGTTTAGTCTCTCTGCTGCAACCTCCGAAGCATCTCGTCCACGAACGAAACGTAACAAGAGTCTTAAGTGACTGCGCGAGTATCAGAGCCGCGAAAATAAGTTAAGGAGAATACGACATGTTTGTATCCTTAAGGTCAGGCCTTGTCCGATTCTTTCAACTCACTACCCTGCTGTTGGTTGTAGCCGCAGCAGCGAGCGTGGCCTTTGGACAGGCGCAGTCAAACGCTGCCGATCTGCAAGGCACCGTTAAAGATGCGACCAACGCCGTCGTTCCAAACGCGACCGTGACCGCTCGAAACACAGCCACGAACGTTTCACGCACGGCGACGACCAACGACGAAGGCCTTTACAGGTTGATCAATCTGCCGCCCGGCAGCTACGAAGTCAGAGTCGAAGCGGCAAATTTTAAAAAGGTCTTCCTGCCGAACATCAACGTCACCGTGGGCCAGACGGCTCAACTCGACGTGACGCTCGAGCTGGGAGAGATCACCGAGACGGTCACTATTTCCGACGCGACATCAGAAATCGTCGAGACTTCGAAGACGGCGGTCGCTACGACGATCGATCAGCAGCGCATCAACAATCTTCCAATCAACGAACGCAACTACCTTTCGTTCGCCTTGACGACTTCGACGGTCGGTCGCGACAACGGAAGGCCGATTGGACCAGCGCCCACCACAGGCTTGAACTTCGGTGGACAGCGCGGTCGTTCGAACCTCGTGCAAGTCGACGGCGCGGACAACACCGACAACTCGGTCAACGCATCGCGCTCGACAGTCAGTCAGGAAGCGGTGCAGGAGTTTCAGGTTGTGACCAACTCGTTCGCGCCGGAGTTTGGCCGGTCAGCGGGCGGCGTCGTCAACGTAGTTACCAAGTCCGGCACCAACGATCTCCACGGAAACATTTTCGGCTTCCTGCGTCATCGCAGTTTCCAGGCGCGTAACGCCTTCGCGCCGATTGAGGATCCGCCGTTCACGCGGACTCAGTACGGCTTCACGATCGGCGGCCCGTTCGATCGCGATCGCACGTTCTTCTTCTTCGCGTTCGAGCAACGCCGACGCAACGAGTCGGGCTTCTTTACAAGCAACGTCGCGCAGGGCCTGACGGGGTCAGCAACGATCCCGGTGATTGCCGGGCTCAATCCAATCGCGCGCACGTTCAACAACATCACGCCGCAACAGGCGGCTTTCATTAACGCGCTGGTCGCCAGCGGCAACCCGACCAACATTTGCGGCGCTCGTGCTTACGCGTTCTTCGCTTCGAGCGGCGGAACGACGGGCTTGACCGGCAGCAACCCGCTCTTGTCACCAAACGACGGCAGCTTGTGTCCGGCGATCAGTCCGATTCTTCCGGGTGCGATCGGTCCGCGGTTCATTTTGTCAGGCGCGCCAGTGCCGAGCGGCACGACCAACGCCGCCGGTCAGTTCATTGCGTTCCGTCCGCTCAACGGTCTGCAATCCGTGTTTCCGATCACCGACCGCACGACGTACAACTCGTTCCGCCTGGACCACCTGATCACGAAAGAACATCAGCTCAGTTTAAGGTTCGGTTACAACCCGAGCACGCTTACGGGTATTCAGGTCGAGTCGCAGAACCAGTCGCTCGGCCAGAACGATTTTTCACGCACCGGCATTCAGACGCTGCGCGACTTCTCGGCGGTGGCGACACTTACGTCTACGCTGTCGTCTCGCGTCGTCAACGAAGCGCGGTTCAACTTCGGCGAGCGTCGCGCGACGTTCAAATCGCAGAACGGCGACGCGGTTGCGTTCAATATTTCCGGTACGGCGTTCATCGGCCGCGAGCTCTTCTCGCCCGTGTTGCGCACCGAAACGCGTTATGAATTTACCGACAACCTGAACGTCGTCGCCGGAAACCACAACTTCAAATTCGGCGGCGACGTCGCTTTCGTTCGCATTCCGGAAGCGATCTTCGAACTAAACTTCGCCGGTCTGTTCAACTTCGGCGGACTCTCGGCGGCGACGCTCAACCCGGCGTTCGCGGGCGCTCCGGATTTCACGCCCGTGCAGCAGTACGGTCTCGGGTTCCCCGCCAACTTCATTCAGGGTTTCGGCAATCCCGTCAGCAGCATCAGCAACAAGCCGCTGGCGTTCTTCGCGCAGGACTCGTGGAAGATCCGGCCGAACCTGACGCTCAATTACGGCGTCCGTTACGACATCGAGCTGACCGAGCAGATTCCGACGCTTCCGTTGCGCGACCCGCTCTCGGGTATCAACCTGACGGCCGAACAGGTGCTCGCCGCGCAGGACGCGATGGGAGTCCAGCAGGGATTTCCGCGTGACAAGAACAACTGGGCGCCGCGACTCGCCGTCGCGTGGGATCCGTGGAGCGACGGCAAAACGGCAGTCCGTGCAGCGTTCGGTCTTTTCTACGACCATCCGTTGCTCGCCATCGCTTTCAACTCCGACATCGCCGACGCCGTGCAGCAGCAACAGGGAATCCTGACGCCGGGCAGTCCGGCGCAGACGGCGTTGCTCAACGCGGTGCAGGTGTTTCAGGGAACTGTGTGTCCTCCGGGTGGACCAATCACGCCGATCTGTCCGGCGGGTGTGGTGACGCCGGGAGTCGCTGCCGGAGCGCAGTATCAGTTCGGCCGGCAACGATTCAACGATCAAACGTTCCCGGGTTTTGGTCCAGTGCTTCCGTTCACGCTGCACGTGCAGAAGGACTTTGAATACGCGTACGCTACGCAGGGCAACTTCACCGTCGAGCGCCAGATCACGAACGATATGACGCTGTCGGGCAGCTACATCTACGTCGGCGCGCGCCATCTGCCGCATCCGCTCGACATCAACGCGCCGCGTACTGAGTTGCAGATTCAAAACTTCGCCCGCTGGGCCGGGCGCAATCCGGTGAGCACGACCGAAGCGCTCGCGTTTTCGATTCCGACATCAGGTGTTGCGTGTCCGGGCGGCGTGCCGCTCCAGTGTTTCACGATGACGACTCCGACGGGCGCTCCGGCTTTCCCGACTGCCGGCCAGACGTTTGCGATCATCGTTCCGGGAATGATTGCCGCGCCGATCACAAACCTCGGCAGCCGCATCATCAATGCGGGCATCGCGAACTTCTTCCGTCCGAGCGCGCCGAACTATTTCCTCGCCCAGGCACTTTCGGGCGGGCTCGTTACGCCGGCGGTTCTGAACAGCGTGCTGCCGGGAACGTTGCGAACGCCCGGAACGGTTTCGCCGTTCGGCTCCATTAACGCGCAGACTTCCGACGGCAACTCCAGCTACAACGCTTTGAACGCCGATCTGAAGAAGCGCTTCTCGAACAACTTCCAGTTCCTCGCGTCGTACACGTGGTCGCACTCGATCGACGATTCGTCCGACCTGCAAACGTTGCTGCTGCCGCAGGACAACCGCAACTTCGCAGCCGAGCGTGCGGATTCGCTGTTCGATCAGCGTCATCGGTTCGTTTTCAGTGCAGTGATTAGCTCGCCGAGCAGTTGGAATCAGGGCTCGGGGTTCCATCGTTTCCTTTCCAACTTCACGGTCGCGCCGATCTTCGAAATCTCGTCGGGCCGGCCGTTCAACATCCTGAGCAATCAGGACACGAACAACGACCAGTCGAACCAGACGGACCGTCCGGCTGTGCTTGGGGATGGAACGCTCTGCGTGCCCGGCACCACCGGCTGCGTGCCGCTGATTACGAACGGCCAGTTCACGAGTGGAAGCCTGCCGCGTAACTACGGACTGACGCATCGTTACGTGTCGCTCGACATGCGTTTGGCGAAGCTGGTTCCGATTGGTGAGAAGCTCCGGCTGGAGCTGATTGCCGAAGGTTTCAACCTGTTCAATCGCTTCAACGAAGCCGCCGCGTCGCCGTTCATCGACGACGTTCGCGCGTTCAACCTCCGCACCGGCGGTGGCCGTTACTACAGCCGTCCGACAGCGGCTTTTGATTCGCGGCAGTTCCAGTTTGGGCTGAAGCTGAACTTCTAAAGCAGTTTTCCCGCAAAGGCGCAAAGAAGACATGGAGTTTTCTTTGCGTCGTTGTGTCGTTGCGGGAGACTTAACTAACCTCACTTTTCACAACTTAAAAGCAAACTCCGCCCTGTCCAGCCGCATCCGAAGCTCACGGAACAACGGATTTAAGGAATCGTTTCGGCTGAGCTTTCAAACCCATCCTCTCCCGAATACAATCTGACCCATTATGACGAGATCTACCTTTATTCCACGGCTTTTGAGCGCTGGAGCCGCGTGTCTACTGACGTTGTCTGCGATTCAGGCCCAAACGACGCGTCCCAGACGTACCAAGCCTGCGCCGAAGACCACCGCGACCGTCGACAAGTCTGCGTCCGATCCTTTGCTGCGTCCTGAACCGACGGCGACCCCCGCGCCGCGGCGAACGAGCTCGAACGATTCGTTGCTGGACGTGCAACCGGTCAGGCCGGTCGGGCCGGCAGTTACCACGGCTGGAACGTCGGGAACCGGCGGATCGGCTGACACGAAGCACGCCTATCTCCTTCTGGAACAGAAACAGTTTGCCGCAGCGGCAAAGGAAGCGAAGGAACTCACTACGTCATATCCCAACGACCCGGAAGCGTGGAAGATCGCAGGCTTCGCCCAGTTGAACCTGAAGCAGTATGCGGCGGCGGCGAAAGATCTCGAGAAGGCGGTTGAGTTACAGCGGAAATCGAAACAGGCGGATCCAAACACGGAGAGCGCGCTCGGCCAGGCATACGTTCTCTCCGAGAAGTACGATCAGGCGCTGCCGTATCTGACTGCGGCCACGAAGAGCGATGCCAACAAGCCGGATGCGATGTTGATCTACTACCGCGGTATCGCGGAATACAAAACCGGAAAGACAGCGGAAGCCGAGAAGAGTTTCAATGAAGTCGTGAAGCTCAATCCGAAAGACTCGTTGTCGCTTTTCTACCTGGCCCAGATCGCGCTCGCGAAAAACGATCTCGACGGAGCTATCGCATCACTGAATCGCGTGACGGTAAACGATGCGCGCATGACCGGCGCGTGGACGCTGTTGACGTCAGCGTATCTCCGGCGCGCGGCAACGAGCGCGGATCCCGCGAAAGCTGAAGCCGATTACCTGAGTGCGGTTCGTGCAGGTGAAGGACTGATCAAACTACGAACCGACGCCGAAGCCGTTACGCTCTTTGGCCAGGCGCTGATCGGAGCGAAACAGTATGCACGCGCCGCATCGGCGCTCGAGCGCGCGACGACGACGCCTGAAGCAACCGGCGTCACGTTCTATCTGCTCGGCGTGGCCCATTCGCGTGCGAACAACTTCCCCAAAGCAATCGCGGCGCTCGAGAGCGCGGCAAAGAAGTCTCCTGAAGACGTGAACGTCTATCGCGAACTCGGTTACGCATTCGAAGTGACGAAACAGTATTCAAAAGCGCTTGCGGCCTATCAACGCGGCGCGGCGCTCGCTCCCTCTGATCCTGATTTCAAAGAGTCGATCGAACGTGTGAAACCGTTTGCAAAGTAGATCACTGGCCGATATTGCTCGCGCATTTGCGACCTATTCGTTAGTGCCGTATCTCGGGATTCTGTTCTGCCCTGGCGCGGTGGTGCTCGGTACGGTCGGAGTCGTCAGATCGTATCGTCCCGGCCAAACGAACGAAGGACGCACGGTTTGCTTCGCAAGCACGATCGCCGGCGTCGTCGTACTCGTTCTTCAACTCTTACTCTGGTGGATTCTGTATCGCGTGCCGATTTGGGCAGCGGGACTGTAAGGAGACCTTAACATGCGAACTATTCTGAGTTTACTGCTGCTCGGACTCATGCTGACGGGCGCGATTGCGCAACGTCCGCGCTCGATCGAACCCGCCGAGACGTCCAAGGCGCCCGTGCCTCCGGCGGCGCCGCAAACGGTCAAAGCAAAATATGAAGGCGGCGTCTTCGGCTACACGAAAACGATGGAAGGCACGTTGACTTTCGACGACGGCAATAACCGCCTGCTGTTCAAAGACAAGAAGCCGCCGAAAGAGATCTCGATCCCGTACAACGCGATCACGTCAGCTTTCGCCGACACGCAGAAGCGCCAGCCGGCTGCCGCGACAGTCGCGAGCAACGTGCCGTCGATCTACGCCTTGCCGGCGCGGTTCATCAAGAAAAAGGTTCGGTATTTGACGATCCAGTTCAGCGATCCTGATTCGAAAGTCCAGGGGATCACCAGCTTCAAACTCGACAACAAAGAGCTGCTGCAATCAGTCCTCTACACGCTCGCGCAAAAAGCCGAAATGACGCAGCGCGGCGACATCTACGTGAAGAAGCGCGAAGACCCGACGAAGTGATAGAATTCGTGTTCTCTTAAAACACGGATTTCAATCTCATTCTTTGGGAGCTTTCAATGGCGCAAACCTACGAGACCCTCGTTCTCGAAAAACGCGATCGTGTCGCAATCATAACGATCAATCGGCCGGACAAACGAAACGCACTTAACATAAAAACACGCGAAGAAGGCGCGGCGCTGCTCGAGGAACTGCGAAACGATCCCTCGGTCGGCGTCGTGGTGTTTACGGGCGCAGGAGACAAGGCCTTCATCGCCGGCGCCGACATCGCCGAGTTTGCGGGACGCACGTCGATCACGCAGCGCGACGTGATGATGGGCCGGTCGTTGTTCACGGCGATCGACACGTTTCCGAAGCCGGTGATCGCGATGATCAATGGGTTCTGTCTGGGTGGCGGTTGCGAGCTGGCGCTGGCGTGTGACATTCGCGTGGCGAGCGAAAAGGCTCAGTTCGGGCAGCCGGAGATCAACCTCGGCATCATTCCCGGCGGCGGTGGAACGCAACGGCTGACGCGGTTGGTTGGCGAAGGAAAGGCGATGGAGCTGATCCTGACCGGACAGTTTATCGACGCGCAAACGGCGTATTCTATCGGTTTGGTGAATCACGTCGTTCCGGCAGACCAGCTTGAATCGAAGACGATGGAGATCGCGCAACAAATCGCGCGCAAGAGTCCGATCGCTCTTCAACTCGCGAAGGAGGCTGTGAAGATCGCGTCGCGTTCGAATCTCGATGAAGGTTTGCGACGTGAAGTCGATCTGTTCGCACTTTGCTTCTCGACTGAGGACAAGGATGAAGGCGTGAGTGCGTTTCTTGAAAGACGAGATCCGGTGTTCAAGGGTAAGTAACGAGCGCCTTTAGATGAAAACGATCCTGCTGATCGTCGGCATCATGGTCGCCACGGCCGGTGGCGTGATCACCTACCGCGCCCTCTACGTCGAACCGAAGTCAGTCGTGATCACCGATAAGGGGGACGTGAGCGAACGGCCCGACTACACGCGCGTCATCGGCGGCGCATTGTTATTGGTCGGCGGCTCAGCGCTCGCTCTTCACAGCGCGGTGCGCAAAGTTAAGTAGCTAAACTGATTAGCGCGCGTCCCGAGCCGGAAAGCCCGAGCCGGAAATCCTTGACGCGTCGCGAACGCTACGCTAGGCTCCCATCCGTTCGGCCCAACTCACTTCACCGACGGAGAGCCGCCTTGCAAAAAACATTAAGATTTCCCCTGACACTCGCGCTTTGCCTCGCCTTCGGCTGGGTGACTGCGTCTGCACAAAACTGTAAACCTCCCGCCATCACTGCAAACTCAAACATCTACAACATCTTCTCTCCCGACCAGGAGATGGTCCTCGGCGACCTGAATTTTCAGCGCATGTCCGGCGACACTCGCTTCATTCAGGATCCAAAACTACTTGCGTACGTGAGAGACATCGGAGAGCGGCTGGTGCGCCATCTGCCCCCAACCGGGCTCAAGTTTCAGTTCTTCATCATCGACATTCCAACGGCAAACGCCTTCAACACTCCGGGCGGCTACGTCTTCATTTCACGCAAACTAATCGCGTTCACAAAGACGGAAGACGAGTTGGCGGGTGTCATGGCCCACGAACTGGGGCACGCGACCGTCCGTCACTCCGCTTCCGACATGTCGGAGTACTTCAAAAAGATTCTCAACGTCACGCAGCTCGGCGATCGCAAGGACATAACAGACAAGTACAACCTGCTGTTGGAGCGGGAGCGTACAAAGAGTCTCTCCCGCAGCTCGGATCATGAGTCGGAACAGCAACTCGAAGCTGACCGGATCGGACTCTTCGCGATGGTCGCCGCCGGTTACGACCCAAACGCGTTTTCAGAATTTTTCTCGCGCCTCGTCGAAGAGAAGGTGAAATCGGCAAACTGGTTCACGAACATGTTTGCGCGTTCGAGCCCGACCGAGAAACGCCTGCGCGAAATGGTGAAAGCCACAGAGTCGCTCCCGGCGCCGTGTCGCGAAAACCGTCGCGCGACCGCCTCGGATCAGTATCTGACGTGGCAAGCGGACGTCGTATCGTTTCGCCAGAGTGAGATTGCGGAAGAACTTCCCGGTCTGATGTGGCGGAAGGAGTTGTCGCCGCTGAAGAGCGACATCTGGCACCTGGCGTTTGCGAACAGCGGCAAGTATTTCCTAGCCCAGGATGACTTCGCGATCACGGTCATTCAGCGCGATCCGCTGAAGGTCGCTTTCCAGATCCCGACGACGGACGCTCGCCCTGCAGCGTTCAGTGCCGACAGCCAGTTCGTCATGTTCGGCACGGAGTCGCTGCGATTCGAAAAATGGAGCATCGCCGAGGCGAAACCGGTTGAGGTCCGCGAGCTCGTAGTCAGGCGAGACTGCTGGGAACAGGAGTATTCGCCGGATGGCAAATACCTCGCGTGCGTTGACTTCAGTCTGAACTTGAGTGTGCTGGACATCCAAACCGGAAAGAAGGTGTTTCAGAAGAAAGAGTTTGGGAGGCTAAACGCGGTTGAGCTCCTGATGTGGATCATTGGTACGGTTGGAAACGATGATGCGTCGCACCAGAATAGCCTCTTCACGTTTCAGTTTTCTCCCGACTCGCGGTACCTGATCGCCGCTCGTTCCAGCAAGTACCGCTTCACTTTCGTAATCGACGGGCGCTCACTTGATTCGGGTGAAGAAAACCTCGTCGCGCTCGATCTTTCGACGCTCAAACCGATCTCGCCAAGCGGCGACCTGAAGAAGATCACGAAGCGCGCGTTTCTTTTCCTCGGTCCCGACAAGATCCTCGCGACCATGCCGGGCGCCGTCGACGATGCGGGAATTTTCATGTTTCCGCAGGGCCAGCGGATCGCAAAGTTTTCGCTCACCGCCAGCGAGATGAAACTCACCGCGAATCCGGATTACGTCATGGTCAAGCGGTTTGGCGATCCGATGGTGGCGTTCTTCGACCTGACGCGCGGCGAGCTGACCGGCGGCTTCAACAGACAGACCGCCGCGCTCTGGAACGA
>DASURS010000123.1:0-11204 GCA_036279935.1 Pyrinomonadaceae bacterium
GATAATACACTAATGGGCCATCTCGTTGTTGTCCCACGCCGCTTCTTCGCTCAACGTGGTGAGCCACGACGGAGACCAGCTTGACGTGCTGTCTCTTCCCTTCGCCGAGTTTGCGCCGATGCCTCCCGGCCCCGGCAATAATCGATTGACGAGCGCCAGCATCTCCGCCGAGAGCTCCGGAAAAAGTGAATCAAACTTCACCGCGAGCTTCGCCTGAACTGTGATCACCAACTCCGCGCGTCCCTGCTTGCACGCGTCGATGATCTGGCGCGCCGCACGTTCCGCTTTGATCGCAGTCACCGGCAATGAGTCGCTGATGCTGAACCATGCGTACTCCTCGCGATGCTTGCCTTTGAAATTAGCGTTGCGTGGACTGCCCGTTCGCATAAGCCCGGGACAGACCGTCGTCACGAAAATTCCGTCTTTGCGTAACTCGGTGCGCAGTCCTTTCGACAGACCGACGAGCGCAAACTTGCTCGCCGAGTAAGGCACCAGATGCGGCACCGCGATCTTCCCGCCGATCGACGAGATGTTCACGATGCGACCCTCGCCGCGCTGACGCATCTCGGGAATCACTGCGAGCATCGTGTTGAGCGGCGCCCAGAAGTGCGCCTGCATCGCCTTCTCGAAGTCTTCGCGGTTCATCACTTCGATTGGTCCAACCTGGATCGTGCCGGCGTTGTTCACGAGAACGTCGATCTTGCCGAAACGCGCGCGCACCTGGTTCACCATGCCTTCGACTTCCGTCGCGTTCGTCACGTCGCAGCGAACCGTCATCACTTCCGCGCCGCGATTTTGCAGATCGAGCCGCGCCTGCTCGAGTTCCTCCTCGTCGCGCGCGCAGATCGCCACTTGCGCGCCTTCGAGCGCAAACTCGCGAGCGAGCACCAGCCCCAGTCCTCTCGACCCGCCGGTGATCAGTACCGTTTTGTTTCGCAGGTCGTACTCGGTCATCTTTCGCCAGAGCAGTCTGCCCACGGCCAATGCTCCGAGCCCGATGGCAGTAAACTTAAGTGCGTCGGTCTGTTTCTCGATGGACATATCAACCCCCTTCAAGCTGGTTCGCTTTCCGTACGAAGTGTTACTTTAGCGACACTAGACGCAACGAGAGTGCCGCCTGAACAAAACAGATACGACGCAATCGTGATCGGGGCCGGCCCGAACGGACTGGCTGCCGCCATCGAGATCGCCCGCGCCGGTCGCTCAGTCTGCGTTTACGAAGCTAATCCGACGATCGGAGGCGGCACGAGATCGGCGGAACTCACGTTGCCGGGGTTTGTTCACGACGTCTGTTCCGCAGTCCATCCGCTCGCCGCTGCTTCGCCGTTCTTCTCTCAACTGCCGCTGCAAAAACACGGGCTCGAATTTGTTTATTCGCCGGCGGCGCTCGCGCATCCGTTCGACGACGGCACTGCGGCGATCGTCTATCAATCGCTCGACACGACAGCTGAAAGACTCGGAAACGATCGCGCGGCGTATAAAAAGGTGTTCACGCCGCTTGTCGAGACTTGGGACGAACTGGCAGGCGACGTGCTCGCGCCGATCGGCATGCCGCGCCATCCGTTTGCGATGGCGCGTTTCGGATTGAGCGGGATTAGATCGGCGAACGCGTTCGCGGCGTCGAAGTTTCGCGAAGAGAAGACGCGTGCGCTGTTCGCCGGGATGGCGGCGCACTCGTTCCTGTCGCTCGATCAGGCCGGGACAGCGGCGTTCGGACTGATCCTCGGCATACTCGCGCACGTCGCCAACTGGCCGGTGACGCGCGGCGGATCACAGTCGCTCGCGAACGCTCTTGCGTCCTATTTAAAGGAGCTTGGCGGCGAGATCTTGATCGATCATCGCGTCGGGTCGCTGGCAGAGCTGCCGCCCGCACGAGCGACGCTGTGCGACGTTACGCCTCGACAACTTGCGCGCATCGCGGGCGCTGCATTGCCAGACAGTTTTCGTCGACGACTCGAGCGGTATCGCTATGGGCCCGCCGCTTTCAAAATGGACTGGGCGTTGAGCGCGCCCGTGCCGTGGAAAGCTGCTGAGTGCGCGACGGCGGCGACAGTGCACCTCGGCGGATCGTTTGCCGAGATTTTCGAATCGGAATGGAATGCGTCACACGGCAAGCATTCTGAAAAACCGTTTGTGCTCGTCGCTCAACCGTCGCTATTCGATTCGACGCGCGCGCCTGATGGTCAACATACGTTGTGGGCGTACTGTCATGTGCCGAACGGATCGACTGTCGACATGTCGGACGCGATCGAGCGGCAGATCGAACGGTTCGCGCCGGGCTTTCGGGACTGCGTCCTCGCGCGCAGCGTGCTCACACCGGCCGATCTCGAACGTCACAATGCGAACCTGGTCGGCGGTGATATCAACGGCGGCATTCAGGATCTGCCGCAAATGTTTCTGCGTCCTACCCTGCGTCTCTATTCGACACCCTTGAACGGGCTTTATCTCTGCTCCTCGTCCACTCCGCCGGGCGGCGGCGTACACGGATTGTGCGGATTTCATGCCGCCCGCGCCGCGCTCCGCAAAAGTCTCCGTTAAAAACCTGTGGAACCCGAAATGCCTTTGTGTTGAGGGTAATCGGGTAGACGTATGCATTTCAGACGTGCACGTTGGAGAAACAGAAATGAATGAAGCAAACAATCCACAACAATTGATGGAAACGCTCCTCAACTTCGAACCGACGCCGGCGCCGGTGATCAGTCTTTACCTCGACGCGCGCGTCAACGAGCACGGCAAACGCAACTTCCTGCCGTTCGTCCGCAAACAATTGTCGGAACGGCTGAAGACGTACCCCACCAGCGGCGACGAGCGCGCCAGCCTCGAAGAAGACTTCGTGCGGATCATGCGTTACCTCGAAGAAGGCGTGCGCGAGCCGTCGCAGGGCATCGCGTTGTTCGCGTGCTCCGCCGAGAATGACTACTTCCAGGCCGGGCAGTTCGACGTGCCTTTCGAGCGGAATCGACTGCTCGTTGCCGATCGGCCGTATCTGTATCCGCTTGCTCGATTGACGGATCAGTATCGTCACTACGCAGTGGTGCTTGCCGACACGAACCGCGCGCAGATCTTCGTCTTCTCTGCCGGACGCGCGGTTGATCAGAACGACATCGAGAATGTGAAGACGAAACATACGAAGGTCGGCGGCTGGTCGCAGGCGCGTTATCAACGTCATGAAGAGAACTATCACTTGCTTCATGCGAAGGAGGTCGTCGATGCGCTCGAACGCACGGTACGCGAGGAGCAACTCGAGCACATCATTCTCGCCGGTGACGAAGCGACCGTTATTCCGATACTGAAAGAGCAGATGCCGAAGACACTCCAGGAAAAGATCATCGACGTGATCAGTCTCGGTATTGATACGCCTGAGCATGAGTTGCTTGAGGAGTCGCTGACTGCGTTTCGTCGTCACGATAGTCTGACTGATATGGAGAAGGTTGAGCGGCTGTTGGGTGAGTTTCGCGGCGATAATCTTGCGGTGGCTGGAGTGCCGGACACGATCGCTGCGCTTTCGAATGGACAGGTTGAGGAGATGTTGATCGTCGCGGCGGCTGAGCGTTTGCGTTTCGATGAGGAAGAGGTCAAACGGGTGTTGGAGATCTACGTCACGGACGACATGCCGGAGACGTTCGACCAGCGGGCGATCGCGGATGAATTGATTCGGCGGGCGAAGCAACTGTCCGCGGCGCAGGTTACGTTCATCGAGGATGCGACGCGGTTGGAGCAGGTCGGTGGTGTTGGTGCGCTGTTGCGGTATCGCATTTCTGAAGAGAATGCGGCGCCGTACGATCAGGGTGAGGCTGCGCCGCCGTCGCGAGCGTTGTCGAAAACTTCGGCTTAAATGTTGATTCGACTTATTCGAGGGGAGACGACACCTCCGGCGGGAGTTAACCACTTTGACACTAAACCGGTGATTCCGCTAACCTTTCGCCTTTTGTTGAAAGGTCAGTAGCACACTTTGTCAGCACGAGCTGAAGCTGATGCAATCGTCACCGCCGGTCTGCGACCCGACCTGTTCGCCGGTCGCGGCGTACTTGCCAACAGTCGCACCCTAATCCTCGTCACACTCGCGATTCTCGTGATCGCCGGCTTCGGCTTTCGTGTCACCGGCCTCAGCGCTGAAGGCCTCGGCGAAGACGAACTCAACAAACTCAACGCCGTCGCCGACTACCGCGCGAACGGCCTCACCGGCGCTAACGGCGAACATCCGATGCTGATGAAAGCGTTACAAGCCACCTCAATCATCCTCGCCGAAAAATGGAACAACAGCTCGTTCGTCGCGTCGCGTCCTGACGACCGGATCGCACCGGAAACCGCACTCCGCTTGCCCGGCGCGATCGCCGGCGCGTTGAGCGCGCTGTTGATCTACCTGATCGCCGCCGAGCTGTTCGGCGTCGAAGTCGCACTGATCGCAGCAGCGTTGTGGACGTTCGATCCAACCGGCATCGGCTTCAATCGTGTCGCAAAGGAAGACACGTTTCTACTCTTCTTCTTCCTGCTCGCGAACGTCTTCTGGCTGCGCGGGCAGCGCGTCGCCGAAAGCACCAACCAGAACCCGAATCGTTATTACTGGGCCACCGCCGCCTGTTATGGCGCGATGGTCGCTTCCAAATACGTACCGCATTTTATGGCGATCAGTTGGTGTTACTACTGGATGTTTCAGCAGCTCCCGGAAACGCGTTGGCGTCTCGGCAAAAAACGGCTCCTTGTGTTCCTCGCGATCGTATGCGTCGTCTTTCTCATCCTGAGCCCGACGGTGCTGCTACCCGAGACGTGGCGGCAAATGGGCCTGTTCGCGGGCGGCAAGCGCGTCAGTCATGACGGCTACGAGTTCATGAACAAGCTTTACACGCAGCGGTTCGACGACTGGCTCAACGGCATTCCCGTTTACTTCTATCTCGTCTTCACCGCCGTGAAACTTCCATTGCTTACTTTCGCTGGATTTCTCGCCGGACTGCCGCTGTTGTTTCGACGCAAGCTCGGCGACGGGCGTTACTTTCTGCTGTTCTGGTTTTTGTTGTGGGTCGTGGCGTTCTGTTTTCCGGGCGGGAAGTTTACGCGTTACTACACGACGGTGCTGCCGGCTGTGCTGATCACCAGCGCGATCGGAATTCAGTTTGCCGGGCGATCAATCGCGAACCACTTATCGAGCTTCAAACACTATATCCCGGCATCTCTCGCGGTCATCGTCATCATTGCGTCCGTCGTCAGCTCGATCCAGGCCACACCACACTTTCGCTTGTTCACGAACTCGCTCGGCGGCGGGACCGCGTGGGCCGGCTACTACTTCCCGCACGACGAGTTTTACGACGCCAGCATGCGCGACGCGATGGCGCAAATCGCGGCTCGCGCCTCATCCGGCGCGCACGTCGCAAGCGAGAGCCCATCGCTTGCCACTTACTACGCCGAACGCGCCGGTCGCACAGACCTGATCTGCGTCTCGCTTTCCGATCCAGCCGCGGTCCATCAACTTCGCCCCGGCGACTTCATCATCGTCGCCCGCGGCCGCCGTTACTTCAGCAACGACGCCCTCATCACATCCCTCTCCACCCACACCCCACTTCTCAAACTCAAACTCGGCGCCATCCCCTCCGCAAAGATCTACATGCTGGACGAGAGCTCACTCAGCGCACTAACCGCGGCAACGCACTAAGCTGTGCTATATTCTTCCACAGTGAAACCGGAAGAACTCAAAGGAATTATTCACTCTGATCCCGAAATCATGGGTGGAACACCCGTGTTTGTCGGCACTCGCGTGCCTTTCCAGAACCTCATCGATGCTCTGGAGGGCGGCGAATCTGTTGAAGATTTCCTCGAGGCGTTTCCGACCGTGACTCGCCAGCAAGTAATTGCTGTGATCGAGGCCGGTAAGCTCAAGATGTTAGAAACCGTCTGACCTCACGTTCCATGCGAATTCTGATTGCTCAAGTCCTTACGACGTAGAAGAGTATTCAACCTAGTGAAGTCATCCAGCTTTGCCCCGAAAGTCATATTTTCGGACTCTGTTTCCCGCAAAGACGCAAAGACGCAAAGCGCTACCGCGTTTTTAAAGGACTTCTTTGCGCCTTTGCGCCTTTGCGGGAGACCATCTCTTCAGCGGACCTACTTTTAGGGCAAAGCCAAGTCATCCGCATTCGTCCATCGTCGTAGATTAACGTCGGAGCTCGACTTCGATGGGGCGGGAGTCGTGGGGGTCGTAGCCTTCGGGCCAGTTTGAGATGTTGATGCCGTAGAGCCAGTCGGATTCAGGGGTCACGGAGAAGCGGATCGGTAAGGATTCGCCACGCATCGCGCGCAGGCGCAGCAGCAACCCCGTCAGTCGCCACTCCTGAACATACGCCTGCCCCTTCGGCTCGACGCCCACCAAACGCGAACCGGCGTTCCAGCCGTCCACAAACAAAGTCACGCGCGTCTTCACAAAACCATCCGGCGCGTCGATCGGAAGCACCGGTTGAATGTGAGCGCGCACGACGATCTCGCTCACACGACGCGCATCGGATCGCGGAGGAACGGTGTATTCAACGAACCCCGATCCATATCCCCAAATGTACCCCGGCCCTTCCCCGATCTTCTCAAACCTCTGCGCCGACGCGTTCTGCGGCTTGAACTGATAGATCACCGATTTATCTTCACGAAAGATCGTCTGCGGCTGCGTCGCACCGTCACCCTCAGGCCGCACCCACGCAAACTGCCGCGGTACCAGGTGACGCGACGCATCCGTTAACCACTGCGGCAACTCCGCCGACTGCAACGTCGAAAACACTTTGGACGCCCGCGTGATCTCACCCAACAATGGTTCATCGCGCGGTGTTGAATACGTAACAC
Organism: Pyrinomonadaceae bacterium; assembly: GCA_036279935.1. Taxonomy (GTDB): domain Bacteria; phylum Acidobacteriota; class Blastocatellia; order Pyrinomonadales; family Pyrinomonadaceae; genus PSRF01. The sequence continues at coordinate 6,820 of DASURS010000123.1, forward strand.
CATATCCACGCCGCGGATCCGGCGTCAGGATCCAAAACATCGCGCCGCCCGCACCCGCCTGCGCGCTGCCATCGAACAGCGCCCGATACCAATTCGCCTGCGTCGCGCCATTGTGCCCACCGTCGCCCATCCCAAACTCACCCATGACCAACGGCTTCCCCAACGAAAACGCCGCCGCCGCGCGATTCGCGATGAACGACTTCAACGATTCAGGCGAGTCGACAAAACTGTCGTGATCGTCACGCGGATAGTTGTGAACGTCCGCATAGTCGATCGCCGGCAGCGCATGGTCCGCCAGCCACTCACGACGTTCAGCCGACGAACGATAACCCCACGCACCCGGCGCGATCATGTGGTTCGGATCCAGCGACTTCAAATACCCGCTCATCTCCGCAAACCACGCTCGCCGCTCGGCCCAACGCCCGGTGATCACCTGCGCCTCGTTCATCAACTCCCACGCGAAGATCGCCGGATCGTCGCGATACAAAACACCCGTAACCGTATTCCGCCGCGTCGCAAGTTTCTCGACGTGCTCGCGATACAAACGCCGCGTCTCGGGATTCGTATAAAACAGAAACGCCTTCTCATTATTGATGCCGAAGCGATAACTGTCGTCAGCGGCATCATTGATCCCGGCCCAGCGCAAGTACTGCGTCACTCCGCCAGTATCTCGCCACCAGTTGGTCAAACAGAGCTGAACGTAAATATTGTTCTTCGCAGCCTCGGCAATCACCTTGTCGAGATGCACGAAGGCCTCTTCGTTCCACTGCCCGGGCGCGAAGCGAAACGAATGATGCCGCGGCCAGTCGTCGAAATCGGCGATCGGCTTGACGTCGTTCGGCCCGCCTTCCCCAAACGCCCAAACGCGCACGACCTTGATCCCCAACTCCGCCGCCTTGCGCATAGTCTCCGGCATGCGTTCGCGATCTTCGTCGCGATACATCACCGCGACGTTCGCACCGACAAAACGGAACGGTTTATTCCCGACGAAGAACCTTCCGCCGCGCTGCGTCGCAAACCGGCCACTGGCAGTCACACCCGCTTCATCCCCGTTACAGGCGACAGACCAAAAAAGAACCGCCGCGCTTCCGATCAGGATCAGCGCGGCGACCACAAACTGTTTCTTGTTCATCAACGAAAGTTAGTCTAGCGCGGGCTGGTCATGCGGACAAAACCCATAATCGCGCAGACCGCTCCAAGCACCACGAAGAGATTGAAGAACGCGCCGACGCCGAGCGCCATCGAGAGGTCCACGGAGTTTTGCGACATCCCCAGAAACACAAACACGCCGAACAGCAGGAAGTGCAGGTGATAGATGATCATGCAGACAGCGGCGTACGAGAACCAGCGCGCCGAGGGACCGAACGCAGGCGACCGCGCGAACCCGAGCACGGCGGCAATCAACCACGCGACACCGCCGCCGATCAATAAGAGCAAAGTTACCAGAAAGAAGTATTGAGGTTGCGTGGCCCGAAGTTGCTGCAAAAGCATCAACAGGAGTGGGAAGAACATTTGTCTGGAATCTCTCCTTAACTGATTAGTTGGTCACGAAAAAAGCAAGTCCCTGATTTTACCGGTGCGTTTCTTCTTAGAAACTCGATCGTCAGGTTGCGCAGGGAACCAGTTGAAAGCCAAGGGACTTAGCTTGAGTCTTAAGATAATCGATGCGGCGCTCTTTGTATCTCTGTTCATAAGCTTGTTGACCGAGTTCAAGGTAGCTTGTGCCTTGAGTCAGCATCGCATAATAAATGCGCGCTATTTTATGCGCGGTGGCCGTGACGGCTTGTTGGCCACCAGCGCGTGATTTGATCCGGCGGTAGAACGCTCCCAAGGCTGTCTGGCTGCGGTTGAGGCTAGCGGCAGCCATGCGAAACGCTTGGGTGGCCCGATTGGGATTGCGCTTGGTTCTGTTATTCAACACTTTGCCGCCTGAGATCTTGGTGCCTGGACACAGGCCGAGCCAAGAGGCGAAGTGTTTCTCAGTTTTCCAGGGGGTCATGTCAAAGCCGACTTCGCTGGCCAAAGTAAGCAGAGTGTCTGCGGCCAGACCGGGAATGGCGAACAGATCGACCCCACTTTTTTTGAATAGCAAGTCGCGCACATCGACCCCATTGCGTATGCGGTTGCGGGATTGAATCTGTTTCTCTGGTGTTGGTGGCTCATCGTCCGAGATGTCGGGTTGCTTTTCGACTTGTTTGATTATGGCTTGGTTACAGTCAGCAATCTTAGCTTGATAGGTCTCGTAGAGGTCGACCGCTTGTCGTAAGGCAAAGAGATGTTCCTCGCGATAGTTGCCGACCAATGATTTGGCAATAGTGGCAGTGGAGTTGTGACAGCGCTCGTCTCGGTTACCTGCCAGGACCCGCGGGTCGCGCTCCCCGGCCAGGATCGCTTTGATGATCTTCATGCCGGTGATGCCAGTGATGTCTGACACCACGTTGTGCAGCAGTAGATTCATTTGTTGCAAGGCCTTCTGCATATGTTGAATGTGCATGCTGGCAGTCTGAATGAGCATCTCGCGTTGTCGCAGGTAACTGCGTAATACGCAAACTTCATCGGCCGGGCGAAACGCGCCCGCCAGCAAACCGTAGGTATGCAGTTGTTGGAGCCATTGGCAATCGAGCACATCAGATTTGCGGCCGCTGACGTTCTTAACGTGGCGCGCATCGACCAGCTTTACTTCGAAGCCACGACGCTCGAGCAATTCAAACAACGGGATCCAGTAAACGCCGGTAGACTCCATTGCCACCGTGGTGATGCCACATTGCTCAAGCCAAGTGGCCAGAGCCTCAAGGTCCACAGTGAAAGTGCCAAACTCGCGCACCGAAACTGTGTCGCGTCCTTCAGGTACTGCTACCAGGTGCCGCTCAGAGCCGATGTCAATACCAGCGGCATTGAGGTTGATGTGTTGCAAATGCTTGGGCAAGCTTGGCACCTTGATTCTTTGTGACTTTGCTCTCTTGCTACGCTTTGACATCGTTAGCTCCTGTGATCTGGCAAGATTTCAGATCTCGCAGGCGCAGGGAAGCAAGAATTCGCATTCTTCTTAACGGGATATTAGCCACTCGGACGAATGGATAATTCACCAATGTTATCGGCGCCATCCCTGAGACCATACTCTGCGACGGGCACATACGCACCAGTGACGCAACGGTCTTCTCGACCTGCAAGTCACTGCATATTAATGTTCCGCTCTGCGCTACCAAAGTTTCATCTCGTTATCTGCTTGTCGTCAGACAAGCAGGGATGCTCTGCGGTGAATAAATCCTCAAACGCAGAGAGCGCGGAGAAAAGAAGAGAAGATCTTCACATTAACAGCACTACAAAAAGCAAGCGCCGTCTGCGCACGTGAGCCGCTTTGGTTTGTGCACAAACGGCGTCGATAAGTGTCGTCCGGGGTCGCAAATCTCCACGGTGGAAGTCAGCTTAGTGGCTCCCGACTTTGGCATCGCCCGAGCGTCCGCCTATTGGGTGATGTGTATCTCCTCTTCTTTATTCACGTGGCCGAGGAAATATATCAGGCCACAGATGAAGGCGACTACTGCCAGACCCAGCGCGATCCAACCCGAAGTGTGACCGCCGGCAGGATTCGGGTCAGTCACGAACTTGTAGAAGTAAAAGATCGCGCCGATGGCTGCAACAATGCCTACAATCACCGCCAGGATGTCTTTTAGGCTTTTCATTTTGAACCTCCGGCCTCGAAAGTTGTTATGAAGGTTAAGGAAAAAGCCGATGTTTTCTCGCTATGATGTAAGCATGTTAACGCCGCGCCGCGCGGCATTGCAAGTTCAATTCAGGTTTGCGGCAAAAGTCGTGAATCCCACCCGCGGCGTCGAATGATGGTTGAATTTTCAGCCTGCGAGGTTAGATGAAGACTTAACGAATGAGTGCCGGTTTACTGCATTGACAATACGTTTGAACACAGTTAAAGTGCGCGCGTCGATGGCTCAGAATAACTCACATTAGGGGATTCCCTATGGCACTCACTTCCAAACGTTTGATCCTACTTATCGTCCTCGTTCTAGTGGCTGGGCTCGTTACCTACCTGAGCATCCGCCAATCAAGGGTCAAGGCTTTCCAAACCGGTGTAATTCCCGGCTCCTTGCACGCATTGGCCCAAACAACGCTGAACGAAGGCGGCAACAGCGCGGATGTGCCCATGATGTTATTTGAGTATGGTCCGGCTGACGGTATCAATCAGGCCCTTGCAGACTACAGCGTTGTCGTTGCGCATCCCGTGAGCGCCAGCAGCTACATCTGGGACGACGAAAATCAGGTCATCGGCACCTGGTACAAGTTTGTAGTCACCGAGACGCTCTCATCGAAGCCGTATCCGACCTGTGCTACATGCCCGGCGTCGCCAGATCCGCCATCGGGACTGAGCG
>DASURS010000124.1:0-28650 GCA_036279935.1 Pyrinomonadaceae bacterium
GAGTAGAAGCCGGGCGACGCTTTTTCGTTTTGATGACTGAAGCGCGAAGGATAAGGCTTGTCGGGTGAACCGACCGTCGGCATCAACAGGACGTCGCCGTAATCGGAGATGCCGGTGCCGCTGAGGTGCGTGTGACTGAACCCGTAGATGATCGAGTCTGAGTAGTGGTAACCGGAACAACCGTCCCAGCCCGTCAACCGCGTGTCGGGGCTGAGTTGGACCATGCCGAACGGAACGATCGCGCCGGGAAACGTGTGGCCGTGCCCGCCGGTGCCGATGAAGGGATTAACGTAGCGCGTGAAGTCTCGTTGCGCGCAGATCGGCGTCGCGACAAGCAGCAGAAAAAGGAGGGCCAGTGTTTTCACGGATGGCACCGATTACGGCGCGATGGCGATCGCATGGATCAGCCGTTCCAGCGCCTGTAGATCCCTCAAGTCGAGCACTTCCACAGGTGAATGGCTGTAGCGACCGGGCCACGAAAGCCCGGCGTGCAGCACGCCGTAACGAATGAAGTCGGAACCATCAGTGCCGCCGTTGGTCGCGCCGACCTGCATCGGAATGTTCTGCGCGCGCGCGATGTTCAGAATGCGTTCGAGCTCCGCGGGCGGAGCGATCGACGAGTTGTCGAGTCCGCGAATAACCGCGCCCTGGCCCAGCGGTGCGTACGCAAATCGCGTCGTCTCGGCCGGCGAATCAGACGAAACAAACGTGTCGATACTGTAGACGCGTTTGACTAACGGGCCATAGTGCTTGCTCATCGCGATCGCGCCTTCAAGTCCGGTCTCTTCACGCACCGACCACGACAGAATGACTTTGCGTTTCAGTGTTGACGGATCGATGCGTTTGGCTGCGAGCACCAGCGCGGACGAACCGGCTCGATCGTCGAGTGCTCGTGCAGTGAAGCGCGTCGCTGCGAGTCGAGTGGCTTCCTTGAAAGCCGTAACCGCGAGGCCGTTCACGACTCCCTGTTTCGCCAGCGCCGCGCCATCCATGCCGAACCATGCAGTCAGCGCTTCAGGCTGTTTGGCTGTAGCGGTGTCGCGCGGAATGAAGACGCCCTGAAGCGGCGACTTCGCTCGGTCGCTGCTGTTTGCAGGCGGATCGAAGTGCAGCAGCGCCGGCTGTCCTTCCCACAAGGAGGGGAAGAGCCCGCCGCGCGTGCGTAGCGAGACAGTGCCGTCGGCGGCGATGTTAGTGACTTCAAACCCGACCTCGTCGAGGTGTGCGATGAACATCACCGGATCGCGATCCGGTCCGGCTTCGACGATCAGGTTTCCGGCAGCGTCCGTTTTCGCCAGCGCTCGCGCCCATTGAGGCAGCGCCGCCAGGACCGCCGAGCGCATGTCCTGCTCGTGACCGGAAACTGAATAGACGTCGGCGAATTTCGTCAGCAGAGTTGCAGTCGCTGAAAACGCGTCGGACTCCCAGGCCCTGGAGATATCCGGACCCTCGCGCATCAGCGAACATGCAGCGGTCTGATCGATGCGGGACCGCTTAGTAATACCAGCGGCTTTCTCGATTTCGGACTGCAACCCAGCGGCATCCGCAAGATCCACCGTTTCGACGAGCGAACACGGATACCGCACTCTTACCGAAAGCACGTTAAGCGAAGTCAGGCCCGTCGATTCCGGCAAGTACGCCGGCTTTTCGACTTTCCTTTGCGAGACTGAGTTCGTCGTCTCACCAGCATCGATCAAGGTGACCTGATCGACTTTCCCGAGCGATCGAAGCGCCGCTTCCAATCCGTCGTGGCCAAAACTCCTCAGCGTAGTGAGCAGAAAGATCGTTTCGCCCGACGCGACTTCGCCCTCGGCGACGGCAGCCAATAGCCCACAGCCAACACGAATGCCCGCCAGTTGGCCCGCGACGTAGTTGTCATTTTCGCCGTACGACCATCCGCGCGATTCCCGCACCACCGGATTGAGCATGTCGATGCCGAGCCGTTTCACGTCTGCTTTCGACGTGGCGCCGACGTCGACCCAAATATCGTCAAGCCGCGTGACCGCCGCGTTTGGGTTTCGTGCACCTTGCAGATGAGTGCTCTTGACGATGGCGACTGCCGGCACGATGCCGCCCTTGCGCGTCAACACTCGCAATCGCTGGCCTTCGTGAAACTGCGTAAACAGCGGATGCTGCCGTCCACCGCCACCGATTTCGCGCAGACGTAAATAGCCCTCTTCGGTGATCTCGGTGACCGCGAACGCCGGACGATCCAACGCACACGCGACCACGCGGCGCGGACTGCCGCTGCCCTTGCGAAGTATCACATTGCCGAGGGCGTCGCGCGTCCAACCGCGGCGCTTGAGCGCGTCAGTTGCGCGATGTTCCCAGCCCGGAGGCGCGTCGAGTGCCAGCCAGGTGCGCAAACACGCTGACAGGCTCGAGCCGTTTTGAGCGAACGATTGAGATGTTAAGAAGAGACCGAGTAGCGCCGCTAATGTCAGTAACGCCGGGCGGCGAAAGACAACAGCATCTATGCTCATTATTCTTCGTGTGTTCCGTTGAATCCGTGTTGGGGGGAAACACGGACTCAACGGATTAGGTTTGTTTACCAGCGCGGTTCGCGATTGCCGCCACCGCCGTAGCCGCCACCGCCGCGATTGCCGCCGCCGCCGTAGCCGCCACCACCGCGATTGTTGCCTCTGCCGTAGCCGCCTCGGCCACCGCCGCCGCCGCCGCCGCGACTGCCGCGATCGTCGCGCGGGCGGGCTTCATTGACGGTGAGGTTACGGCCGTTGAATTCCTTGCCGTTGAACTGCGCGATGGCGCTCTCACCCTCTTCCTTCGAAGCCATTTCGACGAAGCCGAAGCCACGCGAACGTCCGGTTTCACGATCTTCAATCACTGAAGCCGATTGGACTGTGCCGGCCTGGCCGAACAACTGCTGCAAATCCTCGCTTGAGGTTTGAAAGGCGAGATTGCCAACGTAGAGTTTCATGGACATTTAAATGCTCCTCTCCCGTTTGTCAGGAGTGCAAAAGAAGCTTTGAATCGAAGTGGGCTTCCGTTGTAACGGCAGCAGCGAAGGCTCGAATTTCGGATGCTCAAGATGAGCGGCTTCTGTAGTTTAGACTGGCCCGCTCTCGTATCATCCAAACGCCGCCGCCAACTCACCGAGGCACGGGGCGCATCACCGTTGATGCGCGAGAGAAGGGATTAACAGGCCGTATCATGCACTAGCGAACGTCTTCTTGCAAGGAAAGGTGCTTTTCCACCTCACCAATTCGCCGTTCGCAGCAAAATAGGCCAATTAACAGCAATTTTCGTGGCATGTTTCCCGTCTTGCGCGCGACTGAATTTCGTGTATACTGCGCGCCTCCCGTTCCAGGCGGTCCTCCCATCTGTTGAACAAACGAATTGTCCCAAAACAGATTTCGGCGTGCGGAGCCGTGCGGCACTAACGGTCTTCGCAATCCGGGTCAAACACTACGCCCTGGCGAAGTCGGATGCCATGTGTATGCGTTTCCTTATTCGTTCCAACGCAGCGGAAGAATGGGGACAAGGCATTATCGTTCCGCTCGACCTGTGTGCGAGCGGCTGTAACCACCCACCCTTACCAGTCTGGAGGAGAAGAGTATGAAGAAGATTTGTGCGTTAGTTGTTTTGACAGGCCTGTGCGCGACGATTTTCCTTTCGGCGCCCGTGCGCACTCAGGCGAAGAAAGACAAGCTTCGGAAAAGTGCGAACAAGATCGAAAATCGCTACATCGTCGTGCTCGACGACGACGTCGTGGGCGAAAAAGGTATGTTCTCGATCGCGCCCTACATCGCGTCGGAACTCGCCAACACGCACGGCGGAAAACTCAAGGAAGTCTACCAGAATGCTCTTAACGGCTTTGCCGTCGAGATGACCGAGGCAGAGGCTGAAAGGCTCAGCCTGGACTTCCGGGTTGCATACGTCGAAGAAGACAGCACCGTCACCGCTGATGTGACCCAGTCCAATCCGCCGTGGGGACTCGATCGCATCGACCAGCGCAGTCGCCCGTTGAGCGGCACTTACACGTATAACTTCACCGGCGCCGGCGTCCGCGCGTACGTGATCGACACCGGCATCCGCACCTCGCACAACGAATTTGGCGGACGTGCAGCCGTCTCGTTCGATGCATTTGGCGGCAACGGGCAGGATTGCAACGGCCACGGCACTCACGTCGCGGGAACGATCGGCGGCGCCACCTATGGCGTAGCCAAGGGCGTACAGCTCCGAGCGGTCCGCGTGCTCAACTGCAGTGGCTCGGGTACGACCTCCGGCGTCATTGCCGGCGTCGACTGGGTGCGCCAGAACTTCCAGGCCCCCGCCGTGGCGAACATGAGTCTCGGCGGCGGCGCTTCGAGTGCGCTGGACACGGCGGTGAACAACGTGTCGAACGCGGGTGTCGCGATTGCCGTCGCAGCCGGCAACAGCAACACGAACGCGTGCAACTCGTCACCGGCCCGTGCGGCGAATGCGATCACCGTCGGCTCGACGACGACAACCGATGCTCGGTCGTCGTTCTCGAACTTCGGCACCTGTCTCGATCTCTTCGCGCCGGGTTCCGGAATCCTCTCAGCATGGTTCTCGTCCAACACGGCGACCGCGACGCTGAGCGGAACTTCGATGGCGTCGCCGCACGTCGCGGGCGTGGCAGCGCTCTACAAGCAGGCGAATCCGTCGGCTTCGGCAGCGACCGTTCGTAACGCGATCGTCAACGGCGCGACCACCAACGTCGTGACCAGCGCCGGTACCGGCTCGCCGAACCGGCTGCTGTATTCGTTGTTCTTCTAACAAGTTTCTGCGGGGCGCAGAACGAGAAACCACGGATTGCACGAATCCTGATTCGTGACATCCGTGGTTTTCTTTTTCCCTGATCTTGACTTCCGGGCCAGCAGGGTTAACACTTACCACTCTCGTCTTAGCGCAAACACTCTGACAATTGTGAGGTGAACCATGAAAGTGCGACGACCTGTGTCCTTCCTCTGCGCCATCGCCCTGTTTGTTACCACGCTCGGCTCGTTTCCGCTGGCCGCCGTGCGAGCGCAGCAGGCGACCCGCACCGCCAAAACGCAGCCGGCCCAACAGACCCAGCAGCCGGCCACGGCCAAACGACCGCTCACGCACAACGACTACGACTCGTGGCGCTCGATTCAGGGCACGCAGATCTCACGCGACGGAAACTTCGTCGCCTACGCCTACGTGCCGCAGGATGGCGATGGCGACGTGATCGTCCGCAACATCGCCTCCGGTACGGAGTGGCGCGCGCCGCGAGGTTATCGCCCGCCTGTCCCGCCGCCGGACGATCCCGGCGCGAACATCGGCGAGTTTCAGGCTGAACAGGCGAGACTGTTGCGACCGGTGTTCACCGCTGACACTCGTTTCGTCGTCTTCGGCACCGAGCCCACCAAAGCCGAGCTCACCAAAGCGAAGAAAGAGAAAAAGAAACCCGAGGACATGCCGAAGAACGGTCTCTCGATCATGGACCTTTCAGACGGCACGGTGACGCGCATCGAGAGAGTCAAGACGTTCCGCGTTCCGGAAGACGCCGGCGGCTTTATTGCTTATCTGTTGGAAGCCACTTCAGCGCCTTCAACACCGCCCACAACGCCGGCCGATAAACCCGCCGTGCCTGAACAGACTCCGCGTCCGCGAGGAAAAAAGAAGGAATACGGCACTGAGCTGGTCCTGCGAAACACCTCAACCGGCACCGAACGAAAGTTCAGCGACGTCCTCGACTTCACCATCAGCAAAGACGCGAAACACCTCGTGTTCACCACCTCCGCGCGCAAGGAAGAGACAAACGGCGTCTTCGCCGTCGCAACTGCCGAAGGCGATTCAGCGCCCGTAACGCTTCTCACGGGCAAAGGAAAGTATCAACGCCTGACGTGGGACGAAGACAACACGCAGCTTGCATTCACCAGCGACAAAGAAGACGCCGACGCCAAGCAGCCGAAATTCCGCGTCTATCACTGGGACCGCAAAGCGCCGCAAGCGACCGAGATCGTCTCGATCAACGTTCCCGGCTTCCGCAAGGAGATGGTCGTCAGCGAGCGCGCGAACCTGAGTTTTTCACTCGACGGCAGCCATCTGTTCCTCGGCGCCGCGCCGCCGCCCGAACTGGAACGCAATCCTGACGAAGAGATCCCGGCCGATGAAAAAGTGCTCGTCGATCTGTGGCACTGGAAGGACGATTACGTCCAGCCGATTCAGCGAATTCGCGCCGAGCAGGAACGCAACCGCTCGTATCGCGCCGTCTACGATCTGAAAACACAAAAATTCGTCCAACTCGCCGACGACACGATGGAAAACATCTCGCCGTCAAACGACGGCAGTTATGCGATCGGATCTGACAATCGCAAGTATCGTGTGATGAGCGACTACGATCCCGGTTTCACCGATTACTATCTCGTCAACACCACCGACGGCTCGCGCAAACCGATGCTGACGAAACAGCGTGGCGGCGTTTCGCTCTCGCCCAACGCGAAATACGCCGTCTACTTCGACGGCAAAGACTGGAACTCGTATTCAGTCGCCTCCGGAACCACGGTTAACCTGACGAAGAACATCAGCGCCAACTTCTACAACGAACTGAACGATACGCCGTCGACGCCCGGGTCTTACGGCATCGCCGGTTGGACCAAAGACGACGCCGACGTCCTCATTTACGATCGCTACGACGTCTGGCAGATCGCTCCCGACGGGAGTCGTACGAAAAATCTAACCGACGGTGTGGGACGCAAAGAGAAGACGACGCTGCGTTACGTTCGTCTCGACCCGAAGGAGCGCTGGATCGATCCGGACAAACCGATGCTGCTACAGGCGGAGAACGAGGAGACGCACGACTCCGGTTTCTTTCGCGACAAAGTCAACGGCGATCAGCCGCCGCAAAAACTGCTGATGGCGTCGAAGGATTTCAACAACCCGCTCAAGGCGCGCGATGCCGACGTGCTCGTCATGTCCGCGGCGCGTTTCGATCAGTTTCCGGATATCTGGGTGACGAACAGCAGCTTCCGCGAGCTGAAGCGCGTCAGCAACGGCGATGCACAGCGCGCGGCGTTCAACTGGGGCGCTGCTGAGTTGGTCAGTTTCAAGAATACCGATGGCGTGCCGTTGAAAGGGGTGCTGCTCAAGCCGGACAATTTCGATCCGCGGAGGAAGTATCCGATGATCGTCTACATCTATGAGCGGCTGTCGCAGGGATTGCACCAGTTCCGCGCGCCTGGGCCGGGCACGTCGATCAATCCGACGTACTACGTCAGCAATGGTTACCTGGTCTACATGCCGGACATCGTTTACACGATCGGATATCCGGGGCCGAGTGCGTTGAAGTGCGTGCTGCCGGCGGTCCAGGCTGTTGTCGACCAGGGTTTCGTGAACGAGGATGCGATCGGGATACAGGGGCACAGTTGGGGTGGTTATCAGATCGCTTACATGGTCACGCAGACGAATCGGTTCAAAGCGGCGGCGCCGGGCGCGTTGGTGGCGAACATGACGAGCGCGTATAGCGGGATTCGTTGGGGGACTGGTTTGCCGCGGCAGTTTCAGTATGAGCGGTCGCAGTCGCGGATCGGTGGGAGTCTTTGGGATTATCCGTTGCGTTACCTTGATAACTCACCGATCTTCCGTGCTGACCGTGTTGAGACGCCGCTGTTGATGATCCATAACGACGAAGACGATGCAGTGCCGTGGTATCAGGGTATTGAGTACTTCCTCGCCTTGCGTCGTCTCGGCAAGCCCGCGTTCATGTTCACCTACAATGGTGAGAAGCATGGTTTGCGGAAGCGCATCAACCAGAAAGACTACACGCGGCGGTTGCAGGAGTTCTTCGATCACTATTTGAAGGGCGCTCCCGAGCCGGAATGGATGGAGAAAGGCATTCCGTACCTGCAACGGGAGAAGGAGAAAGAGAAGTACCGCGTTACTGAGGAGGGCGACCAGCCGTAGCGAGAAATAGAAATTTTTTGAATTTACGAAACTGCTTTTAATCGCGCTTCGAGGGTTTCGCGGCGGGTGCGGCTGAGGCGAAGCTGGCGGCCGTCTTCGAGGATGACCATGTAGTCGCCATTAAAGTGCGGCTGCATCTCCTTGATCCGATCGAGGTTAACGATCACCGACCGGTGAATGCGCACAAACTTCGCCGGATCGAGCCGCGCCTCCAGATCGTGCATCTTTTCGCGCAACAAGTGCGCCTTCCGCCCAACGTGCAGCTTCGCATAGTTCCCGTCAGCTTCGATGAAGTCGATCTCGTTGACCTTCAACAGCATCACCCGCCCGGAAACCTTGATCATCAGTCTCGTCAAGTATTCACTCTGCCGCGACGAACGCAGCCGCTGACTCTCGCGTTCATCGAGCAACGCCAATAGTCTCCTGCTCAAACGATTGATCTCACGCGCCTCGACCTGCGCCTTCGCTCGCCGCAACGCATGCGCAAACCGCTCGTCGTCGAACGGCTTCAACAAGTAGTCAAGCGCATGAACGTCAAACGCCTTCAACGCATACTGATCGAACGCCGTCACGAAGATGAGCGCCTGAATGTGATCCGGGCCAACGCGTTCGAGCACGTCGAACCCATCCATCTCCGGCATCTGAATGTCGAGAAAAATGAGATGCGGCGACAGCTCGCCGATCGCTTTCACAGCCTCGCGCCCGTTACCACACTCGCCAACGATCTCGATCTGCGGATCCTTCTCGAGCAACAAGCGCAGATTGCGACGCGCCAGCGGCTCGTCGTCGACAATCAACGTTCTGATCTTCTCGTTCATTGCGTCGCGATTTTGAGCGGCATCACGAGCATCACTTCAACCCCGCCGCTGTCTCGATTACGAATATCAAACTGGTGATCGTCGTCGTAAAGCTGTTGCAAACGCGCCGCGGTGTTTGCGAGGCCGATGCCGGCGCTGCCTTTGAGTTGCCAGTCATCGGGCAGACCGGCGCCGTTGTCGTACACAGTCAAATGCAAGTTACCGTCTTCGGCAACGGAACGGATGCCGAGCAACCCCGACCCCGCGGTCCGTCCGATCCCGTGGCGCAATGCGTTCTCGGTAAGCGGTTGCAGGATGAGGTTAGGGACGAGGGCTTTTGACGTCGCAGGATCGATGTCGAGCTCGATGCGCAGCCGGTCGGAAAACCTCATCTCCTGAATGCTCAGGTAGAGCTTAATGAAGTTGAGCTCTTCCCTCAATTCGACTTCCTGTCGCGACGAGTGTTCGAGCGTGTGACGCAGGAGATCGCTCAACCCGACGAGCATGTTGATCGCCGCCTGGTTGCGGTTGTCGCGGACGAGGCCGACGATGCTGTTCAGCGTGTTGAAGAGAAAATGCGGGTGCAACTGCATGCGCAGCGACTCGAGTTGCGCCTGGGCCAGTTGCGATTCGAGTCGCGCGGCGACGAATTCACGCTCGCGATACTTGCGATAGTAGTCGAGCGCGTAGCAGATGCCGGCGACGGCGCCGTACACGAGCAAGTCCGAACCAAATGAACCCGTCATGCGTGAGACGAACCGCGGCCAGAACGACATCGGGCTGTCGCCCATGTTGTCGAACGGTTTGATCGTCAACGTGATCGCCGTAGCCGCGGCGCTGTGGGCCATCGACATCAACACGAATGCCGGTAAGTGGATGAGCAGGCTCTTCTTCCACGTCGCCCCGACGAGCGAAAAGCGGCGGGCGAACCACGCGATCGCAGGCGTGAGTGGCGCCCACGCGAGCCAGGTCAGGATGCCCCACGAAAAGACGCGCCACGCCGCGTGGTCCATGCCTTCCGATCGGACTTCCAGATAAATCGGTCCCGCATAGATCACCCCCAGCATTGCCCAGATGGCAACGATCGCGATCCACTTCCCACGCAAGTCCGTTTCAGTCATAGCCGCAACGAGACAGTCTAGTGGCGTTCGGCTGGATGAGGTTTAACTTTGCCACCGAAAGCAGGAAGTTAGTTGTAAAGGGCCGCTATGCGGTGACGAATCGTGCTCATTTACCATTTTCCGTTTGTCATCTTCCATTTGCCGTTGTGGTCCCATCGGAAATGGAAAATGGAAAACGTCCAATGACAAATGGAAAATGCTCAGTACTTCGGAACGCGCGGATCGACGTCTTCAGACCAGGCGGTGATCCCGCCTTTCAGGTTCACCAACCGCCCCTGGAATCCCGCGCGCTTCAAGGCCGCAATCGCTTTTGCGCTTCTGACACCGCCTTTGCAGTGCACGATCGTCTCGGCCTCCGGATCGATCTCGTTCATTCGACCGACAACGTGCCCGAGCGGGATCAGCTTCGTACCCGGAATGCGCGCGATCTCGAACTCGTGCGGCTCGCGCACGTCGATGATCTGCAACGTATCGCCCCGCAGTCGACGCGCATTCAGTTCAGTCGCACTGATCTCTTCGAGCTTCGTATCCGGCTGCGGCGCCTGGTGCGCAGCCATGCCGCAGAACTCCTCGTAGTCGATCAGCTTCGTCACGGTCGGGTTCTCACCGCACACGGGACACTTCGGATCCTTCCGCAGCTTGAACTCGCGGAACTTCATGGCCCAGGCATCGAACAGCAACAAGCGGTTGATCAGCAGATCTTCACCGCCAAGTATGAACTTGATCGTCTCGTTCGCCTGGATGGCGCCGACGATCCCCGGCAACACACCGAGCACGCCGCCTTCCGCGCACGACGGCACAAGGCCCGGCGGCGGTGGTTCCGGATACAAGCAGCGATAGCACGCGCCCTTCTCCGCCCAGAACACGCTCGCCTGCCCTTCGAACCTGAAAATCGATCCGTAGACGTTCGGCTTTCCACTCAGCACGCACGCGTCGTTGACGAGATAGCGCGTGGGAAAGTTGTCGGTCCCGTCGACGATGACGTCGTAGTTTTGAAAAAGCTGCATCGCGTTCTGACTCGTCAGCCGCGACTCGTGCGTCTCGATCTCGATGTGCGGGTTGATGTCGCGCAAACGATCGCGCGCAGACTCGATCTTTCGCCGGCCGAGGTCCTTCGTGCCGTGAATGATCTGCCGCTGAAGGTTCGACTCCTCCACGACGTCGAAATCGACAATGCCGATGCGCCCGATTCCCGCCGCCGCCAGGTACATTCCCACCGGCGCGCCGAGCCCGCCCGTTCCGATCATCAACACGCTCGCCGCTTTCATCCTCCGCTGCCCCTGCATGCCGACCTCCGGCATGATCAGGTGACGGCTGTAACGCATGATCTCTTCGTTCGAAAGCTCCGGCAGCTCCTGGCCCACTTCCGACTCGACGACAGCGCCGCCCGCGATCGACGGCACGATCATGATCGTATCGCCGTCTTTGACGGGCGTGTCAGGCCCGGAAGCGTGACGGATGTCTTCGTCGTTCAGGTATACGTTGACGAAGTTGCGCAGCACGTTCTGATCGTTGAAAAGATGGCGGCGCAGCGCGGAGTGCGTGGTCGTGAGCGAGTTCAGCGCTTCGCCGGCCGTGTTCGCTTCGACGATGATCTGCGACTGCCCTCCGGCGAATTGACGCAACGGCGCCGGTATCGTGATTGTTACTGGCATTGTATTTCCTCCGGGTTAAAACGCGAGCGATCTTCCTGCTGCTCCCACGAAAAGAGATCCGTGGCTTCGTCCTCGCGCGTGGAGACGATGATGTATGAATAAGTGGGCCATGCGTGCTCGAGATCGTAGTTTGACGGCACCGCCGGCGAATCCGGATGCGAATGATAAAAGCCCACGACCTCGAGATCGCGGCTCGCCGCGTAGCGTTCGCCGCGCATCAACTCGTCGGGCGTGATCAGAAATCGATTGCGCTTCGCACTCTCCTCGCGCGCATTCGAAATCGGATACGTCTCCGTGACGACCTTTCCTTCGGCCGTGTAGCTTCCGAGCAGTAGCCCGCAGCACTCGTACGGATAATCCCGCACGCCGTGCTCGCGAATCTCAGTCAACTGTTGTTTCGGGACAAAGATCATAAGGGATCATAACGCTTGTTCGACGTCGGCGATAATGTCGTCGATACTTTCGATGCCGACGGAGATGCGTACCAGGCCTTCGCCGATACCCAACTCCTGTCTGCGCGCCGGAATCAGGTCCCGGTGCGACGCCGTTGCGGGATGCAGCACGCTCGTAAACACGTCGCCAAGACTCGTCGAACGAACACATAATCGCAACGAATCCATGAAGCGAAACGCTTCATTCTGGGTGCCGTCCTTGACCTCGATTGAAACGAGCGCACCCATTCCGTGGTAATGAACTCGCGCGATCCGCGGGTGCTCGCGCAAACGCGCTGCCAGCTTTCGCGCGTTATCGCATTGACGTTCCATCCGTAGTGCCAGTGTCTTCAGCCCGCGCAGGATTTGATGAGATTCCCAAACACCGAGCACTCCGCCGGCAAGCTTCATTGCATTGAACAGCGCCGGACGATCCATCTCATCCCGCGAGACGACGACTCCGCCCGTCGCATCGGCGTGTCCGCCCAGATACTTCGTCGCGCTGTGCGTGACCATGTCCGCGCCGAGCTTCAACGGTTGACACAGAAACGGCGAAGCAAACGTGTTGTCGATGATCAGGCGGGCGTTGTTCTCGTGTGCGATTTCGGCGCACGCTTCGATGTCGCAGATCTTGAGCAGCGGGTTCGAGATCGTCTCGGCGATCATCACTTGCGGGCGTACTTCGCGCGCCTTTTCACGCAACGACTCGAGATCGCTGAAATCCGCGGTCACTGTCTTCACGCCAAACGATCCGAAAATCGTGGACAGCAGGGTCGTGGTCGCGCCGTAGATGTCCTGCGAGGCTAGAACAGTCGAACCGGATTTCAGGTCGCAGGCAATCAGCGCCGCGTGCATCGCCGCCATGCCGCTCGCGTACACGCACGCAGTCGCGCCTTGTTCGACGATGAGCATCGCCTGCTCGAGCGCCGCCAGCGTCGGGTTGCCGTGACGCGTATAGACGTAACCCGCCTGCTCGCCGGAGAAGACCCGGTCGATCTCCTGCATCGATGCGTAAGTGAACGTCGAGGTCGCGAAGATTGGTGTCGCGACGGGCTGCCCGCTCGGCAACGGCTGCCGTTCCCCTGCGTGGACCAGCTGGGTGGTTATGTCGAACTCCTTAATTTTGTCGGTCATGAAGACTCATGATAACCAAATCCAGCGGCCTACCAGTAACGCTCACCGCCATCGCACAGAACCGTCACCACCACGGCGGGGGTTTGCAGGGAAAGCGCGACCCTCCGCGCGGCGAGCACGTTCGCGCCGGAACTCGGACCGACGAAGAGCGCTTCCTGAATGCCGAGTCTGCTCGTCATGGACAGCGCCTCCTCGGTGGAGACTTCCAAAGTTTCATCCGCGAGTGTCGGATCGAAGATTCCCGGTCTGACGGCCGTCGCCATGTGCTTCAACCCTTCGAGGCCATGTAAAGGAGATTCGGGTTGCACGGCAACGGCCCCCAGTTCCGGGTTCAGTTCACGCAGGCGCCTGACTACGCCTACAAACGTCCCCGACGTCCCCAGGCCGGTGACGAAGTGCGTGATCTGACCACTCGTTTGTTCCCAGATTTCGTTGGCCGTTGTCTCGTAGTGCGCGCGCCAGTTGGCATCGTTGTTGTACTGGTCGGGATAGAAGTATTTTTCCGGGTTCCGGGCAAAAAGCTCGCGCGCTATCGATTGTGCTCCGTCCGTCGAGAGCATCGGATCTGTTTCGATGATATCGACGCCGTACTCGTGAAGGATGCGTTTTCGCTGGTTGCTCGCGTTCTTCGGCAAACAGACCGTGACCGGGTATCCGCGCGCTTTGCCGATCACGGCGTAGGCGATGCCGGTGTTTCCGCTGGTGGCGTCGAGGATCGTCATTCCCGGGCGGAGGCGTCCGCTTCGTTCGCCGTCGAGGATCATGGACAAGGCGGCGCGGTCTTTCACTGATCCGCCGGGATTGAGGTGTTCGGCTTTCGCGAAGATCCGCACGCCTTCAGGCAGTTCGGCGTCGAAGAGCGTCAAGCGCAGCAGCGGCGTGTGGCCGACGCGGGATTCGACGGATTCGCGTTCCGTGGTAGCGGGGCCGTGACCTTCTAAAACAACAGCTAGTCCCATTTCACCTCTACTCCAAAAAAGAAAACCGGCCGCGACTTTCTGAAAAGTGCGACCGGTTTCCCGTGAATCTGCTAGTCAGTGGTTAGCTCATTCGCTACTCCAGCCTGAACACGGCTCGGTCGCGCTGCAATGGCAGCAACAACAGAGACAACATGAGCAAGCCTTCGTTGGCATAAGCGAATTAGCGAGGAGGAAACTATAGGCTTCGATTATTTGCCTGTCAAGAACATACGCGGTAACCTCACCTCATGACATGGCCATCATTACCGCTCGAAGAATGGAAGGACACGTGTGCGACGCTGCACATGTGGACGCAGGTTGTCGGGAAAGTGCGGCTCGCGCAGACGCCGCTCGTCAATCACTGGTGGAACGTGCCGCTTTACGTCTCAGCGCGCGGGCTCACGACGACGGCGATGCCCTACGGCCACACGTTTTTCGAAATGGAATTTGACTTCATCGATCACAACCTCGTGATCACGACCAGCGACGGTACGTCGGCGACAGTGGAACTAAAACCGAAGTCAGTCGCGACGTTCTACCGCGAGACGATGGACGCGCTGCGAGGGCTCGGAATGGAAGTTCACATCTGGAAGATGCCCGTCGAGATTCCCGATCCGATTCCCTTCGACCAGGACGAGCAGCACGCGTCGTACGATCCCGAGTACGTCAGCAGGTTCTGGCACGTGCTTCGTTCGTCGGAAAGAGTGATGGAGGAGTTTCGTTCGCGCTTCATCGGCAAGTGCAGCCCCGTACACTTCTTCTGGGGCAGTTTCGATCTCGCGGTGACGCGCTTTTCAGGACGTCCGGCGCCGCCGCGCCCCGAGGCGGATTCGATCACGCGCGAAGCGTATTCGCACGAAGTGATCAGCCACGGCTGGTGGCCGGGCCAGGGACCACTCGGCAAACCCGCGTTCTACTCCTACACCGCTCCCGCACCCGAAGGCCTGAGCAATGCGCCGCTCCGCCCGGCGGCAGCGTTCTGGAGCAATGAACTGTCCGAGTTTCTGATGTACTACGACGACGTGCGAAACGCGCCGAATCCCGAGGAAGCTTTGATGGAGTTTTGCCAGAGCACTTACGAGGCAGGCGCTGATTTAGCGAAGTGGGATCGGGCGTCGCTGGAAAGACAAGTGCGTCTAATCGGTCGTTAATTTAGGGCGCCAAAGTGCGGCCAGACGCTTGCCGCTTGCGGTCTGCATTATGCTCATCACGCCCATGTAGCCGAAGCCGAAAAAGAACAACAGCAGGAACGGAATCGTCCCCCACATGTGCAGCCGCGCCGAGTAGATGATTGCCAGCAGAAAATAGAATGCAAAACCGAGTTCGAGCAGCGGCAGCAGCCCGCGTTTACGCTTGTACTTCTTCCGTTTCCACGTCGCGTCGTTTGCTTCTTCGACGCGATACTTTGGCGTTCGCACAAACTCCGACTTCACACCGAGGAGCGCTTCCAGCACGGCGCGCGCGTTTGAAAAGGCGAGACCGATTCCGAGACCCATCACGAGCGGAAGGTGCAACAATCGCGGCGTGCGCTTCTCGTCCAGATACCAAACGGCCGAACCGTAGAACAACACCACCGAGATCGAAGAGAAGAACAGCAGCGGCAGATCGAGGACCATCAGGTGATAGAACGGCTGGTTGTAACGCACGAGCAGCAGCGGAAACTGTAGAAAGCTCGCCACGATCATCAGCGGATAACTGATGTTTCCCGTCAGACGGAAGAACATTTCGAGCTTGACGCGCAGCGGAAGCGGCGCGAGCCAGATGCGCGGATAGAGTTTCAGGCCGACCTGCATCACGCCTTTGGCCCAACGTCGCTGCTGCGCCTTGAACGCGTTAATCTCGACCGGGATCTCAGCCGGCGCTTCTTCATCAAGCAGGTAGACGAACTTCCAGCCCATCAACTGCGCGCGGAAACTCAGATCGGTGTCTTCAGTCAGCGTGTCGTGTTGCCAGCCGCCGCTGGTCTCGATCGCCTGTCGCCGCCAGATGCCGGCGGTGCCGTTGAAATTGAAAAAGCCGCCGGTGCGATTGCGCGTGGTCTGTTCGACGACGAAGTGTCCGTCGAGCATGATGGTCTGCAAACGCGTCAGCAGGTTGTAACGGCCGTTGATGTGGGCCCAGCGCATCTGCGCGCAACCGACGAGCGGATCGGTGAAGAAGTCGACGAGCTTGCGCAGGCAATCGGGTTTGGGCACGAAGTCGGCGTCGAAGATGGCGAACAGGTCGCCTTTGGCGGTTTTGTTTCCGTTTTCGAGTGCGCCGGCTTTGAAACCGGTACGGTCGTGGCGGTGGATGTAGTGAATGTCAAAACCGTGCGCGGCGTACTTGGCGACGACGGCTTCGGCGACTTTCGTGGTTTCGTCGGTCGAGTCGTCGAGGACCTGGATCTCCAGTTTTTCGCGCGGGTAGTCGATCTCGGTGACGGCTTTGAGCAGACGTTCGACGACGTACAGCTCGTTGAAGAGCGGCAGTTGGACCGTGATGCGCGGCAGGTCCGCCTCGGCAAAACGGGCGCTCGGCTGCGGAACGAATTTCCGATAGCGCCAGAAATCGATGACCTGCTTGATGCGATACGCGCCGTAGACCGCCAGCGTCGTGAGAATCGCGAAGTAAACGATTAGGATCGCCCAATCGAAGGTGTCGAGCTGGTAAAGCGGGCTGATATTGCCCCAGGTTTTGTTGACGAGATCGTGGAAATATCGCTCGAACAGCGCCTGCGGGGCGGGACCTTTCGGACTGGGCCAGGGAGTTGGTGCGGGTGCTTGCAAAATCATGTATTGCGGCTATCCAAAGGGGAGGATTCTACCCTAAATACCCCGTTTTCTTAAATGCGGCGTTCGGGTGCGCTGTAGTCGCTGGGAGCCGCCGCCATCCGTTCCGGCGAAGCGAGGGTGAACGACGGAAGCGGGGGCAAAGTTTCACGTGTGGTTCTCAAAGCCAGTTCCATCAGGCCCGGCATGACGTAGAAGACGGTCGCGCCGCCCAATAAGAGTCCGGTGAGCAGCCGCGAGGTGTGAGTGTTTTCCCAGATACCGAAAAACGTCAGACTGAAGTCGATGGCCAGCGGCGCCGCCGCCAGCAGCAACCATTCACGCGGCGGCCAAACGATCGTCCGCAAGGGCCGCACCAATGGATACAGCAACAACGCCAGCGCAAACCCGGCGTACAGTCCGGTGCAGCGAGCGCAGACGCCGAGTTTGTGTTCCGCGATGAAATATGAACGCTCGGGAAGTTGGTGGCAGAGCACCGAAAACCCGTGATAGAGCGTGGCCGCCACGCGCGGATAACCTGCGGCTGCCGCGAATGGCGCGCCGGCGATTAATACCAGCATGGAAAGCGCTGTCAAGACACTCGCCAACCAAACGAGCACCGCAACGCTTTGTGATTTTTGTGCCTTTTTGTGGCTCAAAACCTGATCACAGTATCGGGCCCGCCCTCGATGTGCAACGTGTCGACGAACCGGATGTGCCGCGATTCAGTTGTCATGACCACCGAGTGCGTCCGTTTGCCCGCGCCGAAGAACCGCACACCTTTCAATAACGCGCCGTCAGTAACGCCGGTTGCGGCAAAGATGATCCTCTTGCCGGGCGCGAGGTCGTCAGTGTCGTAGACCTTGTTCGGGTCGCGGATTCCCATTGTCGACAAACGGTCGAGCACTTCGTCTTTCGACGGCACCTTGTCTTTGTCGACTCCCAAACGATCGGGATCGAAAACGAGTCGTGCCTGGATCTCGCCGTTCAAACACTTCATCGCCGCCGCCGTGATGACGCCTTCCGGAGCGCCGCCGATGCCCATCAGCGCGTGAATGTTTGTTCCGGCTACCGCGGAGGAGATTCCGGCTGAGAGGTCGCCGTCGGAGATCAGGCGGATGCGCGCGCCCGCGGCTCGTACGTCGGCGATCAGTTTCTTGTGACGCGAACGATCGAGCACGATGACCGTGAGATCTTCGATGTCGCGGCCGAGGCGGCGCGCAATGTTCTTGAGGTTGTCTTTCACCGGCGCATCGATGTCGACGACGCCGCGCGACGATGGTCCGACGACGATCTTGTCCATGTAGATGTCGGGCGCGTTCAGCAGTCCACCGCGTTCGGCTGCAGCGAGCACGGCGATGGCGTTGTTGGCGCCGAGGGCGCACAGGTTCGTGCCTTCAAGCGGATCGACGGCGATGTCGACCTCGGGGCACGACTCCGCCAGTTCCTCGCCCGCGTGAAATCCGCCGCCCACTTCCTCGCCGATGTAAAGCATCGGGGCTTCGTCGCGTTCACCTTCGCCGATCACGACGCGCCCGCGCATTGGTACGGTGTCCATCACTTCGCGCATGGCCTCGACGGCGACGTGGTCGGAATACTTGCGGTCACCCTGGCCCATCGTGCGCGCCGCGGCTATCGCGGCGGCTTCGCAAACGCGCAGAAAATCAAGAGACAGCTCACGCTCAGTCCTCATATCATCACCCATTTATGTCAAGCTCTCCTGGTCTGGAAGTTTGTTTCAGAATGCCCATTTTCCCCGTGCAATTCTGATGAGGAAGCGTGCTCATACTAGCAGAGGGCAATGCAATTTAGTAGCAGAGCGGCAGTAGACAAAAGAAAGTTGAACGAGTAATCTCTGCCGTCCCCTCATATCTTCGTTTCGCGTCCTCATCGCATGGATCGAAGAATCGAACTGGTCATCGCGCAACTGGAAGCAGAAACCTCACGCGCCTGGGACGCTCGCACGCTCGGCGACATGGTCAACCTGTCGGCGTCGCGCTTTCGTCATCTTTTCAAACAGGAAACCGGAACGACTCCCGCGCAATATCTTCGTGAAGTGCGTTTTCGCAAAGCGGAGTTGATGTTGCGAACGACATTCTTGTCCGTGAAAGAGATCGCGGAGGAGGTCGGACTGGTTTCGCTGAGTCACTTCATGCGGGGTTTCAAGAGAAGACATGGAATGACGCCGAATGAGTATCGATCGCGGAAAAGAAAACATTAGCCACTTTCGCCACAAAATAGCCGCTTTCGGCAATTGACCTGGTCCATAGCCTGGACTACAGTGCACCTCACCCGCCAGAACAAATAAATCGAAACGGAGTTTTAGGAAATGATCTCCCATTCCTCACGGGGAATAGTTGTGTGTCTTGTTCTGATTAGTTTGTGTGCCGGCGCGTGCGGACAGGACGCGGTTGTGGCTTCGGTCAATGGTGTAGCAATCACGCAGAAACAGTTGGATGATTCGATCGCCGCGCGCATCTTTCCGTTACAGCAACAACTCTACGCGATCAGAAAGTCGGCGCTGGAGAACCTTGTCGTTTCTCGGTTGCTGGAGGTCGAGGCTCGCTCTCGAGGTGTGACTGTTGAGGAGTTGCGGCGGCAGCTCACCGAAGGTCCTATTGAGGTGACGCGTGCGCAGGTTGAAGAAGCGTACGTGCAGAATGCGTCGTTCTTCGCGTCGATGAGCCCTGACGAAGCGCGGGAGAGATTGCGGCTGGACCTCGAGAACCAGGCGCGAATGAAACACTATCGCGCGGGGCTCGAGAAGCTGAGAAGGAAGTGGCCGGTTTCGGTGTATCTGGATGAGCCGGTGTTTGCGTTGACGTTGGACGACGGCGTGTCGCCTGCGCGTGGATCACCAAAGGCGGCGGTAACGATTGTCGAGTTTTCGGATTTCGAGTGTCCGTTCTGCCGGGATGCTCAGGCTGCGATCACACAGATCGTGGAGACGTACGGCCAGGATGTGCGGCTCATCTTCAAGCACCTGCCGCTCGAAGGTCATCGCAACTCGCTGCCGGCTGCCAGGGCTGCGTACTGCGCGGGACAGCAGGACAGGTTCTGGCAGTTTCATGATGCTGTGTTTGCGGCTGGGGATTTGTCGCCGCCGGGATTGATGGAACGGATTGCCGGCGATATCGGGCTTGGGATGCCGCGGTTTCAAGCATGCGTGGCGTCAGAGCAGTCGCGAGCGGCGATCGTGAAAGACATGGAAATGGCACGGATGCTTCGCATCGACAGCACGCCGAGTTTTCTTGTTAACGGCAAGTTGATCAAAGGCGCGCTGAGCTTTGCGGAGTGGCAGAAGATTATCGAGCGCGAGTTAACCTCACAAAAATAGGAGATCCTCACATGAAGCGATTAATTTGGTTGTCAGTCTGTCTTGTGTTCTGCTGCACGGGCGCATTGGCCCAACAGGAGAAAGTGGTTCGCGACACTTACGCGAAGCTCGAAACTTACAACGCGGCCGCGCAGGTAATGCAGAACGACCTCGCGCGAAAGCCGTTTCGCGCCGATGCAAATCTGCATTTTGAGCTCAGCGACTTTCGCTCCGGCGACGTCAGGGAGGTTTTGCACAAGCCGTACGTCTCACTGATTACGCTACCGACCGGCGACGTGATCTCGCTGACGCATGGCGGTCACGCGCAAGATGGCGGAGCGGAAGAGGCGACGTTCAGCGCTCAGTGGGTGCGGGGACACTATGCGGCTGTGTTCGATCCGCAGTGGACTGTTGCCGACGCTTTTCATTTCGAGCCTGAGCGGTATTACGACATCGTCAGTTATACGTCGTACCAGGTGACGGTGCGATTCGAGGGAAGATCTCGCACGTATCGCGCGCTCGCGCTGTTTCACGCAAAGACGAACGCGTCGGACGCCGGAGCGCCGGAGTTCTGGGATGCCATCGTCGACGGCATCGGGCGCGTGTGGCAGGAGAAGCGGCCGCCGTACAAGAAGGTGAGTACAAGTATCAGCATCGCTTCGGATGGCGATGCGGTGACAGATACGGACGTTGCGGCATCGACTACTGATGCGTTCAGCACGACGCCGTTGCCGTTCTGGATCAGTATCGACATCACCGAACACATTTCGGGTGAGCACGGCGGTACGGCACAGTACACCGGAACGTGTACGCCGATCTTCGGCGGCTTTCAGCGCTGCGCGGTGGTGGTCGACAACTTCGCTTCCTTCGAAACGGGCACGTTGGACCATATCACGCCGTTCTTTGCGCACGTGGGCTCGAAGGACTTGAAAACGGAGAATCGCACCGGACCGACGGGCACGACGATCCAGTGCGCGTCGGCGACGGGAGTGGCTTTCTCGACGTGTCTGTTCGGGACCAACTGCGGGACGAACGCGCAAGTCTCGTTGAGTCTGTCGGTGGCGTCGGCGGGCGCGACGGTCACCGGTGGAAATATGTGGCGTGACGTCAACTCGGAGCACTTCTCTTGCAGTCTTCCGAGCAGCCCGACAAACACCAGTTGTAGTCAGCCGTTAGCGACCAAGTGCCTCATGTACGACGGGGATTTTGACTTTGATACGTGCACCTGTGTCGGGTCGGGCAGCGGAGGCTCGCCGATAGTGATCGACCTTGCGGGAGATGGGATTGCGTTGAGTGCGGCTGATGCGGGTGTCGAGTTCGACCTGAATGGCGATGGCGCGAGAGAGAAGCTGAGTTGGACAATGGGCGGTTCGGACGATGCGTGGCTGGCTCTTGATCGCAACGGCAATGGCGTCGTCGAGAGCGGGTTGGAATTGTTTGGGGACTATACGGCACAGCCGGAGAGTGATGACAGGAATGGGTTCCTGGCGCTCGCTGAGTTTGACCTCGCTGCGAATGGTGGAAACCAGGATGGAATGATTGACGCTCGAGACGCGGTCTTTGACAGTCTACGGCTGTGGCAGGACGTCAATCACAACGGCGTCTCGGAGCCGGATGAGTTGCACTCGCTGGCGTCGTCACAGATTGACGCGCTCCAACTCGATTTCAAGGAGTCGAAGCGCGTCGATCGATACGGCAATCAGTTTCGCTATCGTGCGAAAGTCGTAGGTGCCTCCACCGGCCGCTGGGCGTGGGATGTGTTCCTGGTCGCGAAGTGATTCTGTTGATGAGTCTCCCGCAAGCGAGAGACACATGGTGAAGGAAATTTTAAGCGGATTTTTTCCAGGCCGGCAGCGTGCGGCGGGCCGGCTTTTCCTTCTTCAAACCCAACGCCCAATCGGCTTGCATCAACGTATGAATGTCGCGAGTGCCTTCGTAGATGATCGCGGCCTTGCAGTTGCGCAGATAGCGCTCAACCGGATAGTCATTTGAATAACCGTTTGCACCATGGACCTCAATCGCCATCGAAGCAGCCTTCTCACTGCGCGTCGTTGCCTGCCACTTCGCGAGACTCGTCGCCTTCGCATTCGGCCGGCCCTCGTTCTTTAAATACCCGGCGTGCAGCCAGAGCAAGTGACTCATCTGGTAATCCGCTTCCATCTCGGCGATCTTCTGCTTCACGAGCTGATGGTTCGCGATCTTCGTGCCAAACGTCTCGCGCGTGTTTGCATACGCAACCGACGCATCACGCGACGCGCGAATCACGCCCGTCGCGCCCGACGCGACGGTGTAACGTCCCTGCTCCAGCGCAAACATCGCGATCTTGAAACCCTCACCTTCCTCGCCAACCATGTTCTCATGCGGCACGCGCACGTCCTGCAGCGAAAAATACCCGGTATTCCCGGCGCGAATGCCGAGCTTGCCGTGAATCGTTCCGGAAGTGAACCCTTTCATGCTGCGCTCGACGATGAAACACGACATGCCCGTATGATCGCGTTTCCGTCGCTTCTCTTCATCCGTCCAGCAGAAGAACAGAAAGTTGTCGGCGAGGTCCGCCAGACTGATCCACATCTTCTCGCCATTCAACACCCACTCGTTTCCCTCGCGACGCGCCGTCGAACGAGCGCCGACCACGTCCGATCCAGCCCCCGGCTCCGTCAACCCATACGTCGCGATCTTTTCGCCTTTCGCCTGCGGCACGAGATATTTCTGCTTCTGCTCTTCCGTCCCCCAAGTGTAGAGCGTCAACGAATTCAAACCCGTATGCACCGACATCACGACGCGCAGAAACGTGTCAACGGCTTCCAGCTCTTCACACACGAGACCCAGCGAGATGTAGTCGAAACCGGCGCCGCCGTACTCCTCGGGAATGCACACACCGAGCAGGTTCAACTCCGCCATCTTCTTTAATATCGAAGGATTAAATTGTTGCTTCTCATCCCATTCCTTGATATGCGGCGCGACTTCCTTCTGCGCAAACTCGCGCACCGTCTGCACCAGCGCCTGATGGTCTTCGGTCAACTCAAAATCGATCATTTCTCTACTCTTTCCAGTATGGAACTCAAAAAGACCGGACATCTTACCAGAGCGAACACGGATCGCACGAATGCTTTGCTATACTGCGCGGCATGCCCAACAAGAAGAAAACGGCCAACGCCGTCACCGTTGGCCTCGTGCAAATGAGTTGTGTCCCGCAACCGGACAAGAACCTGAAAAAGGCGATTGCGGGCATCAACGACGCCGCCAAACGCGGAGCGCAAATCATCTGTTTGCAAGAGCTTTTTCGCTCGCAGTACTTCTGTCAAACGGAAGACATCGAACTGTTCAAGCTGGCTGAACCGATTCCCGGTCCGACCACGGATGCGCTCGCCAAAGTCGCGCGGCAGCGCAAGGTGGTGATCGTCGCATCCCTTTTCGAAAAGCGGGCCGCGGGCGTCTATCACAACACCGCGGTGATGATCGACACGTCCGGCAAGATCGTGGGCAAGTATCGCAAGATGCACATCCCGGACGATCCTCTCTACTACGAGAAGTTCTATTTCACGCCCGGCGATCTCGGCTTCCAAACTCATGACACGGCCTACGGCAAGATCGGAACGCTGGTGTGCTGGGACCAGTGGTTTCCCGAAGCTGCGCGTCTGACGGCGCTCGGCGGCGCGCAGTTTCTGTTCTATCCAACCGCGATCGGTTGGCTCCCCGACGAAGAACAGTCGATGAACGAAGCGCAACACTCGGCGTGGGAAACGATCCAGCGCGGACATGCGATCGCGAACGGAGTTTACGTGGTGGTCGTCAATCGCGTCGGCCAGGAAGGCAAGCTGACGTTTTGGGGCCAGTCGTTCGTCGTGGATCCTTTTGGACGCATCATCGCGAAAGCGTCTGCGACGGAAGAGGAGGTTTTACTCGTCGAGTGTGACCTGACGAGGATCGAAGAGACGCGCCAGAACTGGCCGTTCCTCCGCGACCGCCGCATCGACGCCTACGACGGACTGCGCTTTCGCTTTGGTGGGGAATGAATATGAGCTACGGCGTGATGGACCTGGTCGGCAACGTCGGCGTCTTGATGCTGATGCTCACGTACCTGGCGCTGCAATTGGACAAGATCAAAAGCTGGGACCTGTCATATTCAGTTCTCAACGCGGTGGGCGCGAGCCTCATCGTCGCCTCGCTGATCGTCGACTTCAATCTCTCCGCACTGCTGATGGAGATCTTCTGGGTTTTGATCAGTTTCATCGGCATCGGCCGTCACTTCCGGCTCAAAACAATCCGTTCCTGAACCGATGTCGAAACTGCCGCAAGATACACCCGCCACGCTTGGGTTTTACATGCCCGCCGAATGGCGTCCGCACGCCGCGACCTGGTTGACGTGGCCCAAGGACCCGGAGACGTGGCCCGACCGCGTTTCGCACGTCGAAGAGATCTATCTCGAAATGATGGCCGCGCTGACGCCGCACGAGACAGTAAACCTGCTCGTCGACGACGAAACGGCCGAACAAGCCGTGCGCGAGCGCTGCACGTTTCCGGGCGCGCAGAACGTCCGCTTCCATCGCATCGAAACCGTCGACTCATGGATCCGCGACTACGGACCAAACTTCCTGATCGGTACCCACAATGAAACTGCTTTCAACGATTGGATCTTCAACGCCTGGGGAGACAAGTATGAAATCCTGAAGCGCGACGATCAGATACCGCGAGTGCTGGAGCCGTTGCTGCGGATGCAACGCTTCGAACCCGGCATCGTCATGGAAGGCGGATCGATTGAAGTCAATGGCGCCGGGTGCGTGCTGACCACCGAACAATGCCTGCTGAACCCGAACCGAAACCCGAGCCTCAGCCGCGCGCAGATTGAGGAGTACTTAAAAAATTATCTCGGCGTGACCAAGGTCCTGTGGCTGGGCGAAGGCATTGTCGGCGACGACACTGACGGGCACATCGACGACATTGCTCGCTTCGTCGCCGAAAACGTAATCATCTGCGCCGTCGAAGACGATCCGGAAGACGCGAACTACCATTTGCTGCAAGACAATCTCGCGCGGCTCAAGTCAATGACGGACGCGCATGGTCGTCCTTTCGAAATCGTAACCCTACCGATGCCCGGCGTTGTCGGCGGGACCAGCACTGACACGCGCAACCTCGATCGCCTCCCGGCGAGTTACGCAAACTTCTACATCGCCAACAACGTCGTGCTCGCTCCCGTTTTCGGGCACTCAAACGATGCCCGCGCCATCGAAACTCTGCAACGCGTGTTTCCCGATCGACGCGTCGTCGCGATCAACTGCGAACCGCTCGTCTGGGGCATGGGCACGATCCACTGCGTCACGCAACAGCAACCACGGACTTAATCGATGAGCTTCCGCGCTTCGTTAATGGCGTCATCCAGCGTGCGAACGCGCCCGTCCAACTGCATCTCGTAAACAGCGCGCGTGATCTCGCCCATCACCGGCCCCGGCTGCAAACCAAGCTCTAACAGATGGCGTCCCAACAACAACGGATCAGGCGGACGCTTCTCAACGTCCAACTCCCGCGCGCGCTGCAAAAACCACTCCTGCGCCTCCGCGCCGTACCACTGCTCGCGCGGCACCCAATCAGCATTACGTCCCAACGAATCAGCCCGCGCCACGCGATACAACAGATCCGGCTCGCACCTGCGCGCCAAACGCCGAAACGCGCCGTCGCCAACCTCTTCGCGCTTCTTGTAAAACTCGCCCGGCTTCAAATGCTCGCGCACCAGCGAAACTACCTGGCGCCGCACGTCATACCCATCGATAGTATGAATGTTGATCCGGTCGAGAAACTTCGTTGCCGGCGCAACGCCCGCTTCCTCGTGCCCTCGCGACCTCCAGCGTCCTTCAAGGAACTGCGTCGTCGGGGGCTTTCCGAAGTCGTGGGCCAACGCCGCCAGCATCACCGTCACCTGCCGCGCGTACGGAAGATCGTCGATCAACTCCCGCGCGCGATCGACCACCAGCAACGTGTGAACGAACACGTCTCCTTCGGGATGCCACTCGGGATCCTGCGGCACTCCAATCAACGTCTGAATTTCCGGAAACACCTGTTCGACCGCGCCGAGCTTCGACAACCAGTCGAGCCCGATCGACGGACGCCGCGCGCGCAGCAAAAGTTTTTCGAGCTCTCCCCAGATTCGTTCCGCCGCCAGATCCGTCAGGTCCATCGTCCGGCACAGCGCCACAGTCGCCGGGTCGATCTCAAACTCGAACCGCGCCGCAAACTGCGCCGCACGCAGCACGCGCAGACTGTCCTCGACAAACGTCTCCGCAGCAACCGCCCGCAACACCCGCGCGTCGATGTCCCGCCGCCCGCCGAACGGATCGATCACTTCTCCTGTCAGCGGATCCTGAAGAATGGCGTTGATCGTAAAATCACGCCGTCGCGTCGCATCCTCGACGCTCATCGACGGATCACCCTCGATCACAAACGCACGATGCCCGCGCCCGGACTTCCGCTCGCGCCTCGGCATCGAAACGTCCAGGTCCCGCCCCAACTTGTAAACCGTGAACGCTTCGCCCACGACGTTCACGGACCCGCATCGATCAAGGATCTCGCGAAGGCGCTGCGGCGCCAACGCGTACACTTCCAGGTCCCAGTCTTTCGCACGCCGGCCCATCAGCGCGTCGCGCACACAACCGCCGACGAGCAGCGCGCGGCCGCCCGCATCCTGAATCGCGCGCGCGAGTGCCACAATTTTTTCGGGAAACTCCGGCATAAACGAAACCGTTCCCGCAAAGGCGCAAAGACGCAAAGAGAAATCTCTTTACGTTGACGTCTTCCCTGCTGTCTTATCTTTGCGTCTTTGCGACTTTGCGGGAACCTCAATCCTACTCTTCCGGCGTGTCGACGACGACCTGAACGCCGCGAGTGGAGGGAATGCAACTAATGACCTGGGCCCGATCGATCTTCGCCATCTCGCTTCCTGCCGCGTGCCACAGCTTCACCCAGAACGTCCGCGTCGTTCCGTGAATGGCGAACGTCGAGCCGTCGATCATCACCGGCACCGGCTCCGCCACAGTTCCGGCGCGCAGCGCTTCGAGCAGTTCAGGTATGTACGGCTTGAACTTGTCGAATTGGACCAGCACCGCGCGATCTTCTATCTCCGCCGGCGGCAGCTCGACCGGCTCTTCAGACTCCAGCAGCAAACGAGTCTCGGTCTGTTGATTTCTTTTCTTGACTACCGGCATACAAAACCTAACTCTGCAAACGCCGCTGCAAATGTTCGGCGAGGTCAGACACTTTGACTCGTTCCTGTTCCCAGGTATCGCGATCGCGAACGGTCACCGCCTCATCCTCGAGCGACTGGTGATCGACCGTCACGCACATTGGCGTTCCGATCTCATCCTGCCGTGCGTACAACTTCCCGATACCGCCGGTATCGTCGTAGACGGCGCGCAACGTAGGTTGCAACGAACGCTTGATAGCTTTCGCCATACCGACGATCTCGGGCTTATTCTTCGCGAGCGGCAGAATCGCGGCTTTGATCGGCGCAAGCTGCGGGCTCAACCGCAGTATGACTCTCGTCTCGCCCTTGTCGTTCGTCCTTTCGGAGTAAGCGTCCATCAGCACCGCGAGCACGGTGCGGTTGACGCCTGCCGCCGGCTCGATGACGTGCGGATAAAACCGCTGTTTCGTTGGCTCGTCGAAGTACGAAAGATCTTCAGTCGAATCAGGATTGATACGCTTTCCTTCGTCGTCGAGCTTGTTCTTCGAATGCGAGCTCAGATCGAAATCCGTGCGCCATGCAATTCCCATCAACTCTTCCCAGGGCTTTTCGCGTTCGGGAAAATACCTGTACATGATGTCGACGGTGCGCTTCGAATAGTGCGCCCGCTCAGGCTCCGGCACTTCGTACAGGTAAAGATTGTCGCGGTTCAGACCGAGGCTCTGAAACCACTCGAGATACTGCTCGACCCAGTAATCGACCAGCCTCCAGTGCTCCGCATCAGGCGCAACAAAATACTCCAGCTCCATCTGCTCAAACTCGCGCGTGCGCAGGATAAAATTTCCGGGTGTCACTTCGTTGCGAAAAGACTTTCCAACCTGCGCGATGCCAAACGGCAACTTGCGCCGCATCGCCGTCTGCACGTTCAGAAAGTTGATGAAGATGCCCTGCGCAGTCTCCGGCCTGAGATACGCAAGCGCCGACGGATCGTCATCCGCAACCGCGCCGAGTTTCGTTTGCAGCATCGTGTTGAAGGGGCGCGCTTCGGTCCAGTCATGGGCGCCGCACGACGGGCATTCCTTCGTCTGAAACGATCCGTCGTCTGCCTTATCAAACAGTTTGTCCGCGCGAAAGCGTCCCTTGCACTTCCGGCAGTCGACGAGCCAATCATTGAACGTCGCTTCGTGTCCCGAGTACTTCCAGACGAGCCGGTTGAGAATGATCGACGAGTCGATCCCTTCGATGTCGTCGCGCTCATAGACGAGCCAACGCCACCACGACTGTTTGACGTTATTGCAGAGCTCGACGCCGAGTGGACCATAGTCCCAGGCGCTGCCGAGACCGCCGTAAACTTCGGAAGACGGAAACACAAAACCTCGCCGCTTGGCGAGCGATACGA
>DASURS010000125.1:0-48137 GCA_036279935.1 Pyrinomonadaceae bacterium
TGTTGGTGGAAAGAGAGAAGGACTTCCTCATAAACGACCTTTATCGTCTACAAAGCGAGGCGAACATGCCAAGTAAGCGCTAACAGACCTTCCGGTCGGAGGAATGTACTCCGGCGGTTGTCCGCCCCGACTTTGCGCGCGCCCCTCCACTTATGAACGAACAAATAACCAGACTCACGGAGGCTTCATGAGGCGAACTAAAGTCTTGATTCTCGGCGCAGCCGGGCGCGACTTTCACAACTTCAACACCGTCTTTCGCGACGATGCGACGTACGAGGTGGTTGCCTTCACGGCAACGCAAATTCCCCATATCGAGAAGCGGCGCTACCCGCCGGAGTTGGCCGGTCCGCTTTATCCTGAGGGCATACGGATCGAGCACGAAGCAGACCTCGAAAAGATCGTCGCCGAAGAGTCTGTGGACGATGTGGTCTTCGCTTACAGCGACGTGTCGCATGAGCACGTTTGTCATCTTGCGGCGCGCGCGGCCTCGCGCGGGGCAGGCTTTCGGCTGCTCGCGCCGCGGGCGACGATGATCGAATCAACAAGACCCGTCGTCTCGGTTTGCGCCGTTCGCACCGGCGCAGGCAAAAGCCCAACGAGCCGAAGGGTAGTTCAGCTACTCGCGTCGCTCGGCAAGCGTGTAGTCGCAGTCCGTCACCCAATGCCCTACGGCGATTTGAGGAAACAGACTATCCAGCGGTTCGCCACGGTCGAAGATCTCGCCACCCAGAACTGCACCATTGAAGAGATGGAGGAGTACGAGCCTTATGTTACGCACGGCGCGGTTGTCTACGCGGGCGTGGACTACGAGAAGATACTGCGACGGGCCGAAGAGGAGGCTGATGTGGTCGTTTGGGATGGAGGCAATAACGATCTGCCATTCTTTCGGCCCGATCTGGAGATCGTCGTTGCCGACCCCCACCGTCCCGGGCACGAGCTGACTTACTGGCCCGGCGAGGCCAACTTCCGGCGCGCCCACGTGATCATCATCGGCAAGCAGAATACGGCATCGCTTGAAGGAATTGAGACGGTCAGGCACAACGCCGAGACAGTCAACCCGAGGGCGACGATAATCAACGCCGATATGCGAGTCACGGTCGAAGACCCGGGGCTCATCGCGGGTAAGCGCGTCCTCGTCATCGAGGACGGCCCGACGCTCACACATGGCGGCATGAAGTACGGGGCAGGAGTCATCGCCGCCCGCGAGCACCGTGCGGCCGAGATCGTCGACCCGCGTCCATACGCCGTCGGCGAGATAGCCGATACGTTCCGCGCCTACCCCGACACGGGCGCTCTGCTGCCAGCCATGGGCTACGGCGACCAGCAGGTGAGAGACCTCGGTGCGACCGTTGAGGCCACGCCCTGCGACCTTGTTCTGGTTGCGACGCCGATTGATCTCAGGCGCGTCGTCGAGATCAAGAAGCCGATGCTCCGAGTCGGTTACGAGCTGGCTGAGAAGGGCGAGCCGACGCTCGAACAAATCCTGACCGATTTTTTGGGGAAACGATTGTGACAGCCTGCCTGATACGCACTGTTGCCGAACTCGAACGGCTCGACTTAGCAGCGCTCCCCGCACGCCCGGAGCCCCGCCGCGTCTTAATGTGCACGCCTGAGTACTTCCAGGTGGTTGATGTGAAGAACGCTTTCATGGAGGGGAACGTCGGCCGTGTAGACAAGCAGTGCGCGGTTGCCGAGTGGGAAGCACTGCGACTCACATACGAAGCCATCGGCCACCAGGTCTTGACCATCCCCGGCGTCGAGCAACTTGAAGACATGGTCTTTGCCGCCAATCAAGTCTTGCCGGGAATGGGTGCAGACGGGCGGCCTTTCGTGCTTCTGAGCCACATGCGCTATCCATCGCGCCGCAGGGAGGTGTCGATCTATCGCGACTGGTTTGCGCATCAGGGGTACGATGTCCTGGAGTTGTCGGAGGAAGCCGGCTACTTCGAGGGGCAGGGTGACGCCATCTGGCACCCTGGCAAGCAACTACTGTGGGGCGGCTATGGGCCACGGACTGCGTTGCGCGCTTACGCAGAGATTTCCGAGATCCTCGACGTGCCAGCCATCACGCTGGCGCTCCTGCACCCAAGCTTCTACCACCTTGACACGTGTTTCTGCGTCCTCAGTAGTGAAGCGGCGCTCTACTTTCCCGGGGCTTTCGACGTCGAGGGCCGCGCGCTCCTCGCGCGCATGTTCCCGCGCCTTATCGAAGTGAGCGAGGGCGAGGCGACGCGATCACTCGCCTGCAACGCGCACGCGCTTGACAGCAAAACAGTTATCCTTCAGCGGGGTGCTGTCGAGACGGTCGCGCGCCTTCGTGCGGAGGGCTTCAATGTCGTTGAGGTCGAGACGGACGAGTTCTTAAAGAGCGGCGGCTCGATCTTTTGCATGAAGATGATGATCTACTGACGCTTTTGGGTATCGATTGAGTAACGTAGGCCGTCACTCCGTCAGGCAAAAGAACGATGTCAGTTGGTCTGCCGCTCACAGTCACGGTCTCGATGAGTTGACCATTTGACGCGGAGTAGACTCGCACCTCGTTGACTGCTGAAGAGATAGTCTCCCGCAAAGGCGCTAAGGCGCAAAGAAGTCCTTTAAAAACGCGGTAGCGCTTTCCGTCTTTGCGGGAAACATAGTCCGTCAGGTTTTACTGTCGTTTGATCTGCGCAGACCATTGGGGCCAAGTGAGTGAGGGTGGTTGATCAAAGCCACTTCCGTCATGAAGCCGTTCCAGCGCTTCACCAATATACGCCGCGCTACATCGGAGCGCATCGTACTCGCTTGATTGTTTGGCTGGAGGCGAGTGTTTAAGCACCTCTACAACACCACCTTGTCCGATGACACTTGGCAGAGACAATGTGACGCCAAACTCCTGTTGCCAGGTTCCAACGGGTGCAACCTAATGCTCATTGCGTAAAATGGCTTCGACGATCCGCGTGGTGACAATACCAATGCCGTGCTGACTCGCATCGGTCGCATCGATGATATCGATGTTCGCGTCAATTACGCCTGATATATGTCTCCTTCGGGATAAGAAATACTTCAACATCGGAACATGCGATAGCCGTCTCGTCGAGATGCAGCTTGAGTCCATCCAGCGCATATCGCACCTGCTTATGTTTGATCTCGCTGAGGATGGCCTCGTAGCTAAAGACGCGACTTACAGCTTTGCACTTTTCGAAGTTCTTTTGGTAGTACGCTGTTGAGTAATCTCCCTTGTATCCACATATCGCCAGAATTGAATCGTCTCTCTTTGCGGAGTTTACGAGCGTCATGAGCGCGTATCGCGTGCCGCCGATCCTGATGAACTGAGATCCGGCCAACTTCTCGCGAGCACCTTTGGAGAGAACCATCCGCTTTAAAACGGCGTGACCGACATCGTCGGTGTCCTCGTTCGTAAAGAAACCAAGCGATTTGATTACTCTTATTATCGGTGTGCACGTCGCGGATAGCGCCGCCGCCAGATTGTCACGCTTGCTGTAGGGCGCGAGCGTGATCCCGGCAAGATCCGATGGCAGCATCAGGTCGGCGCCTTCTTCATGCACGATGAATGATCGTTTGCGGCCAAGATATCCCATAAAAAGACCGAGTTCGAATATTACGCTGTCCCGAGGTGATGCGTGGCGGGCGTTCCGAGTTTCGGTCACGTCATCAGGTGACAATATCATGACGGCAAAATCAAATTGATGCACGGTGTCCAGTAGCGTTTCAAGTGTGCCGCTACCGGGAAGAAACACACCATCTTTCCAAATTGTGGTCAGCGCATAGTGTTGGAGCTGCTGCTCCACTTCGCGTGCAACAGCGAGCCCCTCCACAGAAGAACCTATGAAGACGGCTGGAAGTTGATCTGTCATTTTCCCGTATGCTCCTTCCGGATCAGAAAGTGCTAATTAGAAACGTGGTGGAATAGAGGCGCAGCAGGTGAGAAGAAACCGGCCTGACGAAACTTCGAATGCGGGAGCTATATACTCCGCATACAATTGGCTGTCAACGCTTACGCTGAGGCACGAAAAGCTTACTGGATTATTTGCCAGAAAGGAGTTGGCGGGCCATACGGGACAATCTTCGCAACTTTTTACTGACGCCAGCTTTGCTCATAAGCTATGAGCCAAAATCCCTGACTAAGGCAATATGCTCCCGCTCTCCAAGGGTACGGGTTAACGGCACCAACGCGGGTGGTTTTGCGTTAAGCGGAAATTTGCCCACAGTTTCAGCAAAAACTCGCAATCTTCGGAGTGGTCCTGTCGAGAAGCCTGAAACGCGAGGCCCCTCATGGGCATGAACGTTGCTTTGTAAGTTCTTGATGTCATATGCAGGAAAACGTAATTAATTGGATATCGCCGCGCGCATCCTCAGAAGCCCGCTCGAGACAATTTCTCATGCTGGTGGAGGGGACGGCGGACGCGGCGTTTGCAGTTAACAGCAGCGGACGAATTAGTGCCTGGAACAAAGCCGCAGCGGAATTATTTGGGCGGAGTGAAGCCGAAATGATGAGCGTTCGCTGCCATGAGCTTCTTCACTGCTCTGATGAGGACGCGATGATTTGTTCCGAACACTGCGTCGTCAAGGATGCGGCGCAAGCCAATTGCCCGGTGGCAAGCCTCGATTTGCGAATTAAAACAAAGGCGGGCTGGTTGTGGTGCAATGTCTCGACTCTGATTGCGAGCGAAGCATTAACGGGAAACCGTCAGGCGATTCACATCGTGCGCTCGATTGAGGGTCGCAAGCGACTCGAACAGGCGCTAAACGAAGTGGTGCGGCTGCACGTGGAAAACTGTTCGAATGGCAAACCACTGATTTGTCAGGCAGCCAACGTCAACGTAAGCCTGACTAGTCGTGAACTCGAGGTGCTCAAGAGCTTAGCCAAGGGCCATACCACACGAGCCATCGCCAATCAATTCAACATCAGCTCTGCTACGGTCAAAAACCACATTAAACACATCCTTACAAAATTCGACGTTCATACTCGACTTGAAGCAATAAGACATGCTGAAAGTGTTGGTGTGATTTGAAAAGCAGCACAAACAGCACGAGATCTTTAGAAGACTTTTTCCTTCTGTGTCTTTATGTGCTGAACAGTCGAAAATACGGTTAAGTTACTAATCCGACTTGTTGAAAGGGGGGAGTACAAAATGATCGCGAAGCAATATTGTTTTTGGCCGGTTTTAACCTTCGGCATTAGAAAAACTCGCAAATGCATGGCCCTAATGCTCGTGCTTCCTCTTTTGGGAGTGTCAATGTGGGCGGCACCGGCCCGTGTACCAAAAATCACTCTAGTCTATACAACTGCGGAGACTAGCACTTCAGCAACGGTCGTCTGGAACACCAATGTTACGGCTGATTCTTTGCTACAGTACAGCACAAGCAATTCGGTGCCAGACTCTGCGCCGCAACTGTATCAGGCAACTCAAGTCACCTATCACGATATTCCACTCAGCGGACTCACGCCGGGGACTCTTTACTTTTATAGAGTTACGAGTTGTAACAAGAAAGGATGCGCCACGGTCACCGGCAGTTTCGAGACGTATGCAAGCTGCCCGGACGTTGTGCCTTCTCTCTCCGGCAGTTGGCAGAAGGCCAATAGCCCCAATGTCACCGGTGCAATCGCCGTCAACAATGAACTGCTCGGCGTAACCGCGGTATCTGAACAAAATATCTGGGCTGTCGGCTGGGCACAGGATCCAGATGGTCCCTCCTATATCAGACGCAGTTTAATTCAACACTTCGACGGCAATCTCTGGTCGATTGTGGCAGGCCCGAACAGTCTTAAAGACACTTTAAGTGAACTGCGTTCTGTTTCCGGAACATCCGCAAACGACATCTGGGCCGTCGGTACATCTCACAACGTGAGCGGCCCAACTCGGACGTTAATTGAGCATTGGGATGGAACGCAGTGGAGTATCGTACCTAGTCCAAATCCGGATTCCCAACTCAACGAGCTTCACGGGGTTGCCGCACTCTCCCCCAGCAATGCCTGGGCCGTTGGATACCGCGGCGGCACTAAAAACGAAACCCCCTTAGAGACGCTGATTTTGCATTGGGATGGTTTCCGGTGGCGCCAACTGCCAAGTCCGAACGTCGCAGGTGGGGTTAATCAGCTTTCGGGTATCACTGCCATAGCGGCCAACGACATCTGGGCTGTTGGTAGCGCCGCGGGAGCGCCGCTTTCCATCCACTGGGATGGAAACGCATGGAGTGTGGTTCCCACCGTAATCAGCAGCGGCTTGAGCACTGAAAGATTTACCGCAGTTTCCGGTACTGCCGCTGACGACGTATGGGCCGTGGGTCAGGGTAGTGGTTTTTTCACTAACCAGACGTTCGCTACGATTCGGCACTGGGATGGCACCCACTGGACTCAAAAGATTTGCTATGCCGCAAGCGCTTCGAGTCCGCCTGAGGATTATGAGGGAGGCGGACCGGACGCATATTTCACAGGCGTCGCCGCGGCGGCGCGTAACAACGTTTGGGCCGTAGGTGCACGTGGCTCTGGTCCCATGATTCTTCACTGGGACGGCAGGGCTTGGACCATCATTACTCATCCTCGGGCTTTTCCGAACGCCGCTGTTTTGCAGGGAGTAGCAACTTCAAGTGGAGACAGCGCCTGGAGTGTTGGGCTTGAGATAGAGTTTGATTCCTCAGGCTCGGTAATGCCGAAACGTACCTTAATCGAGAAATACACTCCATAGCTCCATCGTCATTTTCGTTTTGAAAGAAGGGCGGCTCTTTCGAGCCGCCCTTGAAGCAAAGTTTAAAGAGAGGCACTCTCTTACTAATTGGCTATACCAACACACTGCGTACCGGACGCGAATGGGTCAGAGAGTATCAAATCCGGATCCTGGTTGGTGATGGTTGCAGTTGTGCCATCGAATTTCGTGATGTTTACCGTGAATGGTTCCTCGTAAGACTTGGCCCGGTCCTTTAGGATGCTTAGTGCAACCTGCTCGCCTAGTAGCACTCCCCAATAATTGGAACTGCGGAAGTGAATGCCGGCATGGACTCCGTGGCCAAAGCAGACGTTGAACGCTATCTTGCTCAGTTCTCCATTGATGTCTATCTGATCTGCGTCCGCGCCCGTGTAGGGTACCAGCGAAAGGCCATCGGACGTGGGTTGCACCAGATCGCGGCCCTGTGCTTGAAGCAACGGCCGGAGTTTCTGGCTGCCGTTAAAGAAGAACTTTATTGCCGTGCAACACGCGCCTGCCACCGTCGAATGGCCTCCAACGTAACACGGGTGTGTCGGCGACCCTTCGGGAAATGCCTGCGGCATAAAGTGGCTGCCATGCTTCGTCAGAATCTTCGGCAACACCGCTGATGTCAGTACGTCAGAGTGCAAGGCTGAGACCGCTTGCGGTTTGGGATTACTGTTGATGCGCCTGGCTTCAACCAAAGCCCCGTATTCCTCTGGCCGCAGGCGCAAGTCGGTGATCCACTTGCGGCACCAGGCGGCTTTGAGTGCCCGGCTGGCCATTTCCGCGAGTGTCCCTGCAGCGTCTGGCCCACCAAAAGTACCGAAAGGTTTTTGGGTGATCGAGCTAAGATAGGGGTTACGAGAATTCAGTGGTGCGCCTAATCCAGCGAGGACGAGGAAAGCAACAAAGTAGGCCTGATAAAGTACGTCCACGCGGGTATAGGCCGTAAGGTCGCGACCGTTTCGAATGAACCGAGGTGTTGGGTCAGCGATCGGGTTACCCGAGGCTCCTCCATTTTGTACGCCCTGATAACTGTTGAAGTCAGTCAGAAATTCCTGGCCGGGTGCAAACGTGTCGTATTTCTGGTTCAGTCGCTGGACACCCAAAGTTGTCGGCTGAAGCATGAATTGTGAGATGTATGGTCCTTTGACATTGCCATCACCTGCAAAACCCCGTCCACGGAACAGATTCTGCGGTGTCACGGGAAGCTGCCACTGGTTAGCTCCCCCGCCTTGAATAAAAGATCGGGAATTCAAGTCAGCAACCGCCTCAGCCACTAGCGGATTGCTCCCGAATTCAGTAAATGGCACGTCCCGGAGCAGAGCCCCCCAATAATGCTCTACCTGTTCAGTTGCGGTCTGCGCAGTGGCCACGCCGGGTGCTGGCGGCGGAATAATGAAAGCGTGTGAGTCAAGGCCTTCGAGGTCCAACGCAAACGATCCCGCGGGACCATTCAAACGTGAGTTCGGTCCGCCGCCGGGCGTGCCGACAATGACGTTTTGAAGGGCCAGGAAATTGTTTTGCGTATCAGTCTCAAGAGCATCTATTAAGCTCTGGTACGACTGCCGATTCGGCACGCCGAGACCGTCGTGGCGCAGAGCTTTGCTGTGCAGGGCACTGAAGTCGGTGAATTTCGCTCTGTCGCCGTTGTCCGGCAGTTCGTTGATGTTGATTTTGTTGGCGATTGCGGTGTTTCGGCGGTAGATGAAGCTGTCGTTTAGACGCTTGTTAGGTTCGTAGTCGATGGCCGAACCCTTAACTTCTGATCCTTTACCACCGATAAACGGCACTGTCACTGTTACGGCTGCGACAGTTGCGGCACTCTTAACAAACCTTCTTCTACTTAATCCTGATTTCTCAGTCTTGGAAATCATCGGATCCTTTTTTGGTTTGTCCATAAATTTGCTCCCTTGCCTTTTCGAACAAAAAGTGGTGGGCAAGTGCGTCTGATTGCTCGCACGCGCTGGTAATATCCAGACGACGTGAGGGGACCCGTCAGAAGCAAATGCGTATCTTCAACTAGACACACAAAGAGGCAGGAGGCAGAAGAGCTACCAATGCTCTTCTGAACTCGAAATGTCCGACATCAGCTGTCGGGAAACGCGCGGGAGAAGTTGCCCCTAATCACTGGGCAGGGGGCAACCGTTTGCCAGAATCGCTGGCTATTTCATAACGACGCTCTGCGACATCACGGCAGTGCGTTTCTTTTCATGCGAGGGTTGAACTCTTCGTGAGTCGCAGCCATTTTGCTACCGATACGTTTTTTGGATCAATCCTCCCTTGGGTTCATTTTATGTAACCCAAGTGAATCATTTTTGTTGATGCGACATGCGCACAACTTCCGACTCTAAAACGACTGTGATCTTGTAATTCAGGATTTGCCGACACTCGTGCGGCAGAGAATCGCGCACAATCCAAAGAATGCAAATTCAGAGTGCAGCAGCAGCAGCAGCAGCAAGTGTGACTTGAACCAATTCTTTGCCGGCAGTGGAAGCAATTACTTGCCGCAAGTTCAATCAAAACCCAGAGATTTCGCATCTCGGTCTGGCTACGATTGTTGTTTTGGAACCATTAAATTGCCGGAAGTGCAAATTGGAAGTTAAGCATTGCCGGAAGTGCAATGGTGAAAGAAACGGCGGTTCAGCAGTCGTTAGAATGCGATATAGCGCATTCTCTAACGTCATATAGGTAGGATGCCCGCTGACCTCGGCGATCATTGTACCTCATGCTTTTGGACCAACTGCGTTGGAAGGCCATAGTGTTGCATTAAGGCGAGCCATCCTGCGTCTGAAGACGAAAAGTTAAGCGTAAGAGCATTTCCTGCTTCACTGATTCGAATCTTTCGCCAAGCCGTTTCTTGTCTTCTGGATCGGTTGCGAATGATCCGATAACGAGCTCTGTCACAGGGGCTAACCTCAGCACGCAGCTTAACGAGTTGCTCCACTAACAAAGAGAACGGGTCATCTGTCTTCAACGAAACATTGAAGTCTGGTGTGGGCTCCTCTGCCATGACATTCACCTTGCCTTGACCTGTTTTTTAGGCGAACAGGGACGATCGGGCTATAGGTGTGTCAAATGCATAATGGCCCAGTTAGTCGTGGCCCAG
Organism: Pyrinomonadaceae bacterium; assembly: GCA_036279935.1. Classification (GTDB taxonomy): domain Bacteria; phylum Acidobacteriota; class Blastocatellia; order Pyrinomonadales; family Pyrinomonadaceae; genus PSRF01. The sequence goes on from DASURS010000125.1 coordinate 9,796, forward strand.
TTAGTCGTTGACTTCTGGAAATTTGTAGCATATGGTTCGGCACCTCATTGACCTGCACTAGTTGACTCGTTGTACATGGAAGCCCCGCGAAAAAGAAGACCCATAGTTTCATGGCCATGAAAGTTAGGCTTCATTTACGGCTAACAGAGTTCACCGGGCCTTGCCAACGCTCCATTGGCAGGAGGGACCGGCAAGAGCTACCGCTTGTACGCTATGCGATGATCTTTATCGTCGTAATCATTTCCTGTAACGCCTTACGATCTCAGACCCTCACAGCCAACAATGACATTCCTCGCGATGAGATGACGGATCTGGTTGCCAACACTATGACAGCTTCGCCGGTCAATCCGGTGGCAGGGGAACGAGTGCGGATTGAAGTGCCGGTCACGAATCGATCTGACAACCCGACAGGTAATGTTGAAATCTTGTTCTTCGCCGGCACGGGCCAGGCAGGCTCTGCCACCCTCAATGTAGGACCACGACAAACCGTCGTGGCTTACTTCGACTGGTCTGCGGGCCCCGACGGGGTGCAGCAACTGACAGCCGTCGTCGATCCGGATCATCGCTTCGTGGAAGAAAACTTCGACGACAATGTTGCCGCCATGGACGTGGTCGTCTCCGCCCCAACCTCAAAGGCGACTGATTTCTCAGTTTCAAACCTGGAACTCATCAAACAGAATGAGCGCTCCTTGCTGCGTGCGACGGTAACTAACCACGGCAAGGTTTCGGAGAGCATTCCTATTATTTTTAGGGCCGATGACCGCGTCATTGCGGCCCGCTATGTCACGGCCCTTCCTGCCGGTGAAAAAACAGTTATTGAAGTGGAATACTCGGACGTGAACCTGCCGGGTCGAATTGAAGTTGAGGTCAATCCGCGTTTCCGCAGTTTCGCGAAGCGTGCAACCACGCTAACAGAAACGCTCGCGCCGTCCGTTGATCTGCGTGTTGAAGCGGTGCAAGCTGCTCAATTCGAAGCCGCACACGGGAAACAGGTCACGCTGAGTTTTCGCATCAGGAATGCCGGCGCCAAGCCGGTGTCAAAGTCTTTTCGCACGAGTATCTTTCCCGGCACGGTTACGTCAGGCACGCTGCACACGGATTTCATAACGACATCCAGTCTGGCACCCGGGGAAACTATCTACGTCTCACGCACCTTAAATTCACCATCCGGCGATTTCGACATTCGCATTGAAGTCGATGTTGATAACGTTGCTGCGGACGACAACCGCGCGAACAATGTCGTCAACTCACACTTTAAGAACCCTGTGCGTGACATTGACCGGTGGGTGAGCATTGGGCCGCGACGAATAAATAACAACATAGGTGCGGTAGGAGTTTTGGCCCGAATTGCAGTGGACCCTCACGCGCCGGCAACCATCTACGTTAGCGCACCGGGCAGCGGCGTCTGGAAAACCATCAATGGTGGTGCAAACTGGCAGCCAATTACAGACGCGCTGCCTACACTCGTCGTTGCTGCGCTGGCTCTCGACCCGTCCAACCCCGCAACGGTGTATGTGGCTACCAACGATTTTGGCGTCTTTGCCTCCAAAGATGGCGGGGGCACATGGAAGGCGTTGGATCCTCCCACGTTTCGTCCCAGCCTTGCGGTAAACGAAGTGCTGTTGGTCGATCCTTCTAATCCTAACCGCCTGTTGTTGACGTCGATGACTGGAGTTTACGTTCGTAATGAGTCCGCACTCATTGATAAATGGAAATTGGTGCTACCTGGGTCCGCCACTGATTTAATAGCCGACCCCTCTCGCCCGGGAACCTTTTTTGCGACCCTGAGCGGGCCTGACATCGGTATCTATCGTTCTCTTGACTCGGGTCAGAATTGGTCAAAGCTGGGCGGCTGTCCAGGCAGTGCTCTCCCTTCTATTGAAGGGGTTGCCAAGAACAGGATCACTCTGGGTCTTTCGGGCAGCACGCTTTATGCAGCTTTCAAAACAGGCAAAGTGAAGTACGAGGTTTTCCGCACGCGCGCGGGAATCTCTTGTTCATTCGGTGGACAGCAGGAGAGTCAGTGGGAACGACGTTTTTCGATAACAGATCCTGATCCTGATCACGATCCAAATCCGGTGGCAGTGCTCTTTAATCGCTTGAACGTCGATCCTGTAGATCCGAAGTTTGTCTATATCAGCGGCATCGATTTCCAGGTGTCAACCAATGGCGGCACCAGCTTCAACATCATTTCAGGTCAGCAGCCCCACGTGGACCACCATGACTTTGCCGTAGATCCTAACGATCCCAGGATCATTTATGTCGTCACTGACGGTGGAATATTTCGTTCCTCCAATCGCGGAAACGAAGACACCTGGCAATTCATAGGCGACGGCATCTTCAACGTCCAGTTTTACGATTCTGCACTCGCCGCTACTGACCAAACGATGGTGATTGGCGGCACGCAGGACAACGGAACGCTTGCATACAGCGGCAGTACTGCCTGGGACCACATCAGGGGCGGCGACGGCGGCACAGTAGCCATTGATCCGACCAACTCTGAGATTAAGTATTCGATGAATCAAGGACAGGAGAGCATGGGGAAACACATAGGGAGGAGCAAACCCCTCTGCATCAGCTGCGGGGATCTGACGCTCCTGGCCCGCTGTTTTAATTTGGCCTTTCAAGTGCACCCGGTCACGCCGGCGACCCTGCTGGCGCCGTGTCACTCGTTGTGGCAGGCGACATCTCCGGTTTGTGCCCGCTGCTCAAATACGGACGAAGACGACGCTGGTGCACCCCAGGCTTGGCAAGAGATTCTTCCGAAGGATTCAGTGCGGGGCGGGGTCGTTCGAACGGCCATCGATCCGACGTTGAACCTGTACTACGCGGGAACCACCGGCGGTGATATTTGGGCGGGGCCCGGCGGCACAGACTGGCGACTGCTCTTTAAGGTAGCCGGGGAAATCTCAGACATCGAAATCGATCCAGATGATCCAGCCACTGTTTACATATCGACCAGTAAAAGAATATTCCGGCTGCGGCGCTCTACCACCTTACCTACGAAGCTCACGATCACGGCACCGGATATTAGTCTAAATCTTCCCTCGGCACTGTCTGTTAAAACCCTGGCGGTGGATCGAATGAATCCCTTCACAATTTACGCGGGGACGAATAAAGGTGTGTATCGGGGACGTTCGTTTGACGGCGGCGCGAGTTGGAGCTGGAGTGCTTATCTAAACGGCCTGCCACTCGCTGATGTGCGCGACCTTGAGATTCATCCGGTATCCGGTGTGATGCTGGCGGCGACTTTCGGACGGAGCGCCTACAAAGTGAATACCGGACCGCCGTTGGGATCCTTATTGTCGGTCACAGGGAAGGTCACCTTTTTGCGGGTGAATGACGTCGGCACCGGAATCGGTTCGCCTACAGATTTTCTTGACGCCGAGGCGATCGTGCAGCTCGATTCCCAACCGGGCAGAAGTTTCGGCTTCACCTTGCGAAATGGCGTGGACCTGGCCGACCACGGTGCCATGTTAGACCTACTTCGGTCGGCGTTCGGGCAAGATCGGACCGTGAGGCTCGAGTTTATTCGCACCGGCTTGAAAAACGGAAGAATCATCCGAGTTGAAAAGATCAATTGAAGCAAAGAGGAGATGGAGATGAAAGATTTCCTAAGGCACCTTACATGCGTGGCATTTCTTTGTCTATCCGGTTCCTCGTTAGCAACTGAGGTTGGGGCTCAGATACCTCCGGAGTGCACTCCGTCGCTATCCCTGGATGTAACAGTCGACGCCACTCCCGATCTCAACTCTTCGCAACCCGGTAGTCAGGTCAGAATAGGCACACGGGTGCAGCTCTCGGGGACGGCCGTTACGGTAACCACGAAAGCAGACTGTACTGTGAAGGAGGGGTTGGCGACGCTGAGTTGGAGTCTTTCCTTCCAGCCGACAGGAGGTGAAATAACTGACGCTACTTCGCGTCTCGGACCGCAAACCGTGCAAACCCTCGAGATTCCCAGCACCACTTCCTTCACGGCAACCGCGGAAGGTACTTTTCGCGCCACGGTTCGTGGTACCAGTGGAACGGCTTCGAAAACGGACGTGGCTGTAGTACAGGTGCGACCGCCGCCGCCTGGTCTCTTGCAGTCCTGTGGGAAAATCAGCTTTCTGCGGGGGAATGATGTCGGCGGTGGATTCGGCCCGCCGAATGACTTCATCGACGTCGAAGTCGTAACCAAACTCAACACCTTACCCGCCAGAGCTATGGGATTTCAGCTCCGAGCCGATGGTAATGAACCCGCCCGACATGGCATGCTTGATCTACTCAGGGATGCTTTCAACACAAACTCGAATGTGTGTCTCGATTACTTCCTGGTTCCGGGTAAGAACAATGGGGTAATTATCAGAGTAGCGCTTAACAAGTAGCCATATCAGCGTGCGGGCAGCGGTATCGATGACACGCTCTGTTCATGCGGCAGTTGGGCTCTATTGGAACCATTAAGTTGCCGGAGCGGCAAATTAATGGTTCAAGTTACAGCAAGCTGCGCATGTGATTGTAAGGAGGTGGCGGAGGGGACAGGACTCGAACCTGCATAGCCTTTCGGCCGGCGGTTTTCAAGACCGCTGCACTACCATTATGCGACCCCTCCGCAGTGTGGCCAGATGAATATAGCGCATCGTAGGGTCATGACAAAGTACCGCGGATTGCACGGATGACCTGAATCGGGCAGGATCTCAACTGATGCGCGTCACTATCGGTCAGATCAATACCACCAACGGCGATTTCGAAGGCAATACCACCAGAATCATCAAGGCGATCGAGCAGGGGAAGGATGAAAAGTCGAACCTCGTCGTGCTCCCCGAGGCGTGCATCCAGGGATACACGTCCTTCGACTGGTTCCTCGACCGCGACGTGCAACAGTCCGCGCTCGAGCCGTTGCAAAAGATCATCGACGCCACCGACGGAATCACGGCGATCGTCGGGACCGTCCGGCCATCGGGATTAACGACCGGACGCAGGCTCTACAACTCCGCCGCAGTCATTCGCAACAAGAAACTCATCGGCTTCGCCGACAAGACGCTGCTGCCCGAATACGACGTCTTTGACGATCCGCGCTATTTCCAACCATCCCCGCAGCGACATCTGTTTTCGCTAACGAATACCGCGGCGAACGAAACTTCTCACGCGACCGCAGGCACCGACCTCGGCGTCGCAGTCTGCGAAGACTTCTGGAACGACAAAACGTTCTGGCGCGAACGTCTCTACGCGCACGATCCCGCCGACGAACTGATCGAGCTCGGCGCCGAGGTGCTGGTGTCGATCAACGCGTCGCCATTCAACAAGGGCAAGATGGGCCAGCGCTGCGAAATGGTCTCGCATCGCGCACGGAGCGCGAAGATCCCGATCGTCTTCGTCAATCTCGTCGGCGGCAACGACGGCATCATCTTCGACGGCGCGAGCATCGTCGCGGACGCGCACGGCAGAATCATTCTTCAGGCGCCGCCGTTCAAAGAGTTCATCGGAACCATCGATCTCGACACCGACAAAGAAGAGACGTACTGCCTGCCCGGCGACGACATCGAAACCATCCACGAAGCCCTCGTCCTCGGCATTCGCGACTACGCGCGCAAAAACGGTTTCACGCGCGTCGTGATCGGCCTGTCAGGCGGCATCGACTCCGCCTTAGTCGCTGCACTCGCGTGCGAAGCGATCGGCGCCGAGAACGTACTGAGCGTGATGATGCCGTCGCCATTCTCTTCGCGTTCGAGCATCGACGACTCGGTCGAGCTCGGACGCCGGCTCGGCATGCCCGTCGTCGAGCAATCGATCACGCAAGCCTACGAAAGTCTGCGCGAACAATTACACCTTCCGGAACCGACGGCCGGCGGCAGATCGGTGGCAGCCGAGAACCTGCAATCACGCCTGCGGGGAAACATACTGATGACGATCTCGAACGCCGAAGGACGTCTGTTGCTGTCGACGGGAAACAAGTCGGAGCTCGCGCTCGGCTACTGCACGCTTTACGGCGACACAAACGGCGGACTGGCTGTGATTGGCGACGTGTTGAAGACGGAGGTTTACGCGTTAGCGAAACATCTGAACCGCGATCGCGAAGTGATCCCGCAGGCGATCATCGACAAGCGACCGTCGGCGGAACTCGCGCCCGGGCAGTTTGACGATCAGTCGTTACCGCCGTACGACCAGCTCGATCGGATACTGAAACTCTATTTCGAACAGAAAGCGACGCCGAGTGATATCGTCGCAACGGGATTTGATCCGGAGTTTGTTCGGGATATTCTGAACCGCGTTGAATCGCCGGCGAATGAATTCAAACGCCGGCAGCTCCCGCCCACATTAATCATTTCGAGAAATGCGATTGGCATCGGGCGCCGCCGGCCTGTTACTCACCGCTATCGCAGGTAATGCTAAAAACAAAGCGGGGGCGCGCTTTCGCTTGCCCCCTTCCAGACTTGTTCCAGCTTACGGATTTTATCCGCGGACACGAGCGCGACTGGCAGCGAGCGCCAACTCACGCGCGCGCGGCATCGCGTCTACGGCTTTCGAGATCTGCGGATCCGCATCGTTGAAAACCTGCGTCGCAGTGCGATAGCCGTAAGCCGCGGACAGCAGGTTGTAGCGCAACTGCCTCTCAGCAAAGCTGCGCGACTTGTCCAACTGATCCGGCATCACCTTAAAAATCGGTTTCGCCGCCGCGAATTTCTTCAACTCCTTGAACAGCGGATCCGTTATCGGATAGTCCTCGTTCGCGAGATCGTGGTCAAACTCGATCGCGCGCTGAATCTTGTACGACTCGAATCCCTGAACTCGACCCGACACCAACTCGAGCGAGAAGGCAAACAGGACGTCGCGCAGGTGACGCTCGGCAACGCTGATCGTGCCCGGCTTCACGACTTCGTCGGGCGAGATGCCGCCGCCGCCGTAGACCGCACGGCCCGTATCAGTATGGCTTTCCGGTCCGGTTTGCGGAGTCGCCGGTTTGTTCTTGTCGGCTGCGAGACCGCCCGGGAAGTAGTAGTCGTAGAAACCGCCGTTTGAATAGTCGCGTTGAATCAGCCGGCCCGACGGCGTGAAGTACTTCGCGATCGTCAGCAACAACGCCGAGTCGTAATCCAACTGGAATGGAAACTGGACGAGACCTTTACCGAACGTCGTCTCGCCGACGATCAGCGCGCGATCGTGATCCTGGAGCGCGCCTGCGACGATCTCCGCCGCCGACGCCGTTTCGCCGTTAACGAGCACGACGACCGGAACGCTGTCCGGATTGTCGTTCACCGCAGCATACGACTGCGAACTGTCGCGGAAGCGGCCCTTCTGCGAAACGATCATTTGCCCGCGTTGCAGGAACCTGTTCGCGACTCGCACGGCCTGAATCAGCAAACCGCCGCGATTGCCGCGAAGATCCAGCACGAGCATGTTCATGCCTTTGCTGTGAAGCTCTTTCAAAGCTTCGGCAAACTCGTCGTCGGTCGTTAGGTTGAACCCGCCCGTCATGCCGACGTAACCAACACCCGGACGCAGCATGTACGCCTGCGCGATTGACGGCAGCGACACCGCGTCGCGAATGATGTTTACAGTTTCAGTTTGTTTCGTGGCCGGATGCTCGACGGTCACCTTGACGGTCGTGCCGCGCTGTCCGAGCAGGAACTTGCGGACTTCCGGATAGGTCTTGCCCTTCATCGAGTTTCCGTCGACGGCGAGAATGCGGTCGCCGTATCTGAGTCCCGCGCGGGCAGCCGGCGAATCAGGGAAGGTTGCGCGAATGAAAGTGTTGACGTCAGTGCCTTCGCGCAGGTCTTCAATCGTCGCGCCGATACCGAAATACTCGGAACGTTGCTCAGTGCGGAACGAGGCGTATTCGATCGGGTCGAAATACGTCGAGTGCGGATCGAGAACGCTCAACATGCCGCTGATCGACGATTTGAAGATGGCGTTGTAATCGAGTTTTCGGCCGTCGATGTGATTCGTCTGAATCACGGCCAGGGCCTCGGAAAGATCGCTTTTGATTGCGGGAGCAGTTGGAGCTGGTTTGCCGGCCGTATTATTTGCGGTCGCGGAACGCTCGGGAGTTGTCGTCGTCCGGCGCGCTGAACGCGTCTGCTGGGCGATAATCAACGCGGGAAGTGTCAGAGCAAAAACGAGGAATAGAATTCCCGGGGCAAAAGAGCTTTTTCTCACGCAACCCTCCTAATACCTAATATTGCCAATACGCTGTCAGGGCCGGATCCGGTCGCCGGGTTCGGTGCGGAAACGGGGACGCCAGAATAACACGAAGCGCCGCACGTTTTGAATGTACGCAGCGGCGTTTCATCGAGTTTTGTTCAAGATAACCCGTAGCCATCTAGATGCGCAGAGCCGAACTTTCGTCGCCTGCCACCACAAGAAGGCACAAAAGAACAAAAAGGCACAAAGAACAAAGTTCAAAGTACGAAGCACAAGATCGTATATATTAGTCGCGCCTGGCTTTTCACACCGACAATTCGACGGAGGACCTTTAATGCCCACATCATTGAAACGGGAGAACCTTGTGTCGTTCGCCAATGAGCACCGCGCTGAGTTTGAGGCACTGCTCCGCCGTTTCGTCGAAACACCCACGGTTTCAGTGGATCCGAACCACCTTGACGACATCCGCAAAGGCGTCGAGCTCACCGTCGAGACAATCGAAGGATTTGGCGGGAAAGCCGAGGTTTACAGGGCAGACAAAGGGAATCCCGTCATCCACGGAGTCTTCGGGAACGATCCGAAACTACCGACTGTGACCGTCTACAACCACATCGACGTGCAGCCCGCTTCCAGAGAAACCGAGCCGTGGAACACCGACCCGTTCGTCTTTACTCAGAAAGGCGACACTTACTACGGACGAGGCACGACCGACGATAAAGGTCCGGCACTCAGTGCCCTCTTCGGCGCCCGCGCCGCGATCGAAGCCGATGTGCCGGTGAACATCCGTTTCCTGTGGGAGTTTGAAGAGGAGATTGGCTCGCCAAACTTCGAAAAGATCATCTCGAAAGTCGCGTCCGCGCTGCGCACTAATTCAGTCGTGGTTTCCGATACCGTTTGGGTTTCTCGCAACCGACCGGCTAGCTCCGCCGGACTGCGCGGACTGATGGGTTTCATTCTCACGCTCGAAACGGCGAGCGTCGATACACACTCGGGCGAGACCGGCGGTGCGTCGCGAAATCCGATCGCCGAGTTGATGCAACTCGTCTGCGACATCTACGACGTCAAAACCGGCAAGATCAAAATCAAAGGTTTTTACGACGACGTAATCCCACCGACGAAGAAAGAACTGCAGGACTGGGCGAACAGCGGGTTCACGACGAAAGCGTTCAAGAAGGCGCACCATTTGAAGAAGATGCGAACGGAAGATCCGCTTGAAGTGATGAAGCGCATCTGGGGCATGCCGACGCTCGAAATTCACGGCGTTGTCGGCGGGTATCAGGGGACGGGTTTGAAGTCGATCGTGCCGCCGCGTGCGGAAGTGAAGGCGTCGTGCCGGTTGGTCCCGGTGCAGGATCCTATCAAGATCCAGAAGCTGCTCGTCGCGGCGATTAAAGAGAAGAACCCTGACGTGAAGATCCAGTTCGAACATGCGGCGCCGGCGTTTCGCACCGTGCTTGAAGGGCCGTTGCCGGAGGCGTTGAAGCGGGCGGTGAAGTTTGCGTTTGGGAAAGAGGCGGTGTTCGTGCGCGACGGCGGAACGATCGGAGCGATGACGAGTATCGAGAAGGTACTAAGGTGCCCGGTGCTGTTCCTTGGTTTGTCACTTCCGGAGCATGGCTATCACGCGCCGAACGAGAACTTCGACTGGCAGCAAGCGTCAGGTGGAATGGTCGCGTTTGCGAAGTACTTCGAAGAGATCGCAAACCTCGGGAAGTAGTTATTTTCCGTTTGTCATTTGTCGTTTTTCATTTGCCATCGTCTACTTTGCGCGAATGCCTACTGACCGCGTGAAGAGGTTCTGCAATGGAAAATGAAAACTGACAAATGACAAACGGAAAATGCTCAGATCACACAGGAGAGGCGCTCTTCATTCAGCGCGATGAAGCCGAGTTTCTCGTAGAACCGGCGAGCTTGCGGGTTTTCGAGGTGAACGGCGACATCGATCCTCGTGACCGATTCTTTCCTCAGTTGCTCTTTTAGCTGTTCTAAAAGCTGAGTACCGACGCCGAGCCCGCGGCGATCTTCTTTCACGGAAACGTCATCGAGTTTCGCCACGACCGCGCCCATCGACGTCGAAATCGCATAACAGACGACGCAGATCCCCGCGACTCCGTTCTCGTCATACGCCATCCAGACAAAACCCAGTTCCGGCCGCTCGAGAAAGAGGTCGAGCGCGTCATTCAGCCCCTTCATTCCGAGATCGCCGTAAGCCTGACTGCTCGCCAGGTAGTGCTCGTCGGCGCTGAGAAAGTCCGTCAGCATGTGAAAGGCGTCCGGCACGTCCGCCGCGTTCATCTTTCGGCATGTGATTGGCACGGGCCAATGATATATAATTCCGCCTCCGCAAACCACAGTAATTCCAACCCATTTCGCGCAGGTCAGGAGCCATGAAAAAGACAACAACTCTACTCGCAACTGCGACGCTTCTGTTCGCCGCAATCTCCGCGTTCGGCCGCGAAGCGCGGCTCGTTCGCTATCCGCACTACCACAACGGCCGCGTCGTGTTCAGCTATCTCGGAGACATCTGGACCGCCGACGAAAACGGCCAGAACGTTCAGCGTCTGACCGTCAATCGAGCACGCGACGTTTACGGACGCTTCTCGCCCGACGGCAAATGGATCGCATTCTCGAGCGACCGCGCCGGAAACCTCGACGTGTTCATCATGCCCGCCACTGGCGGCACTGCGAAACAGCTCACCAACCACTCCGCGGACGACACGGTGCTCGGTTGGTCTGCCGATTCGCGCTCGATCGTCTTCAGCAGCAACCGCGGTGAAGACTTCATGCCGCAGCTCTATCTGGTCAGCACCGAAGGCGGCATGCCGTGGCGCGCCGGCACGGACATGGGCATCCAGGCGTCGTATTCGCCCGATGGAAAACGGCTCGCCTACAACCAGAAAGCACAGGTCTACTGGCGCAAGTACTATCGCGGCTCTTACCAAAGCGACATCATGATCATGGACGTCGCCGCGAAGAAGTTCACGCAGATCACGGACTTCGACGGGCTCGACTCATGGCCCATGTGGGGACACGACGGTTTCATCTACTTCGTCAGCGATCGCGAGGGCAACGGGCTGACAAACATCTGGCGCGTCTCCGACAACGGCGGCAAAGCGGATCGCGTCACGTCGTTCAAGTCAGGCGACGTGCGTTGGCCCGCCATCAGCTCCGACGGCCGCGTGATCGTTTTCGAGCACGACTTCGGCATCTGGAAACTCGACGTCAACTCCAAACGCGCGACGCCGATCACGCTCAACATCGACGCCGAAACACAGGAAAACTCGACCGAGACGTTGACGTTCAACTCGCAGGCGGACGATTACGATCTCGCGCCGTCGTCACGACGCATTGCCGTCTCGATGCACGGCGAGATCTTCACCGCGCCGGTCGAGGAAGGCGATCTGAAACAGATTACGGACGGCGCTGCACGCGATCGCTCGATGCAGTACTCGCCCGACGGCAAATGGCTCGCTTACGTTTCGGACCAGAGCGGACGTGAAGAGCTCTGGATCGCATCAATCGACGGCGCCGCGCCCGCGCAACAACTCACCAACATCGACGCGTTGAAACAAGGCTACAACTGGTCGCCTGACTCGAAAGAGATCGCCTTCGCGTCGTCAGATGACAAATTGCGCAAGCTGACCGTTGCCACGAAACAGATCGTCGACCTCGATTCGTCGCGTTACGGAGGCTTCGGTCTGCCCGTCTGGTCGCCGGACGGAAAATGGATCGCCTACTCGAAATCCGACGCGTCGCGCACGTCCGACATCTACATGATCGCGTCATCAGGCGAAGACAAAACGCCGCACAAGGTGACGTTCGATTCCAACAACGACGCCAACCCGCGCTTCGCGCCTGACGGTCGCAAGCTCTATTTCCAACGCCTCGAACCCGGCGGTCAAGCGCAGAACTCCGTTCAGATCTACTCCGTTTGGCTCGAACGACAGGAACGCGATCCGAACGACGCTGAAGAGCGCGAAACTGAACCGCCGCAACGCGACGCTGCAGCGCCAGCCGAAGGCGGCGAAGGCGCTCCTCCAGTGCGTCGGCCGCCTGCGAATCGTCCGCCGCGCGAGATCAAAGTCGATTGGGAGGGAATGAAGCGCCGCACGAGCCAGGTCACGCGCATGCCGTTTCCAGTGCTCAACTACACGATCACGCCCGACAGTCGCACGATCGTCTTCGTCACCACTGAACCCGCCGCGACGGCGAGCGTTCCCGTGATTTACTCGATTCAGGAAGACGGCCGCCGTCTGGCGCGAATCGTGTCCGGCCAGGGCGGTAACGAAGGCCAAGGTGGACCAGGCGGCGGCGGTGGGTTCGGCGGCGGGCTCACCGACCTGCACGTTTCGCGCGACGGCCGAACGCTGTTTTTCCGCGAACGCGATGGGGTCTATTCAACGCCGATTGGCGCGGGAGCCGCAGCCGGCGCCGGTGCAGCGGCGGCAGCAACCGCGGGCGCGGGCCGTGAAGCAGGACGACGTCGCATCAATTTCAACTTGCGCGTGAGTGTCGACCGTCCAGCGGAGTGGTCCGAAATGTTCGACGACGGCTGGCGCACGATGAAGTACCGCTTCTACGATCCGAAGATGCACGGCATGGATTGGGACGCCGCGCGCGCGAAGTATCGCCCGCTCGTCGATTTCGTCGGCGACCGGCAGGAGTTGCTGAACATCATCAACGAAATGATCGGCGAGTTGAATGCTTCGCATACCGGCGCCGCGCCGCCGCCGCGTGGTCCAAACAGCGGTGGCGTTACGACGTCGCATCTCGGCATCGAGCTCGAACCTGACAAGGCCGCCGGACGTTATCGCGTGTCGTACGTCTACGAAGATGGCCCAGCCGACAAAGACTGGGTGCGCGTGAAAGTCGGCGACTACCTGCTCGCCATCGACGGCAAGCAAGTCAAAGCCGGCGACGAGTACTGGGAAATACTCAACTCGCGCTTGAACCGCAAAGTCACCGTCACGTTCAACAGCAAACCGGCGGACGACGGCGCCTGGAACACGCGCATCGAAGCAATCACACCGAACGCGTACAACCAATTGCGATACGAGCGGTGGGTAAAGGAACGCCGCCAGAAAGTCGACGAACTGTCAGGCGGACGCATCGGCTACCTGCACATTCAGGCGATGAACCAACCGTCTCTCCGCAAGTTTGAAAAGGAGATTCGCGAGTTTCGCAACAAGGAAGCGCTGGTGATCGATCAACGTTGGAACGGCGGCGGCAACATCGAACAGGAGTTGCTCGCGATTCTGGTCCAACGCCAGTATCAGGTTTGGCAGCCGCGCGGCACCGAACCTTCGGGCCGCCCGTTCGCGGGTTTCTTCGGACCGAAGATCGTTTTGCAGAACTGGCGCTCGGCTTCAAACGCCGAGATGTTCCCGGCCGGCTTCCGCGCGTTGGGACTCGGAAAGGTAGTCGGCACGCCGACGATGGGCGCCGTCATCGGCACGGGCAGTTACAGTTTGATCGACGGCTCGACGGTGCGAACGCCCGGAACGGGTGTGTTCCTCGCGGATCAGAAACACACGAACATGGAAAACTACGGTGTGCAGCCTGACATGCTCGTCGATAACCGTCCGGAAGACACGCTGGCGGGACGCGACCGGCAACTGGAAGCAGCAGTTGAGGAACTGATGAAACAGTTGAACGGCGCGCGCCGCAATCTCACGACGGACGGACAGCAGAAGTAGAAGACTAAATCGCTGGAGCGGGTGGTGGCGCTTGCGCCATCGCCTGCTCGAGCGCGACCATTTCACGTCCAGCCATGTAGCCGCGCGCGAGGAGGAACAGCACGACCGCGTGGGCGATGACACCGATCCAGTCCTGAAACGCCAGCGAGCCCAGACCGTCCAATAGAAACACGATCATCCCGACCATGTAGACCCAAAGCATTTTCTTGCCGGCGAGCACGCCGAACAGCACGAAGAGCGCGGTGACCATAGTGTCGAGCACCAGGGCAACGACCCTGGGCGCGCCGCCGAAATCTTCCGAAAGTGCTTCGGCGAGTCCGTCGAAGATCTGCGTCGTGGAAAGACTGATTAGAAATCGCCAGTCGCCGCCCGTGTAGGAGACGATTGACGTAACGAGGGAAAGACCTGCGATCCAGTAGAACCAGTTCGCGCCTGACTTGTAGCGCTGGAAAAGCTCAGCGTGCTGAGCTTGATCGATTTCATTAATCATGGGAGCTCCTTTTCGAGCGGAGAATGAGGGTCATGGAGTCGGTGTCAGTTTGAAATCCGTGGGAACAAACTCGATCGATTTAAGAATGCCGTCGGCCTTCACGCGCTTGTCTGTGTTCGGCAGGTAGCAGACGATGACGACATTTTCAGGCTTGCGAGGACCACAGCCGATCTCGCCTTTGACGTCGGGACTGTAAGTGGTCAGCTCCATGTCGTCGAAACTCTTCGCGGACAAACGCAAGTCGCCGGCCGGCGTTCGCACGACGAAAATCATCCCTTTCGCGTCGCAGTCGACCCTCACCAACGTCGCCTGCACTTGGGTCTCACCGGCTTCCGGTTTCCGCAACACTTCGCGCAGGTATGACGATGGATCGGATGGCGCCGCGGGAGCGTCCGTGACCGTGGTCCCCGCCGGTAAACCGGACGAAGTGGAACCGGAAGGATTGACTAAACCCGGCCGGCTGTTTTGGCCGGCAGCAGGAGCCTTCCGCAGCGCTTCGATCTCGGCTAGTTGCTTTTCATACGAATCCAGGTTCGCCAGCATTTGCTGCGCGGGTTGCCGAATCTCGTCCTCATCCGATTTAGCGATCTCTTCCAACAACGGACGCGCAGCTTTGTAATCATTTTTGCGCAGGTAGAGTTGGGCCAGCATGAACGCGGAATCCATGCGGCCCGGCGACGCTTGCAAGACCTTCTTCATCGACTGAATCGCTTCGTCCACTTCCTTGTCCGTGCCGGACACGAGCGTGACAAACGCCAGCAGATCGTACGACTCGGGATAATCGGGACGCAGCGCAATCGCGCGCTGCAAGTGTTGGCGTATCTTCGCCGCCTCCTCCGGGGTGTACTTGGCGTTCGTCTCCTCCGGGCGCTGCCGGCTGAGCGTGAACGCGTAGTAGTAATGCGCGAGATAGTTTTGCGAGTTGCCGGCGACGGCGCGTTCCAGGCTCGCGCGCGCTTCGTCGACCTTACCCTCGTAAAACCGAAGCATGCCTAACGACGCGTGGGCCATGCCGAGGTTCGGATCCAGCTTCAACGCCTTTTCGAGATACTTCACCGCATCTGCGCGATGACTGTGCCACAACAAATCGCCAAGGTACGCCTGCGTTTCCGCTTCCGTCAGCGGCACCGCTTCGGCGGACGTATCGAGTTCGAGCTTCTTCTCGAAGTGGCCTTTGATGAAGTTGTAGCGGTCCTGTTTGACGTAGTCGCGCAGTTCCTTCTCCATCGCCTCGAACGACGTCTCGAACGCCTGCTGAAACGCGGTTTCCATCGGCACGTTGTTGCCGAGGAGGTTCACGAACTGTCCGAGCTTCTCGGCCTTGCCCGCTTTGCCGACCAACAGGTAGTGCATCAACGCCCATGACTGCGCGTAGAAGATGCTCTGTTTCTTTCCCTCGTTGTAGTGCGGCGACTTGTGATCGACCTGGAACAGCGTGCGCAACGGCAACATCTTGCTTTGCCGCAGCAGCAGGACGTGGTTCGCAATCGCGCCGCCAATCTCGATCTTCTGGTCGTCCGTGATCTTGAACGTGCTGTAGTACTCGGCGAGCCCTTCGTTGAACCAGACAGGAGCGTTCTCGAACGTGTTGTTCACCAGCAGGTGCGTGTACTCGTGAAAGATCACATTGAACGGATCCATCGTCTGCAACTCGGTCGTCAACGTGATGTAGTTGACGTCCTCGCCGGACTGGAAGTAACCGGCAGTGTTCGGGCCGGCTTTGAATGGCGCGTAAGAGCTATCGCTCTTGAAGACGATGACCGTCGTCGGCACCGGCGTGTTGAATCGGATGTTCGGGAGGAGACGAGTGAAGACTTGCCGAAACTGTTCGAGCTTCAGTGCGACTTTCCGGATCTCTTTTTCATCGGCGTTGCCGATCATGAAAAAGTTCTTGGTCCGGACGCTGACCCAGTTGTCCTTCGCGGACACTGTGGCGGGCTGCGCGAGTAAGATTAGAAGGCAAAGTGCTACCGCAAGGGGAAGTAGAGGTTTTTTCATAAATCAAAATTCCCCCCGCACACTACCGCAGCCCGTTACAAAACCACGGATCAGACGGATGCTATTCTTCTGGGCCAGTGCACGTTGGGCCGTGAAGGGCGGGAATCTTCTGGCTGATGATCGGATACTTAGGAGCTTCGTCTATGTTGATCTGCGTCCAGTGAGCATAGTTCTCGGGTACGTTGGTATCGGCAAAGATAGCTTCGACCGGGCATTCAGGCACGCACGCGTCGCAATCGATACAGGTATCGGCGTTGATGTAAAGGCGGTCCGGCAATTCATGAAAGGCTTCAACAGGACATACAGCTGCGCAGTCGGTGTACTTGCAATCGACGCATAATTCAACAACTACGTAGGTCATTGGGGAAATAAGCTCCTTTCGGTGTCGGGCAAAACTTATTAAGTCGTGAGGCTAATGTCAACAGGAAAGTTCTTTTTACACAAAAGGCACAAGAGACACAGAAGGCACAAAAGCAGGAACTGAGCCGAGACTAAGATATTAAGTCGCTGTTTCGAGGAAGAACTGAAGGCCAATTAAAACCTTTGTACCTTTTGTGTATTTTGTGCCTTTTTGTGGCTATGGTTGTCGCTAGCGTTCACGACGAACATAGTCGAGCGTGCGTGTAGTATTTTCAACAACGCTCGGCACCGGTTCGCCCATGCTCCCCGCCGCAGGCAAACGCAGGTCTTGCTGCATAGGCGCTGACAGCAAGTGAGTCTTGTTATCAGTCGCCGATGAGACGAGCTTCGACAAATTTCTAACCAGCATAAACTCCGTCACGCTGATCACCAGAAACGCAAACAACATGAAGACGCCGATCAGCTCCTGGCTCAGGTTGGCTTCTTTTCGCAACGTCACCGCGCCGCCGAGCATGATTCCGAGTCCAATCAATCCGACCAGCGTGATCGATATCAACATCGCAGTGATCGCGGGCGTGTGGCTCGACTCCTTTCGTTCCCGCAAGTCGGCGCCGCAACGATTGCAGTAGCTCAATCCCTGCGCGCGTGGAGTTCCGCAGAATTGGCAAAACATGTGCTACCTCCCGCCTAATATGTCAGCCAAAAATAGATGGCCTGCCCTACACCGATAAAAAATCCGATAATCGCGCCAAAAAGCTCAATTGTCTTGAGGTGGTGCTGAGCCACTGATAGTACGAGTTCCTCCAGCTTTTCGATCGGATAATCCGAAACTTTCTTGCGCACCAGCCCGCCGACGTCAAATTCCGCAATCGCCACCGGCAAACGCTCGCGCGCCGCCAGCGTGATTCGCTCCACCAGCGCTGAGCTCGCCCGCTCCATCGCGTTTTGCGAAACATGATCACCCAAACGCCCGATCGGAGCGATCAGCAGACGCTCGATCTGCGCACTCAGAATCGCGTTGATCGTCCGCGCCGTGTCGTCACGCGAAAGCAGATTCAACAAACTCTTCGTCAAAAATTGCTTAACGTGCTTCGACGACTGAGGATCGACTTGCTGCAACAGCGAACCGAGCGTTTGCGGCCGGAGTCGATCGACGGCGTCGGAAAAGTGACTGGAAACTGACGCCGATAACGCTTCGCTCCGAAGTATCTCGACGAGCCGGCCCGTGACCTGCGCCTTCAACTCGTCAAACTTGCCCACGTCAAACTGGCCGAGGAGCTGGCTGAGCGGCCGGTTCATTACGTTGTCGATCGTCGAGTTCAGAAACGTTTCGGCTTCCTGTTCGAACGCCTCTCCACGCAAGTATTCCTCGACCCGCTTCGGCAACGTCTTGTTCACGAGATCGTCGACTTCGCGATGGATGCGCTCGCGCGAAATGAAGATCTTCTTGAAGAGCGAGAGCTGTTCGTAATACTGATCGACTTCGAGCTTGATCAGCGCGCCGATCTGTTTCCGCGTCGTTTGACTGGTGGCGATGTCGGCGAGGTGATGAACGATCGGCGGCACCTCTTGATCGATGCGGCCCTTGATGAAGGCGATCGTGTCGGGCGTGACTGTTTCCGCGAACGTGGCGTTGCTGCGTGACAGATCGTCGAGGCGGCCCGCAACAAACTCGCGCACGCGCTGTTCGAAATCTGCGTTGCTGATGAAGCCCTGCACGCGTTGCTGAACGAAGTCGAGCACCTTGTCGATCGATTCATCGCTTACTAAGTCGCCGGCGTCCCGCGCGAGCAGCTCGTCGATCTGCTTGTCCATGAACCGCTCGATTGCTTCAGCAGTCTCTTCGCTCCGCAACATCTCGGCGATGTACTCGGCGAGGCGATACTGCAAAGCGGAGATCGTGTCGAGAATCGGCGCGCGCGCCTGCGACGGCAACGCGTCGATGAACGATGGATAAACGCGACCGAGCAGTTCGTTCGTGTAGCCGCCAACAAAATCGTGGACCTTGCGTTGAAAGAAACTGGTTTCGAACATCGCGTCGAAGACGGTCTGTTGCGAAACGAGCTCGTTTCCAACGGCGTTGCCGATCGACTGCGCGAGCTTCTCACGATGTCGCGGAATCATTCCCTGCGGCCAGACCGTGATGCCGAACAGCTTCACCGATTGGTACGGATGAAACAGCATCCAGATCGCGAGCCACGCCGCACCGAAACCATGAATGGTCGCAACTACGATAATGCCGAGTGAGACGAGTATTTTGAATGTTAACGGGTCGATATTCACTTCGCGGAAGGTGTTTCAACCGGGTATCCGGCATTGATCCAGGCGCCGGTGCCGCCCGACACGTTGATCAAATTCGTGAAGCCTTGCTGTTGCAGCAGGCTCGCGGCCGCGCTCGAACGATAACCGCCGGCGCAGATCACCGCAGTGGGTTTGTCTTTTTGGAGGGGCAATCGGCCGATGGCCGTATCGAGGGCAGCGAGCGGCGCGTTCAGCGCGCGCGGCACGTGGCCGTTGCCGTATTCGGCCGGACGCCGCACGTCGACGATTTGCAATTCGCGGTTGGCGATCTTTTCTTTCAACTCGTCCACGCTGACTTGCTCGATTGCGTCGATCGGCAGGCCCGCTTCGCGCCAGCTCTGAATGCCGCCGTCCAGATAACCTTTCACGTTCTCGATGCCGACGCGCGCGAGACGCACGACAGATTCATCGACGTGGTCCGTCGTGCCGGCGATGATCACGATCGCTGAGTTCAGGGGAATCAAACTCCCGGCCCAGATGGCAAACTGTCCGCCCAAACCGATGTTCACCGAACCGGGCACGTGGCCCGCGCCAAACTCGGCCGCGGAACGCACGTCGAGCAGAACATGGCCGCTCGTCTGCAACGACAGCACTTCGTGAGGAGACAAAGCGACCGGAGCAGACAGCGCGGATAGTTCACGCGCGCCGGCGCGATTGATCTCGGCGTCTTTCGGGAAATACATCGGCTGGTCCGGAAGGTCCGACGTCATCAACTTCACGAACTCTTCCTTGCTCATCGGCTTCAAGGCGTAGTTGAACTTGCGCTGCTCGCCGATCGTCGACGAAGTCTCGGTCGACATATTTCGACCGCACATCGATCCCGCGCCGTGAGCGGGATAGACCTCGACTTCGTCCGGGAGCTTCAACAGTTTTTCATGAAGCGTGTCGTACATCATCTCGGCCATCATCCGCGGCGTGAAGCCTTTGCCGCCGGCGAGGTCCGGACGTCCGACGTCGCCGATGAACAGCGTGTCGCCGGTCAGGATCTTCTGCGGTTGATCGGAGACTTCGGTGTCCGTAACCAACACGCAAATGCCTTCGGGAGTATGGCCCGGCGTTTCGAGAAAACGCAGTAGCACTTTGCCGAGTTTGATCTCCTCGCCGTCTCGTACACCGCGATGTTCGAAAGCGGCGCCGGCTTTCTCGCCGAAGATGATCTGCGCGCCGGTGCGTGCGGCGAGCTCCTGGTGACCGCTGACGAAGTCGGCGTGGAGATGGGTTTCGATCACGTACTTGATCTGGAGCCCCTGCGCAGCAGCCTCCGCTAGATACTCGTCAACGTCGCGTTGGGGATCGACGACCGCAGCCTCGCCTTCGGAGCCCACGAGATAGGAGGCGTGGGCCAAACACGCTAGATAAAATTGTTTGAAATACATCTGGGCACCTCTGGAGCTTTGGTCTTAGTTCTTTGTACTTTGTTTCAAAAGGATTCCCACCGCTCACAGCAAACGAACCGCCCGCGAACGAAGTACAAAGCACAAAGGACTAAGTACCTTCGCGCAATTTATAAAACTCGCGAGCCGGTTTCAATGGGCGCAGCATCCAGTAGGGCCGCCGCGTGCCGTCGGGCGAATGGGTGTCCGCGGGGCGCGTCATGGTCAGCCACTTTTTATATACGTCGCGCGACTTTTCCGTATCCACAAAAATATCGCCCGGCTCGTCGGTGGGTTCGGCGACGCGGACGCGGACGGCCTGGTGCCAGCAGTGCATCCCGGAGATCGGATCGGGATGAACAGGAAACGTCATGTTTTGGTGAACTCCGGCGTCTTTCCACCAAATCCGGAGCGTGTCAGGGTCTTCTGATTCGTACGGCGCGATGCCTTTCTGACGCTCGAGACGCCACGTCGTGCCGTTGCGATCGAGCTTCACAGTCGCCATCAACTGCCGTTGTCCTTCGTCGGTGAGTTTCCAGCGGCCCATGTGATGACTGCACGCGACGATACCGGGCCGGATTCCTTCCGTGACCCACGCGGGAACGACGTAGTAACCGATCTCAGTTTCGACGCGCACGAGATCTCCGGTGCGCACGCCGAGTTTCTTCGCGTGCGATGGATGGATCCAGAGCGGGTTCGTGTGGGCGATCTCGTCGAGCCATTTCGAGTTGGCGCTGCGAGTGTGAATCTGGACCGGCAGACGGAAGGTCGAGATCAGGATCGTTTGATCTTCGTCGAGGTTGTCTTTGTGAACGTGGCTTTTGAAATAGGTTGGGATTGCGTACTCGGGCCAGCCCCAGTTATTCATCGTCGAGGAGAAGAACTCGAGACGCCCGCTCGGTGTTGGAAAGCCGCGTTTGATTTCGTTGTTTACGTTAACGCCGACGAGGCGGCGACCGTCTGCGTCGCCATCGGGAAGCGGCAGCGGAACGATGTTTGGTCCGGCTGGTTTTGGTGCGCGGCTGAACACGCGTCCGAAGGCGTCTTCCTGCACGTCGTCGAGCTCTTCTTGCGGCACGCTTTGATCGTAGATCCTTCCGATCTTTTGCTGAACTTCGAAAGCGCCGTAGCGACGCATGAATTCGAGCGGCGTCAGGTCCTCCTCCGCAGCGCGCTCCGGCAGGCCGGGAACTGAGTTTTCAAAGATCCATTCGTAGTATTCGTCGATGCCGAGACGTGTGCCTGGTGATTTTTTCGACTCGGCGTACTGGCGAATGCCGAGACTGCCGTCGGGATCGATGCGCCACGTTAGTTCGAGCCAGAATTCGTTCTCTTCCCAAACTTCGCCGGGATTGACGTCGCGCGTGTCGTGGACCGTTTCGCCTGTGCGCTGTCGCGCCGCTTTCATCACGGGTTGGCGAAAGCCGAGCCACTGTGAATCGTGTGTTTCGTACGAGTGAAGATCGTGACGCTCGGAGCCGACGCCCATCGGCAGGACGTAGTCGGCGTAGTAAGCGGTTTCGTTCCATGTCGGCGTGAGTGCGACGTAGCAGCCGACGAGATTGGGATCGGTCAGCATCTCGATCCATGAGAAGCCGTCAGGGTTGGTCCAGACGGGGTTGTAGACGCGCGTGAAATACACGTCGAGTTTCGCGCGGCCGTCTTTCAGGAAGTGCGGCAACAGGAACGACATCTCGTTCATCGACAGCGGATACTCGCGCGGCCACGTGGTTTCGTTCCACATCTTCGGGTGTGGCGGTGTGTAGATCGGGCGCGGAACGAACTTGTTCCAGGCGTTTGGATACACGCCGCCTTCGGTTGCGACCGCGCCGAGCAACGCGTTTATGAAGAAAAGGCATCGGGCAACGGACCAGCCGCCGCTAACGCCGGAAGCGACGCTGCGCCAGTTGTGACTCGAAAAGCGTGTGGCTGCTGTCGACACCAGCTTTGCGATCTCTTCAATCGTGTCTGCATCAACACCTGATTCCGCCGCCGCAAATTCAAACGTATACGTCGCGTAGATTTGCTTCAGCCTCGCTTCGAAATCCGCGAAATCCGTGGCTCCAAACTCCTTCCAGTTCCACCAGTGTTCTACGAAGTCATGATTGTAGAGATCGTTCTGGATTAAATAGTTTGCGATCGCGAGCAGGATCGCGGCTTCCGAGCCCGGGTATGGCGAGACCCAGTAGTCGGCATGCGTCGCCGTGTGCGACAGACGCGTGTCGAAGACGATCAGTTTCGCGCCTTGCGCTTTGCCGTCGATGACACGTTGCGCGTGCGGGTTGAAATAGTGACCCGACTCGAGGTGCGCACTTATCAGCAGGATGACTTTCGCGTTCGCGTGATCCGGGCTGGGACGATCGAGGCCCATCCACAATTGGTAACCTTCGCGGCTGCCGGATGAGCAGATGTTTGTGTGTGAGTTGTGGCCGTCGACGCCCCACGCTGCGAGGATGCGTTCGGTGAAACCGTCTTCGCCGGGACGTCCGACGTGATACATGATCTCGTGGCGGCGGTTTTCGACGATGGCGTTGCGGATGCGGGTGGCAATCGTGTCGAGCGCTTCGTCCCACGTGGTGCGTTCCCACTGGCCTGCACCGCGTTTTCCCGTGCGTTTGAGCGGGTAAAGAATGCGATCCGGATCCGTTACCTGGTTGAGTGTCGCCGGACCTTTGGCGCAGTTTCGACCACGCGAGCCTGGATGTTCGGGATTGCCCTCGAACTTCTGTACCTGGCCGGTGACTTTGTCGATGTAAGCCAGCAGCCCGCAGGCTGATTCGCAGTTGAAACAGGTGGTGGGAACGAGCGAATAACGCCGTTCAACCCTCTTCGGCCACGCCCTCGAATCCAGCTCCGTCCAATCATCCCAACGTTCCTTCGGAGGAAACGCCGCCAAATGAATACGGCTCGGCCCCTGATAAAACGTCTCCGTCTTTTTCTCGTCAGTCATTCAGTTCGGTCTGTCCAGTAATTCGGCTCACGACGGTTGTGCATGACCGCCAGTATCCGGATTTCTTCAGCTTTAACTCGGTAAATAACGCCGTACGGAAAACTATTCAACCTGCAGCGTCTGACCAACGGAGACAACGAATGCCAACCGGTTGGGAATTTAAGAATTCGCAAAATCGTTAATTCGAACTCGTTCCGAAACCGATTTCCCAGCGCCTCCTCAATGTCGTCATAGTGTTTTTCAATTTGTTCGAGTTCTTTCTCTGCGTGAGGATGAAAAGAGAAGTTCATCTTTTGTATCGAGATCGTAACCTGTCCATCACTGCTTGCCCCGCAAGCGGGGTTACTGCACCATCTTCAATCTCTTTGTCGCGCCGCTCAGCTTCTGCGGCCCAAAGCGCGTCAATCTTCTTCTGATCGTCCGTGTCAAGACTCTCGAGTAAGTGTTCGGCAAGCATGGCTCGAGCGTGAGGTGGAAGAGCAAGTGCAGCGCTGATTATTTCTTCGTAAGTGCTCATCATTTCTCCTCACTAAGCAATTTCAGTCTAACACGCCGGCCGGTAATCCAGCCGCCCTGCTCGCGTTACCTCCGCAGGCGGCGCAACCGGGCCATCATGATCGAATCGACGAACTCGCCGTTTCGAAAGGCGTGTTGGCGTAACGTTCCCTCGCGGTCGAAACCGAATCGCTCGTAGAGATGTATCGCGGCTTTGTTGTCGGCATAAACTTCGAGCTCGAGTCGCGTGAGGTTGAGCCAGTTGTCTGCGAGGTCGATCCCGGCCTCCATCAACGCCGTTCCGACACCCTTGCCCTGCCAGTCGTCACTCACGCTGATCCCGATGATCCCGACGTGCCGCCGCCGCGGTCTATTCGGGAACGTGTCGATACTGAGCATCCCAATCACATGCTCACCGCTGACGGCGACGAGGTTGTAGCAACTGTCAGTCTCGGCAATTCGCCTGCGCCACTGCTCGCGCGAAGGATAGGGCAACTGGAGCGTCCCTTCGTAAACCTTCGGCGACTTGAACATCTCGTACAGCGCCGAACAATCGTCCGGCTCAGCTCGTCGTATCTGCAAACCTTCAACCGGCAACTGTCATCACCTCTTCTTTGATAGCGCAGCGCGTTTCTTACTCTTCTTAGCAGCCGCCTTAGCAGCCGCCTCGACGTTCTGTTGCACTCTATACCTTGTAATCCTCGTGATGAGGTCGTAAGGAATCGGCTCATCCAACGGAAACTGCACTGTGCCCTTGCCACCTTCATACCCTGCGAGTGCCTTTTCAAACTCAGGAACGCGTGGCCTCGGATACAGCCCGATATGGTTCTTAAAAGCGGCGAAGTGAATCAGATTGCCATTCAACTTGAACGTCGGTATCTGATAACTGATCGCTTCAATAGCGCCGGGCGCCGCGTTTTGGATCGTCTTGCGGATCTTCTGTAACAGCTTCTGCACCTTCGGCGGAAAACCTTCGATGTACTGGTCGATACTCTCCACACCGCCAGCCTTCATGCAACCCTCCTGCTAATCTGTTTTTCGAAATACACGCTGTTCGGATCTTCGACGTATTCGCCAAACGGCGCCCGCCGTTGAAATCCAAACCCTTCATACAACCCGATCGCTTCCACTTCGTGAATCCCGGTCTCAAGCCGCAACAATCCAACATCCCTGCCGCGCGCGTACTCAGCCAGATGATTGAGCATCGCCTTTCCCAATCCCTTGCCGCGAAAACGCGGCCGCACAAACATTCGCTTCACTTCCCCATACTCCGGTTGGTACATCTTGATACCGCCGCAACCCGCAAGCTCTCCCTCGTAACGAGTGACGAAGAAAATCACGCGCTCGCGCAACAGCTTTTCCACGCTCATCGCGTGACGGCTCTGCGGCGGATACGGATGGCTCATCAGGTGGTCGTCCAGCTCGCCGATGAGTTGGACCGCATCGGCCGAATCAGCCGCAACTTCCGTGATCGCGATTGGCATCCGCAGATAATTCCAGATTTGAAGATGAGCGGCAATAAAAAAGAGGGCGGTCGCCCGCCCTCTTAACCCGGTAAAAACACGGGAACAAGTCTTAGAAAACGTACCTCAACTGCAAACGCCCCGAGCGCGCGCCGGTAGCGCCGACCGAAACGCCTGAGTTCAGTTCAGGCCGGTTGAAGTTCGGGTTGGTTACGTCGCCGTCAGACAACCCGCCAGCCTCGAAGCGGAAGATCGGTGTGTTGAATACGTTGAAGTACTCGAACCGTATTTCAAACCGATCCTGCTCCCAGGGCGTGAACGGGAGTTTGAACGAGCGCTGCAGGCTCATATCGAACGTGTTGTAAGCGGGGGCACGCAACGTGTTGCGCCCGGCGAGGCCGGTCCGGATGGACGGATCGACCAGGTAACGAACGTCGTTGAACGCAACCGGATTGCAGTTGATGTCGAAGAACCCGGTTGCCGAGACGTCGCATCCCTGTCCACCCGCGAGTGCATTCGCGAAGCCAACCGACGTCGCAGGCGCCAACGGATTCGCGATCGACGGACGATCGTTCGTACCACTGAGATCGCCGTTCAGGTCGAAGCCAGTGACAAACGGAGACGACACGTTGCCTGACTGATAACGCCAGATGCCCGCGAGTTGGAACCCACCCGTCACACTCTTCCAGAAGCCGGATCCGGCAGCGGGAATGTCCCACAATCCGGACAGCGTGAAGATGTGCGGCACGTCGAAGTCGGCGACGCCGACGTCCGACTGGCGATCAAACGGATTCGAGCCGACGCTGTTGCCGCCGGTCGTCGCGAAGATCTCGCTGTTCGTGTTGTCGATGGTCTTCTGGAACGTGTAGGTCATGCGATACAGGAAGTTGTTCCTGAAACTGCGCTCCAAACGCGCCTGAAGACCGTGGTAATGCGAGTCGCCGCCGTTGGTGCGCGAGATGACCGAGCCTCTCGACGCGAACAAGCGACCGTTCGCGTTCGCACTGCCGGGAATTCCGGGATTTAACTGCTCGTTGATGAACAAGTGCGTTCCGCGCGTGCCGACGTAAGCAATGTCGAGGACATTATGGCCGGGCAGTTCGCGTTGAATACCAACGTTCCAGACGTACGTTGTCGGGTTCTTGAGATCCGCGGGAATCGTATTCTGTCCCGCTTGCGGGTTGGCGACGAGAGTCGACGGCAACGCCGCTTCAGTAAAGTTTGCAATGCCGCGTCCGCCAACGGTCGCTCCGAGCACTGTCGTGCCCAATGCGTTCGGCGACGTAGCCATGATGTTGCTCAGGATGTTGTTGAAGAACACATCGTAGTTGACGGCGAATCCACCACGCAGGACGGTCTGGTCCTTACCGAACAGTTTGCCCGGCCAGCCGGAGTCAAAGTGTGGTGAATACGCGAAACTGACGCGTGGTCCAAAGTTGTTGTTGTCGCCTTGCTGCTCGACGCGAGTTTGCAACGGAGCGTCGAAGCCGGTGAATGCCGGGAACGCTGCGTTGTTTGCAACGGTCCCGAAGTTTTCATAACGCAGTCCGAAGTTCAGCGTCAGGTTTGGTCTGACTTTCCAACTGTCGTTGATGAAATAAGCTTGCGTGGTGACGTTCGGATAATCGAGACCAGCTCCGAACACCTTCGCGGCCGCGCCTGTTCCGACGCCGGAGAAAGAGTCGACGAAGTTACCGAACGCCGGAAAACCGCCGCCGGCGGCAAACGTCAGCGTACCGCGGGTATTGATCGGAACGAACTGTTTCGCGCGTTGCATCAGGATGTCGGTGCCGATGCGCAGCGTGTGATTACCGATCGTATGTGACAGCGTGTCCTGAAACTGGAAGTTGTTGAAGATGCGGCCCTGAACGAAACTCTGCGACAGTCCGACTGTCGAGATCGTCGTGCCGGAGAAGAGGAACTGTGGTCCACTGTTCTGCAACGCTTCGTCGCGTGGGCCAAAGAACAGATTGAACCGGCCGTAACCGAAACGCGCTTCGTTCACCGTGCGCGGCGAGAAGACGTAGGTGTCGCTGATGTACATGTTCTGCGTCAGCGAGGGCACGTCAATCTCAAAGCCCGGGAACTGGCTGCCGGCGATGCCGGTCGACGGATCCGGAAACTGGTTGCTGAACAACTGCTTGTTCGCGAGATAGCGGAACGAAACGCTGTTCTTGTCGGACGACGTCCAGTCGACGCGCGCGAGGTAATCGTAAGTGTTTACCGGTTGCGCGCTGAACCGCGTCGCCGTGCCGAATTGGATCGGATCGCGGCCGCCGCCGAGCGGAACGTCGATCAGGTTGGTCTCGCCGCGCAGGTCGCCGACGATCGCGAGATAGCGATCGAGGTTCGGGCTGGCGCCGACCGGGAACAACGCACGCAACTGGTTCAAGCCTTGTGCCGTCGGCACGACCGCTCGGCCCGTCACTGCTCCCGCGCGCACCAGGTCAGCCTGGTACGTGCCGAAGAAGAACAGCTTGTTCTTGATGACTGGTCCACCGAACGAGAACCCGAACGTGTTTTGACTGAACTGCGGCACCTCAGTCAGCAGCGACTGTGACTTCTGTCCTGGAGTCAACGCGTCGAACGCCGAGTTCTGGATGATGTCGTAGGCCGAGCCGTGAAACTCGTTCGAGCCGCTGCGCGTGATGACGTTCACGACCGCGCCGCCGGCTCGTCCAAACTCCGCGGAGTAGTCCCCGCCCAACACGGTCACTTGCGAATAAGCGTCGCGCACGGTTGGTTGATAAACCTGACCGGTGATCGAGTTGTCGTTGTTGTCTAAACCATCGATGAGCTGGTTATTGCCGCGCGGGCGCAAACCGTTGATTGAAAACTCGGTGCCTTGCACGAAACCCGCCGCAAGGCCGTTCGACCCGCCGACGTCGGCGACTCCGGGAAGTGTGAACACGAGGTTTACAGGATTGAGTCCGACGACCGGCAGGTCTCTGATTTCGCGTTCGCCGAGCGTGTTGACGCGCGTGCCGTCAGCGCTTTGAATCACGACTTCGTTTGCTGCGCTGACGACGACCTGTTCGGTCGGACTTCCGATTTCGAGTTTGATGGGGAGATTGAGAGTCTGGGCCGCGTTAACTTCGATGCGATCGAGTTTAGCGGTCTTGAAGCCCTGGGCCGATGCTTCGAGCATGTAAGCGCCGGGATCGACTGCATCGAGCCGAAAGCTACCGGAGCTGTCGGCAACCGTGTCACGCGTAACGCCGGTTGTTAAGTTTGTGATCTTAATCGAGGCGTTCGCGACGGTGGCGCCGTTTTGATCTTCGACAACGCCAGTGACGAAACCCTTGCTTGTCTGCGCCGCCGCCGATCCAATCGCGGTCAGTAACAGAAGAACTACAAGGGTAAATTGAAGTTCTAACCTCTTCATACTACGAAACTCCTTTTCTTATTCCCTCGGCCTTTCCGATTTCTTGTTCCGATTTTGTCGGAGCCTCCGATGTCGGAGCTGCCGATTGTCGGGTCTGTTTGCGTCCGATTTCTCGGAGGCTGTTTGATCGCCTGGGGTGCGAATGAAATTCGGTCCACGTCTCGCGCGCTGCTTGCTCCAAACTTTCGGAGCGCGTGCGAGCGCGACCGGATTAGGACGTGGCGTGAAGGCGCAAAATATGTGCCCACAAACGGCGACCGGGCCTCAGGCCGCTTCGTCCCTCGCGCCGCTCCCTTCGTCACAAGGGTTGCTTTGTGAATTTGGATTTACAGAGTGAGGCTATTGCGTGGATTGGATCTGTGATCGCAGAGCGATGCGATCGCACTGTCGATCACTTCCAGACTTTTGGAGGTCAGTGTGCTCTGGAATTTCGGATTACGATTGCATCGCCTTCGCGCGGCGGATCATCCAGCCGTAGAGGAGGATGATCAAGCCGACGAAACCGAGAACGCCGAGCCATGGCGCCAGCGCGAAATCCTCGGGAACCAGACCCAGCGGAGCGTCTCTTGACGTGCCGACGATCAGGCCGGCGTTAATGACGCCCCAGAGACTCTCGCCGACGATCAATCCGGAGGCGACGAGCGTGCCGAGACGATCGGCGCGCTCAGGATTGCGCAACGTTCGTATGCGACGGTCGTACCAATATGAAAGCACCGCGCCAATGACGACGGCGAAAGTCGCCGACATCGGCAAATAGATTCCAATGCCGACCGCGAGTGGCGGAATGCGCAGTTTGTTAAGTGCGCCTAGAGTCGTGTCCAGCACGATCAGCCCGACGCCGACGAGCGCGCCGATCCCGATCATCTTCCACTCGAGATTTCCGCCAATCACACCCTGCGCCAGCGCGGAAATCAGTGTCGCTTGCGGAGCAGGCAACGGATTCGGCGCCACCACGCCAACATTCGCCGCGCCGGCAAATCCATACGCCGTCGCCAGCAGATTCAACACAAATGGAATCACTGACGCGCCGGCCGCAACGCCGACAATCAGCGCGATCTGCTGTCGCATCGGCGACGCGCCGACAAGCTGACCAGTTTTCAAATCCTGCAAGTTGTCGTTCGAAATCGTCGCGCACGCGAAAACGATCGCAGTCACAAACAACGCAAACGCAACCAGCGCCGGGCGAGTCTCCGTCGTCGGCGACACCGCAAACACGAGCAACGACGCGCACATCACGATCGACAAAATACCAACGCCCGAAATCGGGCTGTTCGACGCGCCGATCAACCCGGCCATGTACCCGCAAATTCCGGCGATCAGAAACCCGCCGAGCAACACGAACGGCACCGCGATGATCGTGACCCTCAGCGCGTACGGCGCGAGCACCGACGATCTCGCAAACGTAAACGCCAGCCAGCCGCTCACGAGCAAACACGCGATCGTCAACAAGAGAATCCACTGCGGCGAAAGATCGCGATCGCGGTCGTCTCGCTGGCCTCCCGCGCGCGAGCTCGCCAGCGTGCTCACCAGTCCCCCGACGACGGGCTTCGCCAGTCGCGCCAACGTATAGATCGCGGCGATCGCAATCGCACCGGCGCCGATGAACCGAACCTGCGTGCGCCAGATGGCAACCGTGTGTGCTGCGAGGGAAACACCTTCGGCAGCCGGTTGCGACGACGTCAGGACCGGCACTGCGATCGCCCACGCGATGATGAGCCCCGTCAGCATCGCCATACCGACTGACAATCCGACGAGGTGGCCCGCGCCAAGCAGCGCGAGCGACCACGCGAAGTCGTAACCGCTCGAAGCCGTTGCGCCAATCCGGAAGAAACCTGAAAACGTACCGGCAAGAATACGCGTCGCCGTCACGATCGCCAGCCCTGCTGACGCCGCGGCGCCCAGGATCACCGCCATGAGACCTTCACGCGCCTCGCCCGTTTCGTCCTTAGTTTCACCACGCGTGCCCGATCCAACCTTCAACACCTCCGCCGCCGCTACGCCTTCCGGATACGGCAAATCTGAGTTGGTCACCAGCGCGCGCCGCAACGGGATCGTGAACAACACACCGAGTACCCCGCCCGTCAAACAGATCAGAAATGATTGCCAGAACGGAAACCCGGTCCACCATCCGACGATCACCAGTCCCGGCAGCACGAAGATGATCGCGGACAACGTCCCCGCCGCCGACGCGACCGTCTGCACGATGTTGTTTTCGAGTATCGTCGAATCTTTGACGACACTCAGAATCGCCATCGAAATCACCGCCGCGGGAATCGACGATGCGAAAGTCAGTCCGACCTTCAGTCCGAGATAGACGTTCGCCGCGGTGAAGATAGTCGTGATGAGCGCACCCAGGACCAGGCCGCGTACAGTGAGTTCTTTAGGTTTCATGGAAGATTCCTCGTGCCCGCAATCTACCGAGAACGTAACTCATGCCCAGCATCAGACAGACAATCAAAACGATCAGCAGGAGAACTTCGATCCGCGGCGCGGCAAGCAGTCCCCAGATCGCGCCGGCCAGAACAACCAGCGGCCGGATTAGAGTAAATGGCCCAAAGACTAACACGCTTGTGATGCTGCGTATATCAACAGACGGTACGGCGCGGATAAAGAACGTGATCGCCAGGATCAGTGCGTAAGGAACGTAAACCAGCAGAATGCGCAGCGCGACGCGCTCGATGTCGTCAAACAACGCCGCCGGTTTCGGCGAGACCGCCAGCATCGCGACCGCGGCGACGCCGGCGATCGCAACCGCGACCTGGCCCGCCAGTGCGCCGCGAATCATCGCGCGCCGGAAGTAAGCGCGCTTTTCGATCAGCGCGTTGCGTCCAGCCGCTTCGCGGTATCCGATGAAAGTCGAGTCGACTGTCGCGAGGAGCCACAACAGGAGAATAGTCATTCGATCTTTCCCAGCGACGCGATCCTGTCGCCCATGTTGCGCACGAATGCTTCGTGGTATTCAGGACGGACTCCCACGAGCGAATGAAACACTCGCGGGATCGGCAGTCGCCATAATCTCGTTCCGTAGATCGCCGACACAAAACCAGGCGCGGCGGATCGCGCCGCTCCGAGAAGATAACGGCTCGGGTGCGCGCGAACGGCTGAAAGCACTCCGTCGTGCTTCGCGAGTGGCTCGCGCATGCGCACGGCATGAAACAGCCACGACCCGAACGGCGCCATCGGCGAACTGTGAAAGTCGAAATGCACGAACGCGTGCGTCTGTGGACGATCGTGCTGCCGAAGCAAGTCGGTGAGTCCTTGCCCGCGGAAGTGATGCAGTATTCCTGTTGAAAGATAGATCGCGGCCGGATGGTCCAGGCGAAAGGCGTTCGCGACGGCGAAGGTGCAGTCGAGTTTCTCGGCAGCCGCAAGCCGCTTCGCTTCCGCGATCAGCGCTTCGTTGAAATCGACGCCGATCACTTCGACGTGCTCGCCGAAATACGCATTCGCCGCCAGCCAGCGGACGATGAATCCCGTTCCGCAGCCTATATCGACAACACGAATCGGACTCTCAACGCCGGCTTCATGCAAAGCGCGAATCAGCGGGTTCAACAACTCGCCCACACGCCGGCCGTGTTGAAACTCCTCCGACATGCGTTGCATCTCGCAGTGTGACGTGACGAGCAGACGATCGACTGCATGCGCGTCGAGCACGCCGCCATCGCGCTCCGGAATGCGTTCGACCACGCGCACCGCCGTGCGATTACCCAACTCTGAAAACAGCCGCAACACCTGCGACTTCACGACTGGTTTCCGTTGCAGCGTTTCCGGATCGAAGGAAACAATCGCGTCGGAAATCTCCGGGCTGTGATTGTCGACCATGCGCAGATGTCTTAATAACGCGTAATCACGCGCTGGTGCGGACCAGCGAGAACACCCTGGGCCAGTTTCACCTGCGCCATGATCCGTATCTCGGGTCTTTCGAATTGAGCAGCCAGGCTAAGTGCCCGATCAAAATCACTGCCGGCGAAAATCTGCGCGCTTTCAGACAACCGCGTGAGCAGTTCGCCGATGCCGCCCGCGGCGGACATGTTCCACTCGCCCTCACGAAGATAAGAAGTGTCGTACCCATCCAGCTTCACGGCGGC
The DNA here is from genome assembly GCA_036279935.1 of Pyrinomonadaceae bacterium. Lineage (GTDB taxonomy): Bacteria > Acidobacteriota > Blastocatellia > Pyrinomonadales > Pyrinomonadaceae > PSRF01. The sequence continues at coordinate 42,519 of DASURS010000125.1, forward strand.
ATCGACGAGACCGTTGAGCGTCGGCATCATTGATTCCATGATCGTGAATCCTCGATCGTCCTTTTCGACGCAATAAACAATGGCCAGTATGATCCGGGCCTCGGCCTGATCCTTTCCGGGCTTCATGGTGTCGATGAGTTGCTCTGCCTCGTTCAAAAATTTCAACGCCCTCTTGTGATCGTTCGTTCCGAAGCGATAAGCGGCGAACGTTAACATCTGGATTCGGTCCTGAAGGCGCGGAGTAGCTTCGAGGCTCCTCCGGAACTCAGTCAATTTTTCCTCGTCAATGACACTGGCCCGACGAATACGCTCGACCTCCTCGAGCATTTGTTGCCGTCGCTCAGGACTACCGGGGAAGTCAGACACGATTTTTCGCATCTTTTCGAGGTCGCCGGATTGCCTCGCCTTCAGCATCGCACGCCAGTAAATATCGTCAACGTTCTCCGGATACTTCGCTGCCAGCGCCAGAATGTCATCGACGGTGCCTCCTTCGGCTGTCTCATTCAGATCCAACAAAGCCTCAGGAAATTCTTCAGCCGCATCGACTTTCGACGGCCGCTGCTTCAGTCGCGCAGCCCGCGGATCAGACGTGTTAACGCCGGCTACGATTGGGACCACCCAACGGCAAAGCTGGTCATCTCTTTCAGCCTCGGCCCTGTCACACCCGTTCTCGAGTGCCCGGCTAACCAGAAGTCCTATCAACTCCCTAAAAGCCGACTCATCGATCCTGGGCGGTTTAAAATTGACGGCGAGGCCGTACGCATACTGTCTTGCCTGCCAATCCTCCCTGAAGTCGATCGTGCGCATTTTCTCTATTATCGCTCTATAAAGAACCAGCGACTGTTCCTGGTTTTTCCGGTTCAGGCGCACCAGCACCTCGAATACTTCCTCGGAAAGACCTCGCGCCAGCGACTCGCGCGCCAGCTTGACGGCGATCTCCGGACTCTGGGTGACGAGTTGTCTTGATAGACGCAGATCGAGGTTACGCTCGTTATCAACCATGTATGGCGGGAGCTTGATGAGGTCAACTCTCGTGTCGTTGAAAAACGCGTAGGCCATTTCCGGATCACGTTTGGCGATTCGTTCGATAGTGTCTGAGCGCAACTTTAGAAACACCATGAAAGTATTTAGTTCGTCGCGGTCCTGGCCGTCCGGGATCGTCAAGTGCAACTGGATATCGTCCTGGACGAGTTTGAATAAAGCTCGGGCGCGCGTTTCATCGTGAGACCAGAGCGAGTCGGCGATGTTCGCGCCGATGCGCGCGCGATTCTCTGCCGATTGCAGCGTGTTGAGCTGGCCTGCCAACGACACCAGTACGCTGAAAGCCTTCTCGCGCAACTCGGAATTGACGGATTGAACATCCTTGGCCGGAGTGGTTTGCTGCCCTTGCGCGTGTCGCTGAGAGAACGTGAGGGCGACGATCAGCATCAAGGCCGACAACTGGAAGTTTCTCATCGAGCCTCCTGGGTCTTGAGGTTTCAATTGCGGGGAGCGTCAGTCTTTGACGAACACTATCGCGAGCTGGGCTGCGAAGAGCCGGCGCGCATCACCGTGAGCTTCACCTCGGATGGATACTGTTTCGAGTGGTGCACGGCGTTCCGAGCAATGACGCCTTTCGATTCGTCGTAATTCTTTCCGCCCGTGTTGAGGTTGCGATCGAAGCGCGGGAAGTTGCTGCTCGAGACTTCGATCCGAATGCGATGTCCGGCCGCGAAGTAGTTGCTCGTCGTCAACGGCGACAGCGTCACTTTGTAGACTTTCTCCGGTTGCATCCAGACGTTCGGTTTGTCGTAGCCGTCGCGATACCGCATACGTTGAATCGTCTCGTCGAGGTTGTACGCGCGGCCGTCGGGATAGACGTCGAGCAGCTTAACGGTGAAATCAGTGTCTTTCGCGTCAGACGAGACATACAGCGTGATCTCGATCGGCCCACTCACTTCGATGCCTTCTTTCAACGGCTCGGTGCTGTAAACAAGGACGTCGGACCGCGACTCGTTCTTTCGCTGATCGAAAGCGCCGGCGGTGATCGCGTTGCCGGTGCAACAGACGTTTCCGCCAACGGACGGCACCGGGTTCATCGGATCGTATTCAAACCGGTCCGGGTTGTTCGTCGGCGGCGCTGCTTCGAGCAATACGCCGTCGCCGTTCAAGGTGTTGGCCTTGCCGCCGCTGGACAGGAAAAGCGTCATCGGTTGCGCGCCGCGCGGCGGCCACGTGTCTGACGACTGCCACTTGTTCAGGCCCATCGTGTAATAACGGACGCGCGGTGTCTGTTCGAGAATGCCGTTGCTCTCGCCTTTGAGGAAGTGATCGAACCAGCCATAGGTCAGTTCATCGTAGTTCAGACGCGCATCGCCGACACTGCGCTCGCCGACGATCGTGTCTTCTGTCGCGCGTTTGAAACCGCAGTGCAGGGTGGGGGCGATGACGGCGAACTGCTTGTTCGCAACGTCCGGCGACGCCGTCTTTCGCACGTGATTGTAGGCGGCGAGGTTTGGACCGATCGACACGTCGTACCACGACATGAACCAGAAACCCGGGATGTCGATCTTCATGTTGTCGTGCCATAGACCGCCCTTGTACCACGCCAGATCGTTTGGCTCACGCTGAATCATCGCGCCGCCCGTGGCCACCGGCATGCGATCTGCGAAGATGCCCTTCGGACCGCCGGCCGCTTTCATGATGTCCTGCACAGGCAGATGGCGGAGCGCTTTGGACCAGTCGACGCTGGGTAGTTGCGGCGCGAGATCAAACGCGCGCGACGCGCCGATCAACTCTTCCTGCGTCGTGTTTGGCGAAAACATCGGGCGGACCTGGTTCTGTTGGCCGTACAGCCACGCGATGAACAACATCTGCACTGCGCCGCCGCGATACCAGTTGCCTTGTTCATAAAAACCGTCGACCCGGCCGACACCCGCGCCGAAGCCCTGTGCGATCATCGTCGTAAACGCGGGATGTCCCTGCGCGGCAACTGCCAACTGCCATTCGGCAGTCGACGAGCAACCGATCGTTCCGACTTTCCCGTTCGACCACGGTTGTTTGGAGATCCAGGCGAGTTCGTCGACTCCGTCTGTGAGCGGCGGTCCGAGAATGTCGTAGTTTCCTTCGGAGAAGAAACGGCCGCGCTCGTTCATCTCGACGAATGCGTAGCCGCGTTTCACTGCTTCGAGCTCGTTCGAGAGGTCGCGCGGCACGCCGTTGCGGACGTCCCAATAGTTGAAGTTGTATGGCGTGCGGACGAAGATCGTCGGATACTTTTTCGAGGTGTCTTTGGGCCGGTAGACGTCGGTCGCGATCCGTTTGCCGTCGCGCATCGGGATCATCAGTTTGCGTTCGACGACGGCGATCGACTGTAGTTCGGCTTCGATCTTGTTGCGCCGCGCGAGATCTTCCGGCGTGACTTCGCGCCGCTGCGAGTGGACGTTTACGTTCGAAGCGATCAGAAAGGCGGCGCAGACGGCGAGTAGAACAAACGCGCCGTTCCGGAAGGAACTCTTTTTCATGACGTGCTCCTCGACGAATGATTGCGTTCTGGGACGTTGGATCGCGACTGCTTGTTCGAACTTCCTATTTGGTTCTGGCTTTCAATCTGCCCTCGATAACTTGGCCCAAAAACGGCCCTGAGCGCTGGGGTTCCTCGGCATCTATCGTGAAACTACTCTGCCACAACACGTGCAGTCCCTTGTCGTCTTTAATAATCAGGTATCCAGTTCCGAACCCAATGCTGCGGAGGTCGCGGACGTCGCCGTCGGTCATTAGTCCCACCATGCTCATGAACGAATCATCCTGCCCCCAAATGGCGACTAATGAAGCGTCTGCTTGCGCAACATCATTGACGATTTCCACTCGACCGTACTTGGCCGATGATTCCTTATTCCATCGCTCTACCCACTTTAGCAGACCTTTGTCCATGTTTTCCGGTTCGAGCGCCAGATGCAGCTTGAAAGGATCTGTCTTCGGCAGCTCACGCGACTTTGCTTCTGTCACCGCAATAGACGGTTCAACCCGCAACATCTCACGCATCCGCGTGAAATTATCGCGCCCGAGGAAATCGATTCGTTTGACGACTTTAATCTTCTCGCTGCGTCCGGCGACTGCGGCCGTCTTCGACTTGTAGAAGATCCTGACCCGCAAGCCGGGCTTGAGTTCGGAAACTTTCAGTTCGCGTGAAGTGCCATCCTTCAACTTCACCTGATAGCCCTCTTCAAGCACACAGACAAACTTCTCCGTCTTGCTTTGATCCGGGTGGCTCAACGTGATCTCGCGCGTCGTTTCGTTGACAGACTCAACCACGCCCACCCAGGCTTCGCCCATTATGGTCTTTACTTTCTGTGCAAAGACGGGAGGAGTTAAAAGAAAAATAGTGAGAATCGTAAGTAATCGTCGCATAACGTATTGCGAGCTCCATCAAACGGAGAGGATAGGGATACAAACCCAGGTGAACCGGACCGAATCATATCACGCTCCAAGAAATTCAAACGCGGCCCAGGCCCGCTTCCCATAAGACATTTCGCACCTGGTTCTTTCGCAGGACGCCGATGTTGAAGTCGTGAGTATCGGACTGCGCTCTGAAGGAGAGCACTCCGCGTGGGGTTAGCCTGATTCCGGAGATCTCCTCGGCGCGGACGTGCGTCGGGAGCGGCAGTGTTACTGAAGGCGCTTTGCTGAGCTTTTCCAATTTCAGCTTGTCGAGGTGAGCAGAGGCTTCTATTTGAAACCTCTCGTGAGTCATGCCGTCCTGCCAAAATTCTGTTCGTGACGAATAGGATCCGGCACGCTGGGCCAGCCACGTGATCGCCAGCAAGAGAAGCCCCAACTCATGAGGCACATGGCGCGAAACCTTCTCTCTCTGCTCCGCCAGATCGACCTCCGGGAAGAAGTAGAGACTGCCGCGCGCGATGAACAAGTCGCCGGCGAACGTGTAGTGTCCCGCTATTCGGTAGTAGTGAACATTTCTGATCCTGACTGGTAAGGCCATTACGGCGGCCGAAAGCGAGGTTGAGTTGTCCTGCTGGTGAGAAACGCTAGCTTAGGCCATGCGGTAAACCGCCTGATCTTCGATGATTGCTTTGACGTACTCAGATCCGGTGAGAGCATTGATGCCGGTAGGAGTAGTGATAACGGGTACCGCACCTAATGCATCGATTTCACTCTTCAATCGCTTTCCATGATGGCGCTTCAAAATACGATCGATAACTGGTAGAAGAACCGTAACGGCATCGCGAGTGTTTTTTACGGTGGCCCGTCGTGCCTTCTTTGTAGGACGCGTCTTAAAGCTTCCTTTAGCGCCACCGGTGCGCAGCATCACGATGGCGCGCACCTCTTCTTCAGGACCGAGCTGCTCGAGGCGAGCGGCAAATCCGGGGCTTATCTTGGCTTCCGCATTTTTGTTTTCTGCTTCGCGTGCCATTCCTAAAGCGCATCGCTTTCTAAAGCGCATGCAGCGCTTCGAGTGGCTGAATCATACCATAGCCCCAACGCCCACATTCCCACAGCCCCTACTGCGGGATAGATATTTGAATTGGTAAAACCAAAACCGGACATTTCACTTGCTAAAAAAACCGGACATCTTAATTTGCTAACAACAGAGGAGAATGCAGAGGTGAATGCAGAGGAGAA
>DASURS010000126.1:0-2811 GCA_036279935.1 Pyrinomonadaceae bacterium
ACAAGTTCTGCCACGGGTTCGGCATCTTTCAGTTTGACCTCCAGTTTTTCAAAAAAGAGCCGGACTACTTTCTCCAGAAAAAGTATGCCGACTTCGACGCGTGCCTCCAGAAAGCGATCGGCGAACTGAAGCACGCCAGGGACGGCATCGGTTTTGGCAACAAGGCGACGCTCGACGATCGCGAACAAGCGCTCGTGGCGATCGCTTACAACATCGGCACCGGAAACTTCCGTCACAGCCGCGGCTTGCGGCAGGGCTTCCGGCCGCCGGGTGGAAAGTTTTACGGCGAGCAGATCTTCGAGTTCATCCGGCTCTCGAAGACAGTCGCTACCGACGGATTGCCGCCGGTGATCGCGACGGCTGCGCCGGGTGAAGCTGCCGTCCCTCCGCCGACCGAGATCGAAGCGAAGGGAAAACGCTTCCGAGTCGACGTGCGAGAGACGCCGCTTCGTCTGCGCAGTGAGCCGAAGATCGACAAGGACAATCCGACCGCAAACGTCATCGCACGACTGCCGGACGGACACATCGTCCAGGCCGTCAGCAACAAGAAAGAAAACGGATTTCTCGAAGTCGAGACGAGTTTGCTCGGCGCGCACTTCCGCGGTTTTGCTTCGGCTGAGTTTCTGAAACCGGCGCCGGACGTTGACGTCGTTCCCGTGTTGCAACCGGCGGCTGAACCACCGGCGAGTGGCATCGTCGCCGTGACCATGCCGCGCAAAGCCGGCACCGTAACGAAGCGCGTCAATCCGGCGACGGCCCACTCACTCAACGAGCCGAATCAACCGGGACGTACCGGCACGACACCGGACGAACTGCGCGCGGAGCTCGCGGAGATCATCGACTGGCTAGCCGTCGACAAACAGGCGCACAAACGTTATCAGCCGACGACGAATTCGACGTTCTGCAATATCTACGCTCACGACTACTGCCATCTCGCCGGCATCTATCTACCGCGTGTGTGGTGGAGTGCGGCGGCGATCGAGAAGTTGGCCCAGGGCAAGACGGTCCAACCGCTGCTCGGCAACACGATCGACGAGCAGCGCGCGAATGATCTGTTTCGCTGGCTGCGTGATTTCGGCATGCGTTTCGGCTGGCGACAGACGGGATCGTTAACGAAGTTGCAGCAGGAAGTGAACCAGGGCGCGATCGGCGTCATCGTTGCGCGACGAAAGAACGATGGACTGTCGGGCCACATCGCCGTCGTCGTCCCCGAGACTGACGATCACAGTGCGAAGCGTGACGCGAACGGCGAAGTAACCGCGCCGTTACAGAGCCAGGCGGGAAGAAACAACTTCCGCTACGGCAACGGCGGAACCAACTGGTGGAAGGGTCAGCAATTCGCGGAAAGCGCCTTCTGGATCCACTCGTAAACCACGCATAAAATCAGTCCGATCCGTGTTGGCTCACACGGATCGGACCGATCATTCCAACCCAAAAGCAACCTCACCGCATCATACGCTCCGACATTCGGTAGAAGAGACCAACGCCTCAGGTCTCAATTCGAACCATAGTGCGAGACTGATCTTCGCGACGGCTTCCACGTCGCCGCACGTGTCGAAGTGTGCCTGCACCACCGCACACAAATCTGCTAAGGAGAACCACAATGCGTTTGCCTGCGTCCCTTTGCTTACTTCTCTTTTTAACTCCCAGCGTCATCTCGATCTCGGCCCAAACAGCGTCAACTGTCCGCGACGATGGCTGGGTCGTACTCCCGGTCAACGAATACACTGCTCTGAAACGCGCGGCTTCAACCACTGAACCAGAACCGCCTCCGCCTCCAGTTGAAGCCACGTTGAGCCGCATCGATTACGAGCTGAAGATCGACGGCGATCTCGCATCAGGCGAAGCACGACTCACGGTCGACGTGATCAAGAACGGCTGGGTGCGCATCCCAATGCCCGAAGGCTTGATGGTCCGCGACGCACAACTCGACGGACGCCCGGTCAATCTGATCACACAACCGGGCAGCCAGGGACCAGGACGTCTCGAACTGTTGCTGTCGAAGCCCGGACGATCCGTGTTGACGCTGAAGATCGTAGCGCCCGTCACGACTGTAGCCGGAACTGACATTCTTCATCTGCCTGTCAGCAACTCCGCCGTGTCACACGCGTCACTCGAACTGCTGCGGCAAGGCGTTGATGTTCGCGTCACGGGCGGTCTGTTGCTCGAACACACCGAAACCGCTTCCGGCAGTAGCTGGAAAGCGAATGGAAAAGGCGGTGAGCCGTTGACGTTCGCCTGGCGGCGACGAGTAGACGATGCGCGCGCCAGCCAACCGCTGCGACTGCGCGGCGCAGTGACGCAATTGATTGGTCTCGGCGAAGATGCAACGCAGGTGACGGCCGAAGTCCAGGTCGAAGTGGTCCAGGGACTGGCGCGTGAAGTCGCGGTGCTGCTGCCCGAGCATTTCACTGTTAACCAGGTCTCCGGCGCAACGGTCGCCGATTGGGACGTCACGAATCGCGAACTGAAAGTTTCGTTTATCGAAGACGTCGCGAACACCGCCCGCTTCACCGTCAACGGCGAGCTGCGGCTTCCGCGTTCCGGCGATTTCGAAGTGCAGCTCATTCGCTTACCGATGGCGGAACGCGAGACCGGCGGCGTCGGCATCGAGGTGCTTGGCGCCGGTGAGATCAAGGACCGGCGCGCGCAGGGTCTCGAAGAAGCCGAAGCCAGCGAGTTGGGCCAACTGATTTCGAGCCGTCCTTCGCCGTCGTTGATGGCGTTTCGACTTCTGCCCGCGGACGGCCACATCCCACGGTCGCTGGCGGTGACCGTCGCTCGTTACACACCGCAGGCAGTGCTCACCGC
>DASURS010000127.1:0-5228 GCA_036279935.1 Pyrinomonadaceae bacterium
GTGCCATCACGGCCATGTTGAGCCGCGGTTGGGCCATGCTGTCGGAGACGATCTGTTCCATCGTCTTCACGGTCGCGATCGGCTGGTTCGGATCGATGGACCAAACGGCCTGACGCAACGACGGAACGACCGCAACCGGATCGCCGGACATGCGAACAAGTATCGTCATGTCCTGCAACGGCGCCTGAGAGGCGGGCAGGTAGTAAGCGGGATCTGTTTCGGCGTTCAAGCCTGACGATTTGACGTTACGCACGATGCCGACGATTTCGAACGACGTCAGTCGCTGGTTGTCCCAGATGCGCGCTGGCGGGCTCGGCTTGATGCGTTGTCCGATTGCGTTCTCGTTCGGGAAGTACTGCCGCACGAATGCTTCGTTGACGATGGCGACGCCCGGATGATCCTGATCGTCCTGCGCTGTGAACGAACGGCCGTTGACGATCCGCGCGCCGACAGTGTTGAAGTAGTCGGGGCTGACGGGATTGAAGTTCGCCGATAGTCCTTCGCCGGGACGCGGATCGGGCCGGCCTTCGATCCTGAAGGCGTCGACCCAGTTTGCTTCGAGCGGATGGTCGTAAGCGATCGTCGCCGCCTGAACGCCCGGCACGGTCGCGACGCGTTCGAGGAGTTGGTTGTAGAAGCTGTTGATCTGCCGCGGCTCGTTGTATTTCGAAGCAGGCAGCGTCAGTCCCAACGCGATGACGCGCTCCGCTTTGAACCCCGGATCCACGCGCTGGAGTTGCCGGAAACTCTTGATCAGCAGGCCGGCGCCGATCACCAGCATCACCGCCATGCTTGTTTGAAACACGACGAGAAGCTGGCGAAAACGTTGGCGAGCGGGCGTTGATCCGCGTCCGCTCTGTTCGAGCGCGCCGTGAAGATCAGCTTTCGACGCCTGCCATGCAGGCACAAGTCCGAACACGAAACAGGTGACGAGTGACAGCGCGAGTGTGAAGGCAAACATGCGCCAGTCGAGTTGGATCTGATCGAGACGCGGGATCTGCTGCGGAATGAGTTTCAGTATGAGATCGACGCCAACGCGGCCGATCAGCACGCCGCCCGCCGTTCCGAGCAGCGACAACAACACTCCTTCGAGCAGTAACTGGCGCATCAGTCGCGAACGCCCGGCGCCGAGCGCGCCGCGAATCGCGATCTCTTTGCGCCGCGTGGCGTGTTGGGCCAACAGCAGGCCCGCGATGTTCGCGCACGCAATCAACAACACCAGTGCAACGGCTGCCAGCAACATCAGCAACGCGGGTCTGACGTCGCCGACGACCTCTTCCATCAATGGATTGACAACGATTCCCAGGCCCTTGTTGACGGGATACTCCTGCGCGAGACGAGCCGCGATCGTCGTCATTTCCGCCTGCGCCTGCTCGACTGTCACGTTCGGCTTCAACCGGCCGATAACTCCCAGCACGCCCGCAGTCCGCAGCGAAGCCCACTCGCTCGTAAACGCCATCGGCACCCAGAACTGTTGCTGATCGGGATTGAACGAGAGCTGTCCCGACGTCGTGGGCCAACTCGGATAAATGCCCGGGGGCATCACCCCGACGACGATGTAATTCGTGCCGTTCAGCGTGATCGATTTATTGATGACGTCCGCACGTCCGCCGAAGCGCCGTTGCCACAGCGAGTGGCCCAGCACGACGACCTGGTTCTTCCCCGGCTCGTGCTCTTCCGGAAGAAACGAGCGGCCGAGCGACGGTTCCATGCCGAGGACCCAGAAATATCCGGCGCTGGCGCGCGTGCCGAGCAGCTGCTCCGGTTCGCCTTCGCCAGTCAGCGTCAACGTCGAAGCGCCGTATGCGGCCATGTCGGTGAACGTCGTGCTCTGCTTTTTCCAGTCGAGAAAGTTGGCGGGTGTCACGCGCCAGCGGCCACGGTCCGGAAGGTTGGCCCACACCGAGACGAGTCGATCCGGTTCCCGATAAGGCAGCGGTTGCAGCAACACCGCGTTGACGACGCTGAAGAGCGCCGTGTTCGCGCCGATTCCGAGCGCAAGCGTCAGAATCGCAACCGCCGCCACGCCGGGATTCTTTAACAACATCCGCACGCCGTAGCGAAGATCCTGTAGGAGAGTGTTCATGTTTTTTTATTCGTACCTGAGCGCGACCATCGGATCGACTTTCGCCGCGCGGCGTGCCGGCAGCCAGCACGCCAACAACGCAACGAACGCCAGCAACAGCGGCACTCCCGCAAACGTCAATGGATCGAGAGCCTTCACGCCGAACAGCAACGAACTCATCAAACGCATCAAGGCAAACGACGCCGCCAAACCGATCGCAACTCCGAGCAGCGTCAACGCCATTCCCTTGCGCAACACGAGCAACAGGATCCTCGCGGGCGTTGCGCCGAGTGCGAGCCGTACGCCGATCTCGTTCTTGTGCTGCGCGACGAAATACGCCAGCACGCCGTAGATCCCGAGCGACGCCAGCAACAACGCAAGCACCGCAAACGCGGAGAGCAGCATCATCCCGAGCCGTCGCTGCGCGGCTTCATGGCCCAACACCTCTTCCATCGTCGCGATGTTTGAAATCGGCTGGTCGGGATCGGCCGCGGAGACTGCCTGTCGCACCGCGCCCGTTAGGCTCGCGGGATCGCCGTTCGTGCGGATCGCGAGGTCGCGCGGTATGAACCAATCAAAGTCTTTCACTTGCTGGTACGGCAGGTACATCTCCGCCTTGACCGGAACGTCGATGCCCATCTGCCGCACGTCGCCGGCAACGCCGACGATCGTCAGCCATGGTACGTCGTCCGCCGGATCGCCGAGTTTGAAACGACGCCCGACAGCATCGCCGTTGGGCCAGTATTCACGCGCCATCGTCTCGTTGATAATCACGACCGGCATCGCCTGCTCGTTGTCGTGCGCGTCGAAGTAGCGGCCCTGCCGCAACGGAATGCCCATCGTTTGCAAGTAGTTGGCACTGACCTGGCGATGGTTCGCATCGTACGACACGCCCGGAATCGGATTCGTCGTTCCTTCCGGGAAGAATCCGCTGGTCCCACCCTTCCACGACAGCGGCACCGACGTCGTGTAACCAGCCGACACGACACCCGGCGTCGACTCCACGCGTTCCAGGACCCGCTGATAAAACGCGTTCCGCTTCTGCGCGTCTTCGTACTTCGTCAGCGGCAGCACCGTCCGCGCCGTCAACACCTTCTCCGGCGCGAGCACCGAATACTGATTGAACAACTGGAACAGCGTCTGGATCAGCAGCACCGCGCCGACCAGCAGCACCAGCGACAGCGCCACTTCAAACACGATCATCCCGCTGCGCAAACGCGAACCCGATCCCGCGCCGGATCGCCCGCCGCTCTGTTTCAAACTCTCATTCAAATCGACGCGCGCCGATTGCAGCGCCGGAATCAGTCCAAACACAACGCCGGTCACGACCGACACAGCCAGCGCAAACAGCAGCATCGACGCGTCGAGTTTCAAACTCGTCGACTGCTTCATCCCTTCCGGAATCAGTTTCTCCAAAAATCCGAAACTCCAAACGGCAAGCACCAACCCGCAGATTCCGCCGAACGTGGACAGCAACAGACTCTCCGTCAGCAACTGCCGCACGATCCGCATGCGGCTCGCGCCCAATGCGGTGCGGACCGCGATCTCGCGGCGGCGTCCGGCGGCGCGCGCAAGCAAGAGCCCGGCGATGTTCGCGCACGCGATCAACAACACGAACGCGACCGCCACCAGCAACACGAGCAACGGACGTCGAGAGTTTCCCGCCAACTGTTCGTGCAACGGCATGACGACCGCGCCGAGTTTGCCTTCCATCGTCTCTTCCGGATGGTCCTTAGCGATGCGGCTCATGATCGCCGTCATCTCCGACTGCGCCTGGGCCATCGTCACGCCCGGCTTCAAACGAGCAACGACCGTGAGGTAATGTCCGCCGCGGTTCGCCAGGTCTTCCGCATCAAGACCGAGCGGCGCCCAGAGCTGCTCTTCCGTATCGATCCATTGAAAACCCGACGGCATGACGCCGACGACCGTGTGCTTCTCGCCATCGAGCAGGATCGTGCGATTGAGAATGTTGCGATCGCCGCCGTAACGGCTCTGCCACAACGGATAACTCAGCACGACGACCTTGTTCGCCTGCGGACGATCTTCCTCCGGCAGAAAGCCGCGGCCGATCAGCGGCTGCACGCCGAGCACGGAAAAGAAGTTAGCGGTGACGCGTCGCGTCGCAACGCGCTGCGGTTCGCCGTCGCCGGTGAGGTTGAGGCTCGTCTCGTGCGTCGCAGCCATGTCGGCAAACGACTGCGTCTGGTTTTTCCAGTCGACGTAATTGGCCGGCGCGGGCGTGTTCAGCGGAAAGCCCGCGAACGAAGCGTCTTCCCAAAGGATCGCTAACCGCTCCGGATCCTGAAACTGAAGCGGTCTGAGCAGCACCGCGTTGACGACACTGAAGATCGCGGCGTTAGCGCCGATGCCCAACGCGAGAGTGATAACCGCGACAGCGGTAAAACCCGGTCGTTTCAAAAGGCCACGCAGGCCATAGCGAATGTCTTGCAAGAACATGGATCACCAGTTTGAATTTCGAATTGTGAATTTTGAATTTCGAATTTGTAGACAAATGCGAATTACAGACAAATGCGAATTGCAAACTAAATTCGAAATTCGCGATTCGAAATTCGAAATTCTCTTCTACTCATTGCGCAGCGCCACGAGCGGATCGACCTTCGTCGCCCGACGCGCGGGCACGTAACACGCCACCAGCGCCACGCCAATTAACAACACCGAGACGAAGCCAAACGTCAGCGGATCAGTCGCGCTGACGCCGTAAAGCACACTTCTGATTGCGCGCGTCGCGAGGTAAGCGCCCAGGAGACCGATAGCCGCGCCGATCATCGTCAGTTTTAATCCATGACTAAGTACGAGCTTCATCACGTCGCTCAACTGCGCGCCGAGCGCCATGCGAATGCCGATCTCGTGCGTGCGCTGGGCCACCGCGTACGAAGTGATGCCGTAGATGCCGATCGCGGAAAGCAGCAACGCCACAAATCCAAAAACGCCCAACACGGTCGCCGCAACCCGCGCCGGAAACAGCGCGAGCCGCAAATGTTCTGTCAACGTCTTCACGTCGAACAGCGGCAGGTTTGGATCCAGTCGGCTGATCTCGCCGCGCACTGGTCCAAACAACGAATTGGGATCGCCCGTCGTGCGCACTACCAGCACGCCGTGCGACATGTAGTCCTGCGTCAGCGGCGCCCAGATGAACGGCCGC
>DASURS010000128.1:0-15597 GCA_036279935.1 Pyrinomonadaceae bacterium
AGCAACAATCGCATCACCGGCTCAAGCTACGACGCAGCCGGCAATCTGCTCAACGACGGAACGCATAGTTATGCCTATGACGGCGAAAACAAGATTAGCAAGGTCGACAACGTCAATGCTTACGTTTATGACGGCGAGGGCCAACGCGTCCGCAAACTGCTTGGTGAGAACCTGCGGTTTGTTTACGGTATCGGCGGACAGTTGATCATGGAATTTAACGGCGCTACGGGCGCTCTGGCAAAGGAATATGTCTACGGTGCGGGTGGACTGCTCGCTACTATCGAACCAACGGCGGTGAACGCCAACGGCACACGCTACACGACAAGTGATCACTTAGGCTCCCCCCGTGTGGTAACAAACTCGACCGCTGGCATTGTGAGCCGGCACGACTACATGCCCTTTGGCGAAGAACTCGGCGCCGGCATCGGCGGCCGCACCACCGGCATCGGCTTTCCCGGCACGTCAGACGGTATCCGCCAAAAGTTCACCGCATATGAACGGGATGTTGAGACCGGGCTGGATTTCGCTCAAGCAAGATATTACTCAAGTTCCCAAGGCCGCTTTACTCGGCCGGATCCATATAACATCCTGTTTGAAATAGAGTCGGGCAGGAATGCGCGCGAACGAGCTTACATTCTACGCGCCTATCTCACGGAACCTCAGAATTGGAACCGTTACAACTATTGCCTCAACAATCCAGTTAATCTTATTGATCCCTCGGGTTTGATCTGGCTAACGAAAGACGACCAGACCTTCATTTGGATCGACGATGAGGAGTACAATAACAACAAAGACAGCTATGGTGGCTACAGCGTAGCGAACGGTGCGGTAACCCAGTACCAAGGATCATCAGATTGTCCGCAATGCCAAGGTTTGAGTAATGGAGACTGGATCCAACTCAAAGAGAATGGAGACGTAGTCCGCGTTCCCGATCCCACTGCCCAAGTAGTAAGCGATCCCAACGATCCAGCCTCATTGTCCGGCTATACCGATGTGAACATCTCTTTTGGTAGTCCTTATTTCATAGGGGTTACGGGCGGACTAATGTTCGATCGTCAAACGGGAGGTACTTATCCATACCTTGGCGGGGGTTTTATGACGCCCGGCCCGAGTTCCACAGTCACGTATAGCCCTGATAGTGTATCGGGCGGTTTCAATGTCGAGTTACAAGGTGCATACGGAATGGCCGGCGCAGTTGGCCTAGACCAGGAGGGAAATTCCTTTACGTCCCTTGGCGGAGGATCGCCCGGCGCCTCAGCTACCGCATACTACGTGTTCTTTGCTCCCCATCCGAAGCGAACACGGCCATATCGACCAACTCGCAATGACGCACGTAATTACAACATGACTGAAAAGCAGAGGCTCCCCAAGGGGAATTGCGCATGCAGCTGGTGACATCATTATGTCGAGTCTCGTCCTAATCATACCCCTGGCCTCCATATTACTAGTATCTTTTCTGATGTTCGACAAACTCGTGCGGTTAGAATATGAATCGCACAGAAGGAGTTGGGACGCCGACGGTCAACCGCATGGGTTTTTCTGGGTCCCCCCAGAAGCTAAGAAATTAGGGGGTTGGATGATCAAGGGACGGAGCTCAATCGCCTCTAAGCGGTGTGCGTTCCTCTGGCTGTTTTCAACTCCCGATTGGGTTAGGGAAGATGTGATCGCGACCCGGTTATTATTCTGGTTGCGTTTCTCGGTTGGACTCTGGAACATGAGTGTCCTGCTGATCGCTATTCTTACGTTCTTATCGTAATTTTCTTTTCCGGCGTAGGGACAAGGCCTTTGAGCAAACTGCAAAAAAGTGGGTCTTTTGCAGCAGCAGCAGCAAACGATAAGGAGCGTACCGTAAGAATCACATTTGTGCTTCGGATAATGGCGAAGTCAACCCGCTGGGACGAACTAACAACTATTTTCACGACACCTTATAATGTCGAGGTGAGGCATGAAGTGTTCAACCCACGACCAACTCAGATCCCAATCCTATCAAACCAGCGAATTAACAGGACCTCACCGCGGCGAGATCTCGCGGCGGAGGTAGAAGAGCAGATCGGTCGATGGGGGATCAACCCCGAGTTGGCGGATCATGCCGACGACCTGTCCGCGGTGCATCGTGGCGTGATTCACGACGTGCTGCATCTGATCGACCAACCGCATCGAGCTTGCATCGCCGCTGAGAAGCTTGAAGTGCAGGTCAGCGTCGAGCCGGTCGTCATCCAGCCCTGAAACGTATCGCGTGCGACGATCGATCACTTCGCTCCACCGATCTCTCAACATCGCAAGGTCGCGGCACGAGTCCGTCGTCCACATCGACCACGCTTCGTCTTTCG
This sequence comes from Pyrinomonadaceae bacterium, assembly GCA_036279935.1. Lineage (GTDB taxonomy): Bacteria > Acidobacteriota > Blastocatellia > Pyrinomonadales > Pyrinomonadaceae > PSRF01. Next base: position 2,331 of record DASURS010000128.1, read on the forward strand.
CCGGCGAACGCCCATGCCAACGCTCGAGCCAGATCCATTCCGCTCCCGCCATGTGCAATAACGTACCGAAAATCGACGTGTGACTGATGCCGAAATCGCGTCGCAAACCCTCGTCCGGCAACCTCGACGCAGCCTCCATCGCCAACTCATTCGCCCACTCGGTGTACTTAAAAAATTTCGTGATGTCTGTTACGTTCATGACTCGCTCACTGGTCTTGTGTTTCTCGGGCCACAGGTCTATCATCTGCCAACCCAGAAGGCAATAACCTCCCAAACGTTTTAAATCCCAGTAAGTTCCTCCCGAGGTTTTTCGCCCACAGCCGACGCTCCCAGCTCTAAACGACTGTTCTCAACCCACTGGAGGTTATATGAAAAAAACGCTTGCGTTATTTGCTTTCGTGGCCTTGTCTGTCGCGGTGGTGGTCCTCACCGCGGCACACAGCCAGAACCTTAACGGTAATGGACCTAAATTCCGCCGCGCTCAGGCGGACAAACGAATCGCTAATCAATACATCGTCGTGCTCAAAGACAGCGTCGACGACGTCGACGGCGAAGCAGCTCGACTCGCCAACGCTTTCGGCGGCGATCGTGGTAACGGTCACACCTACACACGCGCGCTGAAAGGCTTCTCAGTTCGCATGCCGGAACAACAGGCGCAGAGACTCGCCGACGATCCGCGCGTCGCTTTTGTCGAAGAAGATTCCGTCGTCAGTTTGGGAGCGACTCAGACTAACGCCACCTGGGGACTGGACCGGATCGATCAACGAGACCTGCCTCTCAATGCCACCTATAACTACAACGCGACCGGCTCGGGCGTGAAGGCTTACATCATCGACACCGGCATTCGCTCGACCCACACCGAATTCGCCGGCCGCGTGATCTCCGGCTTCACCGCCATCAACGACGGCCTCGGCACGAATGACGGTAACGGCCACGGCACGCACGTCTCCGGCACTGTCGGCGGCACGACCTACGGCGTCGCGAAGAACGTAACGCTCGTCGCGGTACGCGTCCTCGATTCGTCCGGCAGCGGAACCAACTCGGGCGTCATCGCCGGCGTGGACTTCGTTACGTCGAACCATCAGGCCGGCCAACCCGCCGTTGCGAACATGAGTCTGGGTGGCGGCGCTTCGTCGGCACTCGACACCGCCGTCACAAATTCGATCAACGACGGCGTGACCTACGCGGTCGCCGCCGGTAATGAGAATCAAAACGCGTGCAACGTCTCGCCGTCCCGCGTCGCCAGCGCGATCACCGTCGGTTCGACGACCACCACCGACGCCCGCTCGTCGTTCTCGAACTTCGGCACCTGCGTCGACATCTTCGCTCCGGGCAGCAGCATCACGTCAGCGTGGAGAACGAGCGACACGGCAACGAACACGATCTCCGGCACGTCAATGGCGACGCCGCACGTCGCGGGCGTGGCTGCGTTGTTCCTCGAAACAAACCCGACCGCCTCGCCGGCAACGGTCACGGCGGCCATCATTAACAACTCAACTCTCAATCACGTGACCGGCGCCGGAACCGGATCGCCGAACCGGCTGCTATTCTCATTACTCACCGGCGGTACGCCAACTCCGACTCCGACTCCGACTCCGACTCCTACGCCGACGCCGGCGCCGGGATCGGAACTGCTGCTGAACCGCGGGTTCGAATCGGGTAACGTCACATGGGTCGCGACCGCAGGCGTGGTCACAAACTCGACGGGCCAAACGCCGCGCACGGGTTCGTGGTACGCGTGGCTCGATGGATACGGTACGACGCACACTGACACGCTCTATCAGCAGGTCACCATACCGTCGACGGCCAACACCGCGACGCTGACTTTCTGGCTGAAGATCACCACGGCCGAAACAACTACCACCACCGCATTCGACAGGTTGCAAGTGCAGGTACGCAATTCCAGCAACACGGTGCTGGCAACTCTTGCGACTTTCTCGAACTTGAACAAGACGACGGGTTATGTCCAGAGGACGTTCGATCTGAGTTCCTTCAGAGGACAGACGATTCGAGTCTACTTCCTCGGGACCGAGGACTCTTCGTTACAGACGTCGTTCGTAATTGACGATACTTCGTTGATAACGAACTAACGCAAGAGGTCTCAAGGGCGTCTTAGATGAGGGGCGAGTCTCACACGGCTCGCCTCTTATTTTTTGTCTTTGGCTGTCGAGTTCGTGGACGCGGAATGGTCGCGGAAGTAGTCGGAAATGTAGTCCTTCATTTGCACCTGCCAGAACCCGAGGCCGAAATGTTTCGCTTCGTCGATCGCGGCGTGGTCCGTCCAACCATCGTGACTGATGCGATAGAGAGCCATGATCAGGCCCGTGCGATCTGAGCCGCGGTGACAGTGAACGAAGACGACCCCGTTTTCTTTCGCGTCGATCAGTGACATGACGCGAGCGACGTCGGCATCGTGCGGCCGTCCCATACGCTTGAACGGGATGTTGAAATAGCGAAGGCCGGCGGCCTTTGCGTCTTCGGCTTCGGTCGACGAGTTGTCGTCGTCGTCGCGCAGGTTAATGATCGTGTTGATGCCCATCGCCGCGAGAGCGCGAAGAGTTTCCTTGTGCGGAGGCTGACCGCCTCGATAGAGCCGGTCGTTCACGCGAGCAAAGTGAGGCACGTTCTTGACCGCGCGTACTTCAGTGGTTGGAGTCTGTTGTTGTGCGAACGACGTTGTAATGAGTAACAACGCCAGGGGAACCAAAGCGATGGAGCGTGTTTTGGTCATGGCTTTTATCGCGGTAACTCTTAATGTGGCGGGCTTAATTATAACCCCGTTTACCTACAATATGCCCGCGCTGTTTTGTTAATATCCTGTCCCTCGATGAATGCCGGATTGCTGCTACAGATCCTGTGCGTCCTTTGCGTCTCGGCGGCGGTGTATCCGCAAACGGCCGCGAAACCAGTGATCGTCGAGGGCTAAGTGCGGCGAAAGATCAGGTGAGCGCTTCCGCCGTGGTCCAGCAAGCGCTGCGGCAAATCAAGAAACTGAATTAGGGCAGTGAAGGAACGCTGATTCCCCTCGGAAAACTCGCGCGGGCGATCTATCAGTGGAAGGCGAAAGAGTTATCGTCACCATGATCAAGACCTCGTTGTTGGCGCTGGCAGTAGTCCTCTTTATTGCAGGCCAAACAAAACCGGATAAATCAAACACGCCGATTTTCAGCGAAGTCGCCGAAAAGTCAGGGCTGAAGTTTCAGCACTACAACGGCATGACGGGAAAGTTTTATCTCCCGGAGATCACCGGCAGCGGCGGCGCGTTGTTCGATTTCGACAACGATGGCGATCTCGATGTGTTCCTGGTCCAGGGCAATACGTTCGAGCCGAATACCCGACCCGGCGACACGCTCTTCCCGTGGCGCGGCACCGAACCGCCGCGCGGTAGACTCTTCCGCAACGATCTCGCTGCCGGAAAACTCTCGTTCACCGACGTAACTCAGCAAAGCGGCATCGTCGCGAACGGCTACGGCATGGGCGCGGCCGTTGGCGATATCAACAACGATGGCTTGCCCGATCTTTATCTCACCAATCTCGGCTCGAACCAGATGTATCTCAATAAAGGCGACGGAAAGTTTATCGACGTCACGAAAGAGAGTGGCACTGACGATCCGCGCTGGAGTACGAGCGCGTCGTTCTTCGATTACGATCGCGACGGGTGGCTCGATCTGATAATCGTGAACTACGCGAACTTCACAGTTGCGAATAGCCCGAACTGTTTCGCCGCCACCACCGCTCCGGATTACTGCACGCCGCGTGTCTTCCGCTCGCCGGGCAACCGCCTTTTGCACAACAAAGGCAACGGAGTCTTCGAAGACGTGACTGTCGCGGCGCGAGTCGACAAAGAGTTTGGCCATGGACTCGGCGTCGTCACGGCGGATTTCAACGACGACGGCTGGATGGACATCTACGTCGCCAACGACGGCGATCCCAATCAACTCTGGGTCAACCAGAAGAACGGCACGTTTACGAACGAAGCGCTTCTCGCCGGCGCAGCCATCAACAGGAACGGCCAGCCCGAAGCGGGCATGGGCGTCGACGCCGGAGACTTCGACGGCAACGGCGCCGACGACATCTTCATCACGCACCTGATGGACGAGACGAACACGCTTTACGTGAACATGGGCCAGACGCTTTTTGAAGACCGCACTCGCGAGGCGGGCCTCGGCATGCCCGGCCGTCGCTTCACCGGATTCGGCACGTTTTTCTTTGATTACGACAACGACGGCTGGCTCGACTTGTTCGTCGCCAACGGCGCGGTCCAACTCATACCCGAACTCGTGCGGAAGAAAGATCCGTTTCCGCTGGGCCAATCGAACCAGCTTTTCCGGAATACGGGAAAAGGAAGTTTCGTCGAGGTCGTCGGTCAGTTAGGCGCGGAACTAAAGCTTCTCGAAGTCAGCCGCGGTGCGGCACTCGGCGACGTCGACAACGACGGTGACACGGACGTGCTGGTCACCAACAACAACGGGCCGGTGCGGCTGTTTCTCAACGAGGTCGGAAATCGAAACCACTGGTTGGGACTGCGGCTGGTCGGGAAGACTGGCGGCGACGTCCTCGGCGCGCGCGTCGAGATCGTCGTCACGAAAGACAACGTGTTACGACGGCGAACAAGAACTGACGGCAGCTATCTTTCTGCCAACGATCCGCGCGTCCTCGCCGGTTTGGGTCCGGCGACTCGCAGTCAGAGCGTGCGAGTGCGTTGGCCGGACGGCACGATCGAGGAATTCAAGGACCTATCCGTAGACAAGTACACGACGCTGAAGCGCACGAAATGAAGCGGTCCGCACTCATTGTCATTCTTTGTCTCTGCTTATGGCCCAGTGTCTATGCGCAAACGGACAACAGCGTCCTACAGCCGCCGCGAAAAGGTTTGACGCCACTCTCATCACCCGATCTGACGAAGCTGGAAGAGAGTGTGCGCGAACAGGTGGCGGCGGAACAGAATGCGCTGGCGACGGTCGTTAAAAATCCCGCCTCGTCGGACGTCGTCCTCGGCGAAGCGTACGGAAAGCTGGGCCAGCTTTACCACGCATATTCGCTTACCGCTACGGCGCGCGATTGTTACCTCAACGCCAACGTGCTTGCGCCGAAAGACTTCCGCTGGATCTATCTGCTCGCAAAGCTGGACCAACAGGACGGCCGTTTCGACGACGCGATTCGCCGTTATCGATCTGCACGCACGTTGAAGCCGGATTACGTCCCAACGCTGGTGAACCTTGGAAACATCTTTCTCGAACTTAACCGCCTCGACGACGCGAGCGAGAGTTTCAAGGCGGCACTGGCGCTGAATGCGAACAACGCTTCCACTCACTACGGGCTGGGGCAAGTGGCGATGTCCATGCGCAACTTTTCCGAGGCCATCGGTTACTTCGAGAAAACGCTTGCGCTGGCGCCCGCTGCCAATCGCGTCCACTACTCGCTGGCGATGGCCTATCGCAGTTTGGGAGACACTGAAAAAGCGCGGGCCCATCTGGCCCAACAGGGAAATGTCAGCCTGCGAGTCGACGATCCGCTTGTCGATCGCTTTCGCGATTCAGTGACGGGAGAGCGGGTCTATGTCAGTCGCGGCAACCTGGCGTTCGAGGCGCGGCGATATGAGGACGCGGCCGCTGAGTTTCGCAAAGCGCTGGAGGCGAAGCCTGACAGTTTTACGGCGCGCGTGAATCTCGGCGCCGCGCTCACGCAACTCGGCGATCGCAAAGGTGCGATCGAGCAGTTCGAAGAAGCCATTCGCCTCGATCCTTCAAAGCCGAGTGCTCATTTCAACCTTGCCGTTCTGCTGGCCGTTGAAAAGAAACACGAGCAGGCGATTGGCCATCTTCGTTCTGCGCTGAACGTCGATGCCGGCGATAACGGCGCGCGTTTTCTGTTGGCCCAGGAACTGGCGAAGACGGGACAAAACGATGCGGCTGTCGCTGAATACTCGCGGACAGTCGAGGCCGATCCGGCTAACGAAAACGCGCTTCTCGAATTTGTAAAACTTGTGTATCCGAAGGGAGAGTTCAAACGGGCGCTCGACGCGCTCAAGAAAGGACACGCGCTGTTTCCCCAAAAAGGCAGAACGGTGATAGTGCTGGCCTATGTGCTCGCGACTTCACCTGAGTTGCAGTTGCGTGACGGCGCTCAGTCACTCGACCTCGCGCAGAAGGTCTACAACGCAACGCGTGCAGCGCAACATGGCGCGCTTGTCGCACTGGCGCTCGCCGAGCTTGGGCGTTGCAGTGAGGCGGCGGAGTGGCAACGTGGATCGATCGCAGCAGCCGAGCAATCAGGCAACACAAACCTGAAAACAAAACTGCAAGCGACCCTCAAACAATACGAACAAAGCTCGACGTGCCGTCCTGCCGCGGATCCGTCACTCGCCGAGCTTCCGATGTTTGAGAAGAATTAATTCAGCCGCAAAGAGGCACAAAAACTACAACAACCGTTTGCGTCTTTCGTGCTTCTTGGTGGCTCAATTCAGCGGCCGGTACGAATCGAGCACCTTCATGTAGTTTGCTCGTTCAAACGCGGCGGGCTCCGGACAGTGCTTCTGACTCATCGCGCCGACCATCTGCGTGACGCTCTCGTACTCATGGTCATGCAGCCACGTCACGACTTCATTGAGCACCTGCGGTATGCGGCGCACTCCGTGTTGCAGTAACTCCGACGCCATCATCGTCACTTTGGCGCCTGCCATCAGTCCTTTAATAACGTCCTGCGACGTGTGAATGCCGCTGGTGATCGCAAGATCGGCGTCCACTCGCCCGAAGAGGATCGCCACCCAACGCAACGGCAGACGAAGATCGTCTGAGTCGCTCAGCACGAGGCGCGGTTTAACTTCCAGGTTGTCCAGATCAAAATCCGGTTGATAGAAGCGATTGAAAAGCACCAGCCCGTCGGCGCCGTGCTCGGCCAACCGCCGCGACATGTTCGCGATGGAACTGAAGAACGGATTCAGCTTGATCGCCACGGGAATCGTCACCGTCTGCCGCACCGCCGACAGGATTTCCAGGTAGAGGGTTTCGACTTCGGCGCCGGTCACGTCGGTGGCCGCAGGCACGTAATAGACGTTCAGTTCGAGCGCGTCTGCGCCCGCCTCCTCTATTAATGTCGCGTAGTCTGTCCAGCCGCCGACCGAAGCGCCATTCAAACTGCCGATAACGGGAATATCGACCGCTTCTTTAGCGCGTCGAATCAGGTTGAGATACCCGTCAGGCCCGACGTTATAGCTCTGCATGTCGGGGAAGTAACTGATCGACTCCGCGTAGCTGTCGATGCCCTGCGTCAGATGGTAATCGACGTAGTAGCTGTCGAAGCCGATCTGTTCCTCGAACAGGGAATACATGACGACTGCCGCGGCGCCCGCGTCTTCGAGCCGCCGAATACTGTCGATGTTGTGCGAGAGTGGCGATGAAGAGGCCACGATCGGGTTTTTCAAAACCATGTCGAGGTATTTAGTCGTTAGGTTCATGACGGGCCTCTTCGTTCATGCAGACTGCGTAGTCTTCGTTTCGGCAAGTTGTTTGTATTGCTGCCAGCGCCGCGACACGGCTTTCTGTGCCTGTTCCAACAGGAACTTGGCGACCGCCGGATCGCTCTGTTGCAGCATTCGATAACGGCCTTCGGTGTAGATGTAATCCTGAAGCGCGATCTTCGGATCGGGCGAATCGAGTTGGAACGGGTTCTTATTCTCCTTGACGAGCTGCGGGTTGTAGCGATAGAGCGGCCAGTAACCCGATTCGACGGCGAGCTTTTGTTGTCGCATGCCTTTGGCCATGTCGATCCCGTGCGCGATGCACTGGCTGTAGGCGATGATCAGCGATGGGCCAGGATGCGCTTCCGCTTCGAGAAACGCTCTGATCGTGTGCGTGTCGTTTGCGCCCATTGCGACCTGTGCGATGTAGACGTCGCCGTAGCGCATGGCCGTCATGCCCAGGTCTTTCTTGGCCGTTGGCTTCCCACCGGCGGCAAACTTCGCGACCGCGCCGAGTGGCGTTGCTTTCGACGCCTGCCCTCCGGTGTTTGAATAGACTTCCGTGTCGAGCACGAGAACGTTGACGTTCTGGCCGCTGGCGAGCACGTGGTCCAGTCCGCCGTACCCGATGTCATACGCCCACCCATCGCCGCCGACGATCCAAACGCTCTTGTCCACCAGTGAGTCGGCAAGACTGAGCAGGTCGCGCGTGTCCGATGCGGCGGCTGAAGCGATCTTCGCCTTCAAGGCCGCCACGAGCTCGCGTTGAATGTTGATGCCTTCAGTGGTTGACTGATCGGTGTTGAGCAGACTCTCCGCGAGTGATTCTCCGATCTGATCGCGGAGCGTATGCACCAGATTCTTTGCGTACGCCTGCTGATGGTCCAGGGCGAGCCTCATCCCGAGCCCGAACTCCGCGTTGTCTTCGAACAGCGAGTTGCTCCATGCAGGACCGCGCCCGTCTTCATTCTTCGTGTAGGGAGTCGTCGGCAGGTTGCCGCCGTAGATACTCGAGCAACCGGTGGCATTCGCGATGATCGCGCGGTCGCCGAACAGTTGCGTCATGAGTTTGATGTACGGCGTCTCGCCGCAGCCGGCACACGCGCCGGAGAACTCGAACAGCGGCTGTAGCAACTGGACGTTCTTCACGGAGTTGAACGCGATCAGTCCGTTCTTGTGCAGGTCCGGCAGCTTCAGGAAGTAGTCCCAGTTGACTCGTTCACTATCGCGCAACGGCAACTGCGGCGCCATATTCAGCGCTTTCCGCGACACGTTGCTCTTGTCCTTCGCGGGACAAACTTCCACGCATAACCGGCATCCGGTGCAGTCTTCGACGGCGACTTGAATCGTGTACAGCTTGTCGGGAAGCTCGCGCCACTTCGCGGGCATCGACTTGAATCCAGCCGGCGCGTTGGCGAGATCGCCTGGCGAACAGACTTTCGCGCGTATCGTGGAATGCGGACAAACCATCACGCACTTGCCACACTCGATGCAGAGATCCGGTTCCCAGACCGGCACGTCCTGCGCGATGTTTCGTTTCTCCCAACGCGTCGTGCCGGTCGGATAAGTTCCGTCTTCCGGAAAAGCGCTGACCGGGAGCAGGTCGCCGCGCCCGGCAATCATTTCAGCCGTCACATTCCGCACGAACTCGGGAGCATCGACGGGCACTTTCGACGCAAACTCGAGCGAGCTCGTCACCGTTGCCGGGACCGCAACATCACGCAGATGCGCAAGCGCCGCGTCGACTGCGGCGAAGTTCTGTCGCACGACCGGCTCGCCTCGTTTGCCGTAACTCTTTCTGATGAACTCCTTGATCTTCACGATCGACTCATCGCGCGACAACACACCGCTGAGCGCGAAGAAACAGGTCTGCATGATCGTGTTGATGCGGTTTCCGAGTTGACTCTTCTTCGCGACTCCGTTCGCATCGATGACATAGACCTTCAACCGTTTGTCGAGGATCGTTTTCTGGACCGTGTTTGGCAGGTGGTCCCACACCTCAGTCTCGTCGTATGGACTGTTGATTAATAGCGTCGCGCCTTCGACCGCGGTGGCGAGCATGTCGTACTGACTGAAGAACGGGAACTGGTGGACGGCGACGAAGTTGGCGCGCTGGATGAGGTACGTGCTCTTGATCGGGCGAGGGCCGAAGCGCAGGTGCGACACCGTCATCGCGCCCGACTTCTTCGAGTCGTAGACGAAGTAACCTTGTGCGTAGTTTGGCGTTTCTTCGCCGATGATCTTGATCGAGTTTTTGTTGGCGCTGACTGTTCCGTCCGCGCCGAGTCCCCAAAACATCGCGCGGACCTGGTCGTCAGGCTCAGTGCTGAACGAGTCGTCAAACGAAAGGCTCGTGAAAGTGACGTCGTCTTCGATACCGACTGAGAAATGGTTTCTTGGTTCGGCCTTCGTCAGCTCGTCGAAAACGGCTTTGACCATCGCGGGCGTGAACTCTTTCGACGACAAACCGTAGCGCCCGCCGATCACGAGCATGTTTCTTTTCATCTCGGACAGCGAAGTGACGACGTCCTGGTAAAGCGGCTCGCCGGTGCTGCCCGGTTCTTTCGTCCGATCGAGCACGGCGATGGCTTTCGTCGAAGCCGGCAGGGCGTTGATGAAATGCGAAACTGAGAATGGCCGGTAGAGTCTGACTTTCAGCAGGCCGACTTTCTCGCCGTTTCTGTTGAGCGCTTCGACCGTCTCTTCAGCGGTTTCGCAACCGGAGCCCATCATCACGATCACGCGCTCGGCGTTTGGATCGCCGGTGTACTCGAACAGTTTGTAATGCCGTCCGGTGATTGCAGCGAATCGCTCCATCGTCTTTTCAACGATAGCGGGAGTTTTGAGATAGAAAGTGTTTGCGCGTTCACGAGACTGGAAGAAGACGTCGGGGTTCTGCGCAGTGCCGCGCATGACGGGACGGTCGGGAGTCAGCGCCCGCGCGCGATGTTCGCGCACGAGTTGCTGGTCCAGCATCCCCGTAATCTCTTCGTCGGAGAGTTTCACGATCTTCATCACTTCGTGTGAAGTGCGAAAACCGTCGAAGATGTGAAGGAAGGGAACGCGAGCTTCGAGCGTACTGACTTGCGAAATCAACGCGAAGTCCATCGCTTCCTGGACGGAGTTGGCGAACAACATGGCCCAGCCGGTCGATCGTGCCGCCATGACGTCGCTGTGATCTCCGAAGATCGAGAGGCCGTGCGTGGCGATCGTTCGCGCCGCGATGTGAAACACGGTGCTCGTCAGTTCGCCGGCGATCTTGAACATGTTCGGGATCATCAGCAGCAGGCCCTGACTCGCGGTGAACGTCGTCGTCAGTGAGCCTGTTTGTAGACTGCCGTGGACCACGCCGGCGGCGCCGCCTTCGGACTGCATCTCGCGCACGAGCGGCCGCATGCCCCAAATGTTCTCCTCGCCTGCGGCGGCCCACGCGTCAGCCGACTCACCCATGTTGGATGAAGGCGTGATCGGGTAGATCGCGATAACTTCGTTTGTTTTGAATGCAACGTAAGCCGCTGCCTCGTTGCCGTCGATTGTGACCCTTTGTTTCATTGGCTGGGAAATCCTTCGCAATGTTGTTACAGCATGACGACTCTGAGCAATTCGGAGTCCACGTCATAAAGCCGTATTGGAATCGGTGAAACCCACGCGTAAAAACACGAAACGAATCGATGCTGGGCGGGTGGACCATCGATTCGTTTCTGTTTGAGTGCTACCTGGAGGAGAACCGAACAAGCTAACGTGATATCGAATTGGAGAGCCGCAGTCCGTGTGCTACGTTGGCTTATCAAATGAGCCTACTGCGGCGTTCATGTTTGATCTCGTTTGTCGACTTTACGTTGTGGGAGCCGGTTGTTCGGCTCGTGCCTCCTCTAACTCTGTGATTTTGGCACGGAGCCATTTTGTTACTTCTCGCTCGAGCTTTGCCTGATTGTCCTTCAGCTCCAGTTCCTGGATGGTGTCCCCATCAGCGTTTAAAGGAATGAAGTGGCAGGGCACGTCTTCAGTCCGATGTTCCGGACTAACAAAATCGAGCAGATGACACTCGGTACACGGGTGAGCGCGATACGGGTAACCATAGTTAATGCAGATCACGGAATCCTGAAAAGTAGACTTGCTTTGCCACGGCGTCCGAACTGATCGTCCGTAGCCACCTTGTTGGACGAATTCCAATTCCTCTTTAAGGAGTTCGAGTACATCGCGCTCATCCGTTGCCATGGCCTTACACCTCCATTTCTTGGGTTCCTGCCTAAAAGCTGACTCGGAGATGGGCAAGCGATATGCCATCGCGAAAAGGGTGGTATTTGCCCGGAATCGAGGTGAGCGTGAGGAAGCTTTCGCACTCGCTGAGAAAAAGTCCTCAGCCTCTGAGGGCAATCGGCTGAATTTGATATTATTCGCCACTAGATTCAGGCCCTCCCAAGTTAGTTCTCACGTGACGCTCAGCACGTCAACCTGGACCTGCATTCCCCTACAACATTGACGTCCCTTTTCAAGGGAGCGAGGCACGCGAAAATGAGGAGGAATACTATGGCGAAGCCAAACGAAATTAGCAGTCGATTCGTGCCATGGGCGGGTAAGATCTTGTTTCTCTTGTTGACTACGCTGTTGTTCACACTGACGGTGCAGGCGGCGCCGCCGGTGGGCCAGACGATCTGGATCCGCGCGTCGGCAACCGGTCTCTTCGTCTCGGCGGATCAGAACCGCGGCGCATGGGCGCCGCTGGTTGCAGATCGTTCCACCACCGGCGCCTGGGAACAGTTTCAGGTCGTCGACGCGGGCGGTGGTTTCATTGCTTTCAGATCCATCGGCACTGGTCTGTTCGTATCGGCGGACCAGAATCGTGGGACGTTCGCTCCCCTCGTCGCGGATCGCCCGTCGATCGGAACGTGGGAGCAGTTTACGTGGAGCGACATCGCTGGCGGCGCGTTCACGCTGCGAGGAAGGGCGACGAACCGTTTCGTTTCGGCCGATCTGGCCCGCGCTTCATATGCTCCGCTGGTGTGTGACCGCACGACGGCGAGCACGTGGGAACAGTTTACGTGGGGCACTGCAGCCTCACAGCCTCCGCCGGGAGCGCCTCCGGGTTTCTCGCGACTCGTTTGGTCCGACGAGTTCAACGGCTCGACAATCAACAGCGCAAACTGGGGCTTCGATCTCGGTGGCGGCGGCTGGGGCAACAACGAGCTCCAGAACTACACCAGCAGACCGGAGAACGCGCGGATCGCGAACGGGAGTCTCGTCATCGAAGCCCGGCGAGAGAACTTCGGCGGCAACGCATACACGTCGGCGCGCATGAAGACACAGGGCAAACAATCGTTCGGCATAAACACCTGGGTCGAGGCGCGCATCAACGCGCCCGAAGGACAGGGCATCTGGCCGGCTTTCTGGATGCTCGGCAACAGCATCAGCACGGTCGGCTGGCCGTCGTGCGGCGAGATCGACATCATGGAAATCCAGGGACAGAACCCGTTCCGAAACTTCGGCACGATTCACTGGGCTGACGCGAATGGGCAGCACGTCTCGTTCGGAGGGCAATTCAATTCGTCCAGCTCGCTCACCGCGGGCTTTCACACGTTCGCGATTTCGCGCACCGCAACGTCGATCAAGTGGTACGTCGATCGGGTTCAGTATGCGGAGGCGAACATCTCGGGCGGCATCAACAGCACGTCCGAGTTTCAGGGATCGTTCTTCATCATCCTCAACGTTGCGGTCGGCGGAAACTTCGTCGGTAGTCCCGATGGATCGACCGTCTTTCCGCAGCAGATGGAGGTTGACTGGGTGCGAGTTTGGGGCACATGAAGGTTA
>DASURS010000129.1:0-7373 GCA_036279935.1 Pyrinomonadaceae bacterium
GATTTTGGATTTTGGTGATCTCGTGATGATTCTCGATCGTCACGGCAGGACGTTCGACGACTTGTTGCGTGAGATGTTCGGTGACGTGCTCGACGACTTGCTCGACGATCGGCGGTTCGGATTTGTGTGTCGCGCTCGCGCGCCTCGTCGTCGTCCTGAGACGCGGCGCAGCAGGCTTTGGCTGAGGCGTAGCTCGGACTGCCTTTCGCATCAGTTGTCGTGTTGCAGGTTGAACCGGTGATTCAACGACTGGTGGTGTTTCCGGTCGTGGATCCGTGGTTTCCAACGACGCAGCAGGAACCACGGATTGTTCCTGAAATTCGTGTTTGACGGGCTCAAATTTTTCCGGGGCCACAGGCGGAAGTTCATGATGCCCAATTGATTCCGCGGGAACAACCGGTGTGTTAACTACGCGTTCGTCCGCGATCGGAACTGGTGGTTTCGCAGTAGCTGTCACAGGCGTTTCAGTGACTGTTTCATAAGGCTCGACATACGTGGAAGCCGCCGGCGCGACCATCGGCTGAAACGACGGCGCCGGCGAAAAACTTCGCACGACCAGGTTCGTCAAAAAGTCACTCATGCACCCAAAATCTCCAGATAACCTCGCCGCCTTTGCGGAGTCATGCTCAAAATCTCCGACTCGCCCCACCCGTAACTCGACGCCAGCACGTGAACCTCACGCAGCATGTGCATGGCCCACGAGTGCAATTCGCTCCACAGATAGACGACGATGTCGAAGCCCGTTTGCCACGCGTGCCGGCACTCCGGACAATTCAGATCAACTTCCACGTCAGCCTGCGGATCGGCTTCGCCCATTCGCGCGATCGCGAGCTCGACGATCTCCGCCGGCAGATCGCCCGGGCCCTCAACCTGTCCGTCGTGACTGACACGAACGACGCACTGCTCAAACAATCGCGCGCGCATCTCGGCGATCGTCGAACAATCCGACAGTTGCAGAAGATCAAGACTATTCGGAAGGCGTAACTCGAGCTCGTAACCCGAGTGAGTCAAATAGAGCGGAGCATCAGGTGAGGTTGACGAAGCGCGAATGTCAGCGACGTTGAAATTGAGCTCGAGTTGTTCACCACATGCCGGACAGTCCGTGAGACTGCTCAACTGAGCACCAAACAACTGCTCGCGCAACGAAAGCAGGCCCGTATCGCGCTGGCCGATACTAAGCGCCGCCAACGATTCGCGCGTCGCATCCGGGTAAGCTGCCGCGAGCAGCGTGAGCGCCTTGTCGACCGGCGCCTGAAGCTGCCCGCGTTCCCAGACTTGCAGCAGTTTCGCCGCTGAAATCCGTGTTGACACGATATCACCAATTACCTCTTGAACGGCGGATGCGCCCGCATCCGGGCCACGCATCCGGCCTCAATCCGGTTACGGCAGAATCAGTTCGGCCGGCTCGACGACGTCAGGATCACGTTCCCAACCTTCGTTTTCGAGCTTGATGTTCTGGATGAGAACGGCATTCGCGTTCGCATCAAGATCGGCCTGGGCCTGAAACTCCGAAACCCAGCAGCGGAACACGTTGTAGGCCGTTACCTTCTGTCCGGCTTCGTTGTAGACCTCGATGATGATGTCTTTGCGAAAGTCTTTGAGCGAGACTTCCTTGCCGAGACCCGATCCGAAGTCCCACACCTTGTTGGCCCACTTCTCGAATTCGAGATCGTGCGTGACGCCGCGCTCGAGCGTGAGTGCTTCGTACTCGGTGCGGCCCGGTGATTTGCGCGTGCTGCTCGGATCGCCGCCTTCGCGGTGCTTGACGACTTCCGTCGTGCGCTTGAGCGCGCCGACTTTGCTGATGCCCGCGACGTATCGTCCGTCCCATTTCACCTTGAACTTGAAATTCTTGTACGGGTCGAATCGTTGCGGCTGAATGTTCACACTGAACTGTGCCATGGTGTATGTGCCTCCAATTACGTTTGAATCTGTCCGGCAATCTGTTGCAGTTTGATGACTACGAATTCTGCCGGCTTCAACGGCGCAAAGCCGACCAGTACGTTGACGATGCCTCGATCGATGTCGTTCTGCGTCGTCGTGTCTTTGTCGCACTTGACGAAGTAGGCTTCGCGTGGCGACTGGCCCTGGAACGCTCCCTGTCGGAACAGCGAGTTCATGAACGCGCCGACGTTCAACCGAATCTGCGCCCACAACGGCTCGTCGTTCGGTTCAAACACCGCCCACTGCATGCCGCGGTAAAGCGACTCCTCGATGAACAACGCAGTGCGCCGCACGGGAACGTACTTCCACTCCGACGCGAGCTGATCGTTTCCCTTGCGAGTGCGCGAGCCCCACACGACGCGTCCAACCGCCGGCATCGTGCGCAGGCAGTTGACGCCGAGCGGATTCAGTTGTCCGTTCTCTTCGTTCGTTAACGAGACCGTCAACTGAGGCACGCCGACGAGCGTCGCATCGAGACCGGCCGGCGCTTTCCACACGCCGCGCTGCGCATCGGTGCGGGCGAACACGCCGGCGACTGCGCCACACGGAACAAAATCTTCGAGCTTGTTCTCGCGCAGCGGGTTCGGCTGGCGCAGGCGCGGGAAGAAAAACGCGGCGTTCTTGCTGGTGCCGAAGCGCATGATGCCCGTCGGCGGATTCGCGTTTGGATTCCCGATGACTTCGCTGACCGTGTCCCACGCTGACGGCGGATCGATCAGCAGCATCGCGCGTTTGTCTTCGCAGTACTTCGCGGCTTTGCTGATGAGATCGTCGTCGACGTCGTTGGTCGGCAGGTAAGGCGGAATGCAAAGCAGGTTGAACAGGTCCGCCTTCTCGAGTGAGAAGAGACCTTTCTTGTCCACCTCCATGCCTGGCCCGGTGAAGTTGTTTTGCACGAGCGCGGCGCCGTCTTTTCCGGAGTTCACCGTCGCTTTGAATGTCCCGGCGCCTGGCCGTGCAGCGGGCACGACCCAATTTCCGGCGTTGTCTTTCTTGACGTTCACCAGCAGCGAATCGTCTTTCACGACCAAAGGCACAAAGCGCGGGTCGTTCTTGTTCACCGACACATTCAACAAGCTTTCGGATCTGATTGTTTGTTGAGTGACGGGATCGACTTCGGCGATCGTGAGATTGAACAGCTCGTTGTTGCCGGGCTCTCTCGTCTGGTGGTCTACGGTGGCGACGAGACTGTTGCCCCACTTGCCGGCGTTCGCGGCGGCGAGTCCCAGCCCGCCGACGGGAAGCTCCGCCGCCGCGCCGCCGTTGGTGACTCGGACGATGATCGCCTGGCTGCCTCCGTTCAGGAAGAAATCGCGCACGGCGAAACCCAGCGAGCTGCCGGTCCACAATCCGCCGAACACGCGCTCGAAGTCGCCGTTGCTGTTAATCACGACCGGGTCGTCCGTTGGTCCACGCAAAGCGAGACCGATGAAGGCAGTGATCGAAGTTGCGACTCCCACAATCGTGCGAACGCCACTGGGAATCTCCTCAATATAAACGCCGGGAAACGTAAGGGTAGCTGGCATGGGTTAACTTCCTTTCATCGACGATCCGTTGGTCCGTGATGCGTCGTTCTATGTCTGGATCTGTCCGGCGATCTGCTGGAGTTTGATCACCACAAACTCGGCCGGCTTCAACGGCGCAAAGCCGACCAGTATGTTGACGATGCCTCGATCGATGTCGTTCTGCGTCGTCGTATCTTTGTCGCACTTGACGAAGTAGGCTTCGCGCGGCGACTGGCCCTGGAACGCTCCCTGGCGAAACAGCGAGTTCATGAACGCGCCGACGTTCAAGCGAATTTGCGCCCAGAGCGGTTCGTCGTTGGGCTCAAACACGACCCATTGCAGTCCGCGATAGAGCGACTCCTCGATGAACAACGCAGTGCGCCGAACGGGAACATATTTCCATTCCGAGCCCAGTCGATCGTTGCCCTGAAGCGTGCGCGAGCCCCACACGACGCGGCCGGCGGCCGGTAACTGGCGCAGGCAGTTGACGCCGAGTGGATTGAGTTGTCCGTTTTCAGGGTTGGTAAGAGCAATCGTGAGTTGCGAAACGCCGACGAGCGTCGCATCGAGTCCGGCCGGAGCTTTCCAAACGCCGCGTTGTGCGTCAGTGCGCGCGAACACACCGGCGACGACGCCACACGGGACAAACTCCTGAAGCTTGTTCTCACGCAACGGATTTGGCTGGACAACGCGCGGGAAGAAGAGTGCGGCGTTCTTGCTGCTCGTGCCGACGTCAGGCAGACCGTCGAGCACTTCCTGGACCGTATCCCACGCTGCCGGAGGATCGACGATGAACATCGCACGTTTGGTTTCGCAGTACGCCGCGGCTTTTGAAATCAGGACCTCGTCGATCTCGCCGCCGTGTTCGTATGGCGGAATGCAAAGCAGGTTGAAGAGATCCGCCTGGTCGAGCGCGAAGAGACCGGACTTGGCAGAACCGGTGAAGCTTGGTTCGTCCAGCGTGAGTCCATCAGAGCCGCCGGTGATGAGCGCATCGAAGGTCTGCTTCGCTTGATCGAAGGCAGTTTTCGCTGCATCGAAGATCGTTTTCTCATCGTCACGGGCTTGCTTGGCGGCGTCCCGGGCTTGGGTCGCGGCAGTGACAGCCGCCGCGTCAGGCGGAACTGCGGCCTGGGCCGCTGCGAGTTTCGCTTCCGCGTCGACGAGTTTCTGTTCGAGGCCCGGCATCTTGTTTGCCGAATCCGTAAACTTCTTCTTTGCGTCGAGATAAGCCGCAGCGCCGTCGGTAGCGGCGTCCTTGGCGGGCGCGACTGCCGCAGGGTTGGCGGGAAATGCGCCTCTCCATCTGACTAGCTGCGAGTCGTCCTTGAGGACGCGGTCGATGCGGCGCGAACTCTCTTTCACGGAGAGGTTGGAAAACTTCTCCGAGCGCACGAGGTTTTGATCGGCATCGACTTCGCTGATCGTAAGGTTAAAAAGGTCGCCTACCGCCAGGCCCATCGAGTCGGCCACCTCCTGGAAGATGCCGTCCTGATCGATGGTGGCGCGCAGCGAGCGTCCCCAGCGGCCGGCGTTGACCGCTTCCAGCGTCAACGTGCCGACGTCCAACTGCGCTACGCCTGCTACTGCGTTTTGGCCCGTCTCCGGGTTGAACACTCGGACGATGATCGCCTGGACGCCGCCGTTGGCGAAGAAGTCCGCCACGGCATAACCGAGCGTGCTGTCCACCCACAGTCCGCCAAACAAACGCTCGAAGTCGGCGTTGCTGTTGATTACGATTGGCTTGTCGACTGGGCCACGCAGCGCGCGGCCGACAAATGCGGTGATCGAGGTCGCGACGCCAGTGATCGTGCGTACTCCGCTGGGAATCTCCTCGACGTAGACGCCTGGAAAAGTAAGTGTAGACGGCATATGAGCTCCAAACTTTCTTTGAGAATGAACGACTGAGGAGTTGAATCCATCTGTTTCACGGTCTTGTGATGTCCGGATGGTTTCTCACACGAGCATCTACGCCGGCGTCTCGCGAGCGACTACTGAGGCGTCTCTGAGAAAAGATTTTTTATTCGGGTTGGTTCGGGAGGAGGTGTTCGACCATCTCGATGTCTTTTTGGATCTGTTTCTGGAGCTCGAGAAGGCGCAACTGGAACTGGCGGAGACGGCCGGAGAGTTGAGGTAGCGATAGAGGCAGATCGTCGTTCAGTGGATTATCAAGGGCGTTTGAGTGCCCATTGCCGTTGGAGTGAATGTGGCCATTGCCGTTTGAGTGAACGTGGCCGTTGCCATTTGAGTGAGCGTACCCATTGCCGTTTGAGTAGACGTACGGAACGCCATCGGCGCGAATTTGCGCGAGGATCGCAAGGGTGCCGGCGCTCGGATTGACGTCAAGCTCCTCTTTCAAGTGCCGGACGCATCGTTCAAACTGCCGCAAAGCAGCCGTCCGGTTACCCGACAAATGGTGCAATCGCATGATCTGCTGGTGCGCGCGTTCAGACGCTGAGTCCAACCGCAAAATCTTTTCGCAATAATCCAACCCTTCGTCGAACTCACTTTGAAAGATGCACCACTCGATCAGCTTGTCCATCATCGCGAGGTACATGTTCTGAAACCGCTCGCGTTCGATGAGACACCAGTCATGCCAGTACCCTTCCAAAAACTCGCCTCGATAGAGCTGCACGGCCTCGCGCAAACGTTGGGACATCGTCTCATCCACGACGCACCGCGGCTTGATCTCGCGATAGATCTGTTCAAACTGTTCGGTGTCGATGCGGAAACCGATCTGCGGATTGAGTTGTATGCGATCCTTGTCGATCGCGAGCAGCAGCGTCTGTTTCATTTCGACCGGCAGCGCGTCACACGAACGAAGCCGCCACAGCGTTTGCCGCAGGTTCTTTTTCGATTGCTCGGTCGAACACTCACTCCACAACAGGCTGGCTAACGATTCACGGCTGTGCGCCGTACGGCGATGACTCAACAAAAAAAGAAAGATCTCCTGGGCGATAGCGCTCTCAGGTTTCGTCCACGGCTTTCCGTGACAATGAATGTTTGGCTCTCCGAAAAGCTGGATGTCCCAATCAGCCATGTTTCCTCCGCAAGCCTGACCGCTTGAGGCTGAGCGACGCACTCCGTTGGTCCACACGCCAACGGAAAAGTCGGATTAATACCAGTGAATCCGAACTAAAGAGAGATCTCTAAATGAATGCCATTGGAGGCAAAATAGTTTTGATTGTCGCGGGAAAGAATTTCATCGACAACTCCTGACGGATTGCATCCGGGAAAGTGGATTAGTGTTTGGCATGTGTTGCGAGGAGTCATAGGTCCCTGTCGGGAAGGACAGACAACAAAATTTTGACGCCGGCCGAGGGACGCCAGCGTGCGCGTTTGAAATATCGAGGCGCGAACTGTAATCCCCTTTGCGCGATCTGTCAATAGATTTGATCAACATACATTTGATCAACATACATTTGATCAACATATTTACGTAGCACATGACACGCCCAGGTTTAAATGCCAAGGGGCGAGACATCCGGAGCTACTCAGACAGGCAGACAACGCAACTTGTCTACGCTCGCGATGTAGCGCCGTCACTTCAAGATTGAATCTCGTCCGAGCGAGTGCCGCTCGTTCGTCCGCATTAATTGCTTTCAATTGGGTGGCTTAATAGGTATATTTTTGCCACCTCCCAATCCTTCAAGCTCTTGGTAGCTCTCACGAGATTGAAGTCGACGTCTTGTCCTTCAAGCAACCGTAGAGCATGCCACGAGAGGAGGCTGTGCATGCCCATTGTTGCCATAATGAAAGTACGGACACTTCTTCTAACTCACCGACGTAAGAACGTTACGCCCTTTCGCGCCCCGCTATACGCAATGTGTTGCCTGGTATTAATTATGGCTTCAGGCTCCACAACCGCTATAAACTCGCAGCTCTATGCTCAGAAGGAAACACCGTCCGCAAGTTCGACCCTTT
>DASURS010000130.1:0-3958 GCA_036279935.1 Pyrinomonadaceae bacterium
CTCCTTGCGCGACAGCTCGACGTTGCCCTTGAGGGCGTTCATGTTGAGCGTCGAGATCGGCAGTTTGTGAACGCGATAACCGGCGAGCGAGTTGTCCTCGAGCGGGTTGGCCGCGTAGTTCGCGTACTTCAGATTCTCGGCAGTGAAACCATCGGTGTTGATGATGAGCGTGCCGCCTTCTTCGAGATCCGGCAGGTTCACTTTCAGCGCCGCGGGGTTCATGGCAACCAGCACGTTCGGTTGGTCGCCGGGGGTTTTGATGTCGGTGCTTGAAAAGTTGAGTTGAAAGCCGCTGACGCCGGGCAAGCTGCCGGCAGGAGCGCGGATTTCAGCGGGGAAGTCGGGCAACGTGGAGATGTCGTTGCCGACGACAGCGGAGGTATTTGTGAACTGTGTGCCGGTCAACTGCATGCCGTCGCCGGAGTCGCCGGCGAAGCGGATGGTTACGGTTTCGACTTCTTCCAGGTGCTTTTCGACCTGAGTGACTGGCGGTTCTATAACAGTGCTCATTTTGGGTTTATCGTCAGGCCTTTCAATAAATGGTAATCGCCGTGAATGGCGCGCATAAATTCTAACATGCTACGTCTTTGCGTGCAGTTCCTTCCCGTAGGGTGACATGGCGGCGAGCTTTTCGATGATTCCCGGGAGGAAGTTCAGGGTCGTCTCGATATCTTCCGCGCTGTTGTATCTGCCGAGCGAGAATCGAATCGAGCCTTGCGCGGCGGTGTACGGGACGTTCATCGCGCGCAGCGTCGGCGAGGATTCGTGCGTCGTCGAGTGACAGGCGGATCCGGTCGAGACGCAGATGCCGAGTTGATCCAGGTGAAGCAGAATGTTCTGTCCTTCGACGTACTCGAACGAGATGTTCGACGTGTTTGGCAGACGATTCGCGGGATGGCCGTTCAGCCGTGCGTTTCGGATGTTCTTCAGGATTTCGCTTTCGAGACGATCGCGAAGATCTCTAATTCGCGAGTGGTCCTTATCGGCGCTGGCGAGTTTGCACGCCGCGCCCAAGCCGACGATGTTCGGAACGGCCGATGTGCCGGCGCGACGGCCGTGCTCCTGCGCGCCGCCGACGATGAACGACGGCAGCGAAATGCCCTTGCGAAGGTACAACGCTCCAATGCCTTGCGGCGCGTGCAGTTTGTGACCCGACATCGCGAACAGGTCCACGTTCTCCAGATGGATCGGCATCTTCCCAACGGCCTGCACGCCGTCCACATGAAAAATCGCTTCAGACTGCGCGTGCACGATGCGGCCGATCTCGTTCACCGGAAACAGCACGCCGGTTTCGTTGTTCGCCAGCATGATCGAAACGAGCGCAGTATCCGGACGCAGCGAGTCGTGCAGTTGGTCCATGTTCAACTCGCCTTGTTCGTTCACTCCCAACCACGTGACTTCGTAGCCTTCGCTTTCGAGCAAGCGGCAGACGTTTCGCACTGCTTCATGTTCGACGAGCGTGGTGACGATGTGTTTCTTCGCCGGCTGCGACGCGAGCACGCTGCGGATGGCCCAGTTGTCTGATTCCGAACCGCAGGAAGTGAATACGATCTCGCTTGTGTCGGCAGCGCCGAGCAGCGTCGCGACGTTCTCGCGCGCCTGTTCGACTGCCTGCTTCATCGTTCGTCCTAAGCCGTGGGCCGAAGACGGATTTCCGAAAAACTCGGTGAGAAATGGTTGCATCGCTTCGAAGACTTCGGGCGCGACGCGAGTGGTGGCGTTGTTATCAAGGTAAATCATTTGTGGCGAGTATCTCCTGAATCAATTGATGGCAAGATCCGCAGCCCGCGCCCGCGTTGCAGGCGCGCGTGACTTCGGCGACGGTCGTCAATCCGCGGGTTCGAATCTCATGCTCGATCGTGCGTTCGGAAACGAAGAAGCAGGTGCAGATCAGCGCTTCGTCACCCGCCCAATCGTCGCGCGCCGCATTGCTGTAATCGCGAATCGCGGCGAGTAGCGCGTCGCACGCGAGACCGGGACAGTGTTCGTGGTTTGGAACGATGCCAATCAAGGCCGCGGGCTCTTGTCCAATCACCGCCGCTTCAGCCGTCGTGAGTCCGGTAACACGTTCCGTCAACAACGACGCCGAGGCTACCAGCACATGACAACCAGCCGCGCGGAAACGCGCTTGCGATACGCGGTTCAGCTCGTCAATCTGTATCGAAAATCGCGCGTGGGCGCCGCAAATCAATGAGGCCGAACGTCCTGTGAAACTCGGTTCATCCGCGTCGCCGACGTTGTGCGGATTTAAGAAATGATTCAACAAACCGGACACCGATTCCTGAAACTACGCCGCACACTCGCGTTTGTCAAAAACTCCTCAAATCAGCTACGCTTCATGTACCGATGAATCAACTGAACGAACAAATAATTCTCGATAGTCTGAGACAGATCAAAGATCCGGATCTGCACAAAGACATCGTCACTCTCGGCTTCATCCGCGATCTTAAAATCGACGGCGGGAACGTCTCGTTCCGCATCGTTCTGACGACGCCGGCCTGTCCCGTGAAGTCTGAAATGGAATCGGCCGCGCGCGAGATTGTCGGCGGACTGCCGGGCGTCACTGCGGTGAACGTGACCATGGACGCGGAAGTGCCGAAAGGCCGCGGACTCGGCGAGAAGCTCGTGATCGAGGGCGTTCGAAACATCGTCGCCGTGTCGTCAGGCAAGGGTGGCGTAGGCAAGTCGACCGTGGCCGTGAACCTCGCGGTGTCGCTCGCGCTCGACGGCGCGCGTGTCGGATTGATGGACGCCGACGTCTACGGGCCGAACGTTCCGATCATGCTCGGCGCCAGCGACGCGCGTCCGGAAGTCGACGGCAACAAGCTCGTGCCGATCGAGGCGTTTGGCGTGAAGTTTATGTCGATGGCGCTGCTGCAACCGGGCGACAAGCCGATGATCGTGCGCGGGCCGATCCTGCACGGTCTCGTGAAGCAGTTTCTGTCAGACGTGAAGTGGGGCGAGCTCGATTACCTGATCGTCGACATGCCGCCGGGAACGGGCGACGTGCAGTTGTCGCTGGCGCAACTCGTGCCGGTGCAGGGCGCGGTGCTCGTCACGACGCCGCAGGACGTGGCCATTGCCGACGTTCGCCGGGCGCTCCGGATGTTTGAAACCGTGGCGATCCCGGTGCTCGGTGTCGTCGAAAACATGAGCTACTTCATCGCGCCGGACACGGGAACGCGTTACAACATCTTTGGCGAAGGCGGCGGCGAACGGCTGGCGCAACGGTATCAGGTGCCGTTCCTGGGCGCGGTGCCGCTCGGGATTGAGGTACGCGAGGGCGGCGACAAAGGCGTCCCGGTCGTGGTCAGTAAACCTGAGTCGCCGCAGGCGCAGGCGTTTCGTCGAGTGTCGGAGGAAGTAGCGCGGCAGATCTCGATCGAGGCGATGAAGCCTGAGCTTGTCGTTTTAGGCAAAGGTTAATAGAATCTGGGATCACAAATCTGAGATCTGAGATCTCAAAGTAGAGAGAGGATTAATAAGTAATGTCAGCAACCACAGCGCCCACCGTCGCACTGAACGTGACCGAGCAGGCCGCAAACGAGATTAAGAAGTTCATGGCCAGCGAGGAAGGCCTTCCCGAGACCTCAGGGCTCCGCGTGCGCGTGGTGCCGGGTGGCTGCTCGGGCTTCCAGTACAGCCTGAATATCGAAGAGCAGTCGCGCGAAGGCGATTTCATCATGGACGAGAAAGGCGTGCGCATGTTCATCGACATGTTCAGTGCGCAGTACCTCAACGGCGTCGAGATCGACTACGTGACCGGCGTAATGGGATCGGGATTCACCTTCAAGAACCCGAATGCCACCGGCAGCTGCGGCTGCGGTTCTTCGTTCACCGCTTAAGCGCGCGACGTCGAATATTTTGGACGGGAGACGGGAGCGATCCCGTCTCCCATTTCTATTTGGTATCCTTCCGTCGACTTCACAACATTACAAGAGGAACAAGAGGAATAAAT
>DASURS010000131.1:0-14394 GCA_036279935.1 Pyrinomonadaceae bacterium
GCGATCAAGGCCAAAGGACTGACCGCGAGCGAGGAAGCGGCGCTTCAGTTCAACATGAATCGAACGCTGCGCGAGCTCGCGCTGGAAAACGGCAAGGAGAAGCTGATTGACCGCGACTTTGACGGCGCGCGTAAATATTTCAACGAGGCGCGAAAATTCCGACACAGTTGGAAACTCTTATGCGTGTCTTTAGCTCTGCGAATCTCCCCGGATATCCTGCGCTTAATCTACCGTCGCCGCCTTTCGGACGAACACGGCTAACAGGAAAAAGTCGCGGATTAGTATTCTTCGGTTGAGAGGGTTTTGCCCTAAAGTAGGTCTGCTGAAGAGATGGTCTCCCGCAAAGGCGCTAAGGCGCAAAGAAGTCCGTTAAAAACGCGGTAGCGCTTTGCGTTTTTGCGTCTTTGCGGGAAACATAGGCCGAAAAATATGACTTTCGGGGCAAAGCCGGTTGAGAAGACTGTGCGAAATTCGCTCGTAAACACTGAGGTTAGAGATGCACCACCGGCCGGCGCTCGAATCAAGGAGTCGCTGCGCGGTGTTCCCGTCGTTTTCAAGGTTGCGAAGTGGATTTATCGGCGTTTTCGCAAGACTGACCCGACGATCCAGGACCGGATTCTGAAAGCCGTCGGCGGCAAATCGAAGGTGTTCTTTATCCAGGTCGGTTCCAACGACGGGCTTCAGGGCGATCCCATCCACGACCTTATCGTCAGTCATCAGGGCTGGAGCGGCATTTTCATCGAACCCATCGACTTCCTGTTCAAGCGCCTGCGGCAGAATTACGGCGAGGCGGAGAGGTTCGTGTTCGAGAACGTAGCGATTAGCACCGAGAAAGGCAGTAAAAAGTTCTACTACGTGTCGGATAAGGCGAGTGCTGAGCTGGATCTGCCGTACTGGCACGACCAGCTCGGCTCTTTCGACAAAACTCACATCACGCGATCGCTGGGCGACCAGATCACCCCGTACATTGTTGAAGCGGATATCGAGTGCCTGCCGTTGCAGCACGTTCTCGACAGAAACGGGGTCAACACGATCGATCTGATTCACATCGACACCGAGGGTTTCGATTACAAGGTCCTTTCGCAGGTGGATCTCGATCGGTACAAGCCTTCCGTGATCCTGTTTGAACACCACCTGCTGCCTGATGAAGAGTTTCACCAGGCGCGCAAACTTCTCCGCGACGCCGGATATCGGCAATTCCAGTATGGCAACGACACACTGGCCATAAGAAAACGTTTCCGCATTTGAATTGATGTCCACGACGCTACGAAATCGCGCCAACTTTACTTTCGGCCTGCCGAAGACGCTTCACGCGTTTGGCGTCAACATCTTTCTACTTCCGCTGGGAATCGCGACGAGCGTGCTGATCGCGCGCACTGTTGGTCCAACCGGCAAGGGCAGTCTCGACCTCATCATCGCGACGGCTACGTTGCTGGCGATGGTGCTGAGTATGTCTCTGCCACAGGGCGTCACGTTTGTCGTCGCGCAGGGGAAGACCGCGCCGAACGTGATCGCGTCGCAGTTGGTTTTCGTGTCCATATTGCAGGCGCTGGTGGCGCTGCTCGTGTTGAGCGTGCTTCAGTTTACGGACTATTTCCAACTGTTTCTTCCGAATTGGGGCATGTGGGTGATTGCCGGCGTCGTCCTGTACGTCTGGGTGGACCTGGTCAGCAAGTTCTGGTCGGCGATTCTGACAGGACAACAGCAGATCGCGGTCGTCAATAACTCCGAGTTTATCGGGCGGATGACGCAGTTCGCCAGCCTGTTCATTCTTTACGGCGCGCTGTATTTCTGGGGAAGGCAACTGTCGGTCGGTTTCTTGTTTCTCGTGGCGCTGTCGGCAAGCGCACTGATCAGCCTTCTGCTGTTCGTGTCGCTCGGTTTCAAGTTTCAACCGTCGCGTGATTTGAGCGGGCTGCGCGGCGCCATCGGTTTTGCGCTTCCTTGTTACGCCGCGAACCTGGCGCAGTTTCTGAATTACAAGCTCGACGTGTTTGTCGTGGGATTTTTTGCGGGCGCCGCGTCGGTCGGACGCTACACGCTCGCCGTATCGCTGGGACAACTGCTTTGGCTGATGTCTAACTCCGTCGCGAGTGTGCTGTTGCCGAAGGTTGCGGCGTCAACTGACGAAAGCGTAAGCATTCGACACACGGCGCGCGTCGCGCGATTGTCGCTCTGGGCCACCGCCGTCTGCGGCGTTGCGCTCGCGATACTGGCGACGCAGGCGATCCCGCTGATGTACGGCGAGGCGTTTCGGCCGAGTATTGCAGCGTTGCTTTATCTGTTACCTGGAATCGTGCTTTTCAGCGTGGTGAACGTGCTTGCGGCGTACATCGCCGGCATCGGCAAGCCGCGGCTGAACCTGCTCATTTCGGGTATCTCGCTGATCGTCACCATCACGCTGGACCTGGCGTTGATTCCCAAACTGAACATCGTCGGCGCCGCCATCGCGAGCACCGCGTCGTACACGCTGAGTGCGGTGCTGGTGATCGTGTTCTTTATTCGCGAGACTGGCGCGCCTTTGCGGGAGGTTTTGTTGCCCACGTCGGAAGACGTGAAGATTTTGATGTCGGTGGCGCGGCTGCGCGGCTCCGAAAGCACAGTATGAGAAAGAAAATCTTGTTCGTACCTTCGTGGTACCCGAATCCCGACGATCCGATCGCCGGCGTCTTCATCGAAGAACAGGCAGTCGCGCTATCGAAGGAGCATGACGTGGCGGTCCTGCTGCCGAAGATGGCGTCGTGGCGGAACGTCGTCAACCCAAACGCGCCTGACAAGTCGGTGAAGAAGATGCAGTCAGGACTGCCGGTTTATCACGAGTACACGCGGCCGCTCATTCCGCACGGCGGCGAAACGGTCGACTACGACACGTTCGGCCGCGCGGCACAAAAGGGATTCAAACGGATTGTCGAGGATTGGGGCACGCCCGACATCATTCACACGCACGTCGTGCTGCCGGCCGGCTGGTCCGCGTTGGGCGTGGGCAGAAAATACGGCATACCCGTCGTGCTGACTGAGCATTCGAGCCCGTTTTCGATGCACCTTGGAACGGAGTTGAGCCGGAAACTCGTGCGCGAGACGCTGACGAACGTCAATCAGATCGTCGCGATCAGTCCTTCGCTGGCGAAACAACTGACGGACTTCGAGCCGAATTTGGCGATCGAGGTCATCGGCGAGTCGGTGAAGACCGACTTCTTCGTGCCTGCGGCCGTTGACAAAGCGAACGGAACGGGGAAGAGTTTCTTCATCGCCGCGCGGCTGGCGGAGCAGAAGGGGCTGGAACATCTCGTCAGGGCAGTTCACTTTCTTCTTGATCGCGGGTTGAGCTCGTTCGAGATGGTGATCGGAGGCGACGGGCCGGACCGGGAAAAACTCGAAGAGTTGGCGAAAAACCTGAATGTCGGCAATCATCTTCGGTTTCTGGGCGGGCTGAACCGCGAGCAAGTTAGAGAAAGAATGCAGAAATGCGATGTATTCGTCTTATCTAGTTTGCATGAGACCTTCGGCGTGGTCGTCGGAGAGGCAATGGCGTGCGGAAAGCCGGTAATCTCGACGCGCTGCGGTGGTCCGGAGTTCATCGTGAACGAGGAAAACGGGGTTTTGGTGGACGTTGCGGACCCGCAGGCACTCGCCGGCGCGATGGCCGATTTCATTCAGGGGCGCGTCAATTTCGACGCGCAAAAAGTGCGGGCCTCAGTCGTAGACAGGTTTAGTCCCGAGGCTTTTGTGAGAAATATCACGGCCGTTTACGACCGGCTGTGGTAAAGAACTGAACAAGTAATGTGCGGAATCTTTGGAATCTGGAACCTTGACGGCAGCGCGCTTGACCTGGGAAAGCTGCAACTCGCGACAGACGCCATCAAGCATCGAGGACCGGATGACGAAGGTTATCTCCTGGTCGATACTCGCGCCGCACGTGCGCGATCCTGCGGCGGTCCGGACACGGATTCCCGTCTTTCACTTCCCAATCTCAACCAATTCCGGTCTGAAAGTTTCGATCTCGCCTTTGGCTTTCGCCGTCTCGCGATCCTGGACCTCTCTCCCGGCGGGCACCAGCCGATGTCCAGCCACGACGGCAAGTGCTGGATAGTTTTCAACGGCGAGATCTACAACTACCGCGAGCTTCGCGACCAGCTAACCACCCTCGGACACGAATTCACCTCAACGAGCGACACGGAAGTCATCCTCGCCGCGTACCAGCAGTGGGGCGAATCGTGCGTCGAGCGCTTCAACGGCATGTTCGCGATGGCGATCTGGAACGTCGCCGAGCGCAAAATGTTCGTCGCCCGCGACCGGTTTGGCGAAAAGCCGTTCCATTACGTCTATATTCCAGAAAGGCTGTTCGCCTTCGGTTCCGAAATGAAGGCCCTTTGGGCCGCGGACGTAGCCGGACGCCAGATTCACGAGGAGACTCTTGCTCTTTTCACGCAACACGGCCAGGTCGAGATCGGCGAACAGACGATTTACGATGGGATACGGAGATTGCCGCAGGCCCACTGCCTGACATTGACCACTGATGGGACCTCCGATGGCCGCCTGCAAAAACGCCGCTACTGGGACATCGACCCACGGGTAAAGATCGATGGCTGGAAAGACGAGCGTTACGCCGAGGAGTTTCGCGACCAGTTCACCAATTCCGTAAGACTGAGACTGCGCGCGGACGTTCCCGTCGGGTCCAGCCTTTCTGGCGGGCTCGACTCGAGCACCGTCGTCGGCGTCATCAATCGACTCCTGCCGGAAACAGCGGTGCAAAAGACGTTCTCAGCCCGTTTCGAAGATCCATCACGTGACGAAGGCAAGTGGATGGATCTCGTCACGCGGAGCAATCGCGTCGAACGGCACGACGTCTGGCCCACCGCCGAACGGTTCTTCGAAGAGCTCGGCGATCTTTTCTGGCACCAGGAGGAGCCGTTTACATCCGCGAGTGTTTACGCGCAATGGAGCGTAATGCGGCTCGCGAAAGAGAACGGCGTCACCGTGCTTCTGGATGGACAAGGCGCTGATGAGATGCTGGCCGGCTATCACTCGTACTTCAACGAAATGACTGACGATCTGCTCAATTCGTACAACGTTCTCGGCTACCTCAAGTGGCGGCGCGACTGTCTTGCGCTGCACGGCATCGCGCCCGGATCGTTCCGCCGAGTGATCAGTCAGAAAACGCCGGAGCCGTTGAAGCGTCTGCTGAAGAAAGGTTTGCAACGCGCGAACGCGTTGCCGCAGGTCGAGCCGGCGCAACCGGTTTATCCCAGCGAGTTCGGGAAAGTGTCGAGTTTGCGGAAGCTGCTGTGGTGGAACACGACGCGCGCCGGACTAGTCGAGTTGCTGCGATACGCCGACCGGAACAGCATGGCACACAGCAGGGAAGTGCGACTTCCTTTCCTCGATCACAACCTGGTCGAGTTTGTTTTCAAAACGCCCGATCGCCTGCTGGTGAAAAACGGCTGGACGAAGTGGATCCTGCGCGAAGCGTTCCGCGGAATGGTGCCGGCCGAGATCACCGATCGTGTCGACAAGCTGGGCTACATGCCTCCGCAGCAGAAGTGGTTAGACGGCCTGGTTTGGGAAGACGTGATGATGGGCCAGCTGGCGCCGACTCAGGTATAGAACTTATGGTTACAACTTCGAGAATCACAGAAGGGGTTGTTCGCCGGTTCAAGCGAGCCAGGCGAAAACTTGTTCATCTCAACGAGGCGAAGATACTGGAGGCGCTCCGCAGTCTGGGCGCTTTCAACAACGATGTGCTGCTTGTTCACAGTTCGCTTTCAGCGTGTGGATCGATCGAGGATGGACCGGCGGCCGTGATTGGCGCGCTGCGTTCGTGGATCACGGATCGCGCGACGCTGGCGTTGCCGACACACACTTGGAGCTATCCGGACGCGAGCGACGTTGCGCCGGTTTACGACTACCAATCGACGCCGAGCGTTGTGGGAACGATCACGAATTTCTACTGGCGACAGTCCGGCGTCGTGCGCAGCCAGCATCCGAGTCACTCGATCGCGTGCAGCGGTCCGCTGGCGGAAGAGCTTTGTCGCGATCACGAGCTGCGTGAAACTCCCTGCGGCCAGGGCACGCCGTACCTGCGCATTGCCGAAGGTGATTCGAGCGTGTTGATGTTTGGCGCGACGATGGATGCGTACACGCTTTACCACACTGCGGAAGACGCGGCGGAAGTCCCTTACTTGTACATGCCGGAGCAGGTCACGCTGCGCACGCGCGCCGCGGATGGCGAAATCAGATCGGTTCAGATGTGGCGGCAGGACATGGGCGTCACTCGTCGTTTCGCTGCGACGGCGGATTGGCTGTCCGAGCAAGGCTTGCTGGTGCGTCGTAAACTTGGCCTCGGCGAGTTGTTGTACATTCCCAGCGCGCGCGCGTTGCACGAGAAGATGGTGGAAACGATGCGGCGCGATCCGCTTTTTCTGGTGGACGATAGCCACAAAAAGGCACACAAGATAGCCACAAAGGGCACAAAAGATACAAGAGGCACAGAAAAGAAGGATTAGAAAGGGAGAGCAGCACCAAGAAAAATTCTTGTGCCTTTTGTGGTTCTTGTGCCTCTTGTGGGAGAAGACTTATGGCTAACATAAAGAAAATTGTGCGGAAGTCGGCGAAGCTCGCCGTGAAAGGCGCGATTCGTACGCTGCCGCAACTGCCCGGCCGCCCCGGCCGGCTCACTGGCACTCTCGCGAAAGAGGGCGGCCTGCCCGTGCGCGACACGCGTTACCGGCCGTGGCCCGTCTATCCATCGTCGTCGATGGTCGAATGGACCACGCAGATCGCGCCGAAGTTTTTGCAGATATTCCTGACGGGCGTTGAAGGACTGCCGCAACCGCTTTCGACTCGCTTCGCCGAAGAATGGGCGCGTTACTGCGGCGCGAGTTACGGGTTGCTGCTGCCGCACGGAACGGACGCGTTGCGCGTCGCGATCTCCGCGGCGATCGACAGCGACGGCATCGAGTACGGCGGCGAGATCATCGTTCCGAACCTTTCGTTCATCGCCAGCGCCACGACGGTGCTCGATCGACAGTTTGGCGTCGCGCTCGTCGACGTCGATCCCGAAACGTACCTGCTCGATCCACAGCGCGTCGAAGAGGCGATCATCCCCGGCAAGACGCGCGCGATCATGGCTGTGCATCTGTTCGGCCAAACGGCGGACATGACGGCGCTGCGCGACATCGCGAAACGTCATTCACTCGTGCTGCTCGAAGACGCCGCGCAGGCGCACGGCGCGATTCACGAGCTTGGCCACGCCGGAGCGATCGGCGACGCGGCGGGATTCAGTTTTCAGTCGTCGAAGAACTTGTCGGGCGGCGAAGGCGGCGCGTTCACCACGAACGATGCGCAGATCTTCGAACGCGCGTATTCGTTCCACAACGTCGGCCGCGCTCGCCGTGGCGGACAGCGTTGGGGCCACCATTCGCTCGGTTTCAACATGCGCGCCAGCGAGTACGTCGCCGCGATCCTGTTGCACCGTTTGCAGAAGCTCGAAGCGCAACAACAGCGTCGCGCCGAGAACTTCCACAAGCTGCGCGAGTATCTCGGAGACGTTTCATGCCTGCGCCCGCTCGGCATCGGACGCGGAGTGCAGCGGCACGGCGTACACATGTTCGTGATGCGCTACGACTCCGAGGAGTGCGGCGGTCTCGGTATCGAGGATTTCATCAGCGCGGTAAATGCTGAAGGGCTTCCGCTCAATCGCGGTTACACGGCGACGATGGCCCAGCAGCCCGCGTTGCAGCTCATCGCCGAAAAGCATCCTTCGTACCTGCGCTTGATGCCGACGCCTGTGTCGGATGAAGCGGTCAAGAACATGCTGTTCCTGGCGCACGACATCTTCCTCGGCAGTGATTCAGACATGCAGGAAGTGGCGGCTGCGTTCGCGAAAGTTCAGGCGAGATACAACACCAGCGGTGCGAAATTTACGCTGCATGAGGTTGTGCGGCCAGCGGCTCCGGCGGCTGTTGAGACGCGACCGGCGCCGGTTGCGACGGCGGCCGCGAAGCGGATTCGCTTCGGCGTGATCGGTCTCGGCACGATGGGCCAGGAACACGCGCGAGTTATCCGAGCGAACCCGCTTTTGGCTCTTGCCGCCGGAACGGACGCTCAGCCGAGCACCGGACGGAAAGTCGCCGCGGATCTCGGTGCGAAGTGGTTCGACAGCGCCGAAGACATGGTTCGCAGCGGCGAGGTCGACGCCGTCGTGATTGCCACGCCGCACTGGCAGCACGCGGACATCGCCGTCAGCGCTTTGCGCGCCGGTCTGCACGTGCTGTGCGAGAAACCGCTGTCGGTTACCGTCGCTCAGTCTGACGAGGTTTTACAGGCGGCGGAACAGAGTCGCGGCATGTTTGTCGTAGTCCACCAGAAACGTTTCGAGCCCGCATATTTGTACGTGAAGCAGTTGCTCGACAGCGGCGAGTTGGGCCAACTCTATCGCGCTTCGATGATCGAGTCTGCGTGGCGTTCGGAGGCTTACTACCAGTCGAGCCCGTGGCGTGGGACGTGGCGCGGCGAAGGCGGCGGCGTGCTTCTAAACCAGGCGCCGCACATTCTCGATCGCTACGCGTGGCTGTGCGGCATGCCCGAGACAGTCACCGCGCGTTGCGATACGACGTTGCACGACATCGAAGTCGAAGACACGGCGAGCGCGATCCTGCATCACGCGAACGGCGCGCACGGTTACATTCACATCAGCACGATCGAAGCGCCGGCGATCTCGCGCATGGTCCTGTGTTGCGATCGCGGCCGCATCACCGTCGAAAACGGAAAGGTGCAAGTCACGAAACTGCGCGATTCCATTCGCGAGCGCACGGCCAACGACACGCAACTGATGGGCGCCCTCCAGAGCGAGACGCGCTCGATCAATTTACCGACGGACGGCGACGTGCTCGGCGTCTTCTACGACGACTTTGTGGCTGCGGTGCACGGCACGGGAAGTTTGACCTGCCCGGGCTATGAAGGACGAAACGCGGTCGAGCTGGCGAACGCGATGCTGTTGAGCTCCGCGCGGGGAACGTCGGTGACGTTGCCGCTCGATCGGCAGCAGTATTCTGAGTTCATCGAGAAGAAGCTGGCCCAGGAGCTTCAGACGGTTTAAGCCACGGATCTGACGGATTGTAATGTGCGGTATCGCAGGTTTAGCAGGGTTGGGCGATCGCGACGAAGCGCAGACTAGCGTTCGCCGGATGATGTCGACTCTGGCCCGCCGCGGCCCCGACGGTGAAGGGCTCGAAGTCTGGAACACGGCGGTGCTGGGCCATCGCCGCCTCTCGATCTTCGATCTCAGCGACGCCGGACGGCAGCCGATGCTGTCGCCAGACTCGTCGGTCGGCATCGTTTTCAACGGAGCGATCTACAACTTCCGCGAACTGCGCGCCGAGCTCGAAGCCCACCACTACAACTTCAAAAGTCACACCGACACCGAGGTCCTCGTGCATGGTTACGACGCGTGGGGACTCGATCGTTTGCTCGAAAAGATTCGCGGCATGTTTGCGCTCGCCCTCTGGGACGATCGCAAGCGCACGTTGTTTCTCGTCCGCGATCGACTCGGAGTGAAACCGCTTCATTACGCCTGCCGAAACGGGCAGATCGCCTTCGCGTCAACAGCGCGCGCCCTGCGCGCCGGCAGCTTCGTCGACGAGATCGACGATCGCGCGATAGCCGATTATCTCGAGTTTGGTTACGTCACTGACGACCGGTCGATCTATCGCGGCGCGCACAAGGTTGCGGCGGCGACTGTCGTCGAATGGTCTGACGGGAAGTTAACGACGCGCGAGTACTGGCGCCCGCCTCCCGTTTCCGCCACGCAGCCGTCGTTTGCGGAAGCTGTCGAAGAGACGGAACGGCTGTTTCTTCGCGCAGTCGAAAAACGCTTGTTCGCGGACGTGCCGGTCGGTTCACTGCTGAGCGGCGGAATCGATTCGAGTCTCGTCTGCTGGGCCATCGGAAAACTCGGCGGCGACGTGACGGCGTTCACTGTCGGCACTCCCGGCGATCCGGCGGACGAGACCGACGACGCAACCGAAACCGCCAGGCTACTCGGCATTCGTCATCAGGTGCTCGAACTGGCGGGCGACACCGAATCGAACATCGACGAGCTCGTTTCCGCGTACGGCGAACCCTTCGCTTGTGCTTCAGCGCTCGGCATGTTGCGCGTTTCGAAGGCGGTGCGCGGCTCGGCGACGGTGCTGTTGACGGGCGATGGCGGCGACGACGTGTTTCTCGGTTATCCGGAACATCGTCACCTATTGCTGGCCCAAAAGCTCGCGCGTTCATTGCCGGCATTTGTCGCGAACCGTTGGTTGGCGAACCAGGACAAGCTCCCGCAGGTCGGTTCACTGAAGCGCCTTCGCTCGTTTCTGAACTATTCAACCGGCGGATTGGGCGCAGTCGCTTGCGCTCACGACGGTCTGCCGTCGTACGAGCGATACGGAATGCTCGGCGAACGACTGTCGGGAGTTTCCGTGCCGCAAAGAGACATCGAATGGTCGACGGAGTCGGGCCGCAACGTGTTGGCTGAGTTTCTCGAATACGACCGCGCCGGAAGGTTTGTCGGCGAGTACATGACGAAGGTTGACGGCGCGACGATGTTTCACTCGCTCGAAGCGCGTTCGCCGTTTCTGGACCAGGATCTGTGGGAGTTTGCGTCAGGCCTGTCGTTCGAAACACGTCTTCATGGCGGAAGTCTCAAGTCGATCCTGCGCGAGCTTGCGAGGCAAAAGCTGGGCGACCGGCTCGCGAGTGGAAAAAAACGCGGGTTCACGATTCCCGTCGGACGCTGGCTCGTCGGGCGCTGGCGCGACGCGCTTACCGAGTCGTTGCAGACGTCGATTCTCGACCGCGAAGGCTGGATAAACTCGAGCGCCGCTCTGCGGCGATTGAAAGTCGCGGCGGACGAGGGCTCGGCTTCCAATCAGCTCTGGTACATCTTCGTGCTCGAATCGTGGCTGCGGAATGAACAATCGCTCAACGCTGAAGCTTCGCCACGATCGCGCCGTCCTGAAGTTTTGGAAGTAAGCACCTTTTAAGAATTTATGTCATTTGTGACTGGTGGCCGTGTTGGTCATTGTCACACGCCGTTTCTTGATATAAGCTCTGACACGACTTTAACCCCAGAGTCCAGGTTTTCAGAACGCCCGCTCTCCCGCGAGGGAAATTGCCCTTTTCTTGCGAGAGGCTTAACGGGGATCCTATATGAGTGTCCAGGCCACCAAGCCTTATTGGCGAGCCTTTGCCATCATCTCTGCCATCCTTTTCACCTATGCCGCGGTATTGGTGAAGCTCTCTTCCAATTGGTGGTTTGACGAGAATTACTCCCACGGCCTCCTGGTTCCGTTCATAATCGGCTACATCCTTTGGATGCAACGGGATAACATCGCCGCCGAGCCCAAGCGCGGTGCTACGCTTTTGGGCGGGTTAACAGTCGCGCTGGCGCTGTTTGCGTTGTGGATCGGCGTTGCCGGCGCGGAGTTGTACAGCCAGCGGATGTCGCTGGTCTTGCTGATCGCCGGCACGGTCATCTACTTCTGGGGCTGGCGGCTGTTGCGGCTCGTTTGGGTGCCGCTGGGGCTGTTGGTACTGTCCATTCCGATTCCGGCAATTCTCTTCAACAAGATCGCGTTTCCGTTGCAGTTGTTCGCCTCGCGTTGCGCCGTTTGGTCCATGAGCATGTTCGGGATCCCGGTCCTGCGGCAGGGAAACGTCATCGAGCTGAAGCCGCTCAACTCGGTCGATACCAGGAAACTCGAGGTCGTCGAGG
This sequence comes from Pyrinomonadaceae bacterium, assembly GCA_036279935.1. GTDB lineage: Bacteria > Acidobacteriota > Blastocatellia > Pyrinomonadales > Pyrinomonadaceae > PSRF01. The sequence continues at coordinate 11,759 of DASURS010000131.1, forward strand.
CGTGCAGCGGAATCCGTTCGCTTATGACACTGGTGACCCTCGCGGTTGTGTTCGCTTACTTTACGCACCCGCGTTCGGACGACCCGACAAACACAGGCGGCAAAGGGGGCAAGTTCGGCTGGCTGCGCAGTTACGGCTTCTGGCGCTCAACGATTCTCGTACTTTCCGCCGTTCCGATCGCGATTTTGACGAACGCCGCCCGCGTCAGCGGCACCGGCATCCTGTCGCATTACTACGGAACGCAGGTTGCTGATGGATTCTTCCACTCGTTTTCAGGATGGGCCATCTACATAGTTGCCTTCCTGCTTCTGTTTGGCGTCGGCTGGATTCTCGATCGCTTCAAACCTTCGCCTCCGCCCCAAACACCTGGTGAGACTACCGGAGTGGAAGACAGGACTGCGCGCGAACATGCGTCCGGCATCGCAACAACGGCCACCAGCGTCGTTTCAGCAGAGGGAGCAGAATGAGTAAACCGGCTGTGCGCTTTGCGGCGCTACTCTTTGCAATCCTGGCGGTTGGCGTCGTTGTCAACACGTGGGCCTATCTCGGCGAAGCGCATGTGGATCGTAAAGAGTTGAAGAACTTTCCCGAGCAGATCGGCGACTGGCGTCGCGCCAAACCGGACCAGACAATCGACGACGCGACCATGGCCGTCCTGCGCGCCAGCGACTACCTGCTGCGCGACTATCGCCGCGCCGACGGGCAGGTAGCGAATTTCTACGTCGGCTATTACGCGAGCCAGCGTGAAGGCGCGTCGTATCACAGCCCTTTGAACTGCTTGCCCGGCGCCGGTTGGACCTTGAGCGAGCCCGGAAAGGCGATGATCACATTGCCCGACGGATCGTCCTTCGTTGCCAACAAGTACATCATCGAAAACGGCGACTACCGCAGTTTGATGATCTACTGGTACCAGGGCCGCGGCCGCGCTGTCGCAAGCGAGTACTGGGGCAAGGTTTACACCGTGATCGACAGCGTCCGGCTGCGTCGTTCAGACGGCGCGATGGTGCGAGTGACCGTGCCCCTCGGAAGCTCTGAAGAAGTTGCACTTAAGGCGGCGACGGACCTGTCGAGCAGGACCGCCGCGGCGTTAGGTGAATTTGTACCGAATTGACCGGAACACGATTCGAATTGGCTGTATAGCAATTAATGTAGCGCCGGTTTCCCCTTCGGCAATTGCCCGCTGAAGGTGAGCGCGGCGGAAAAACTCGGATTCACTGCTGAAATTGGCAGTGAACTACGGAGCGAACATCGATGAAAACAGAGTGCTGCGATTTCCGTCTTTATAAGTCCGTCCTTTGCCTGCTTTTGGCCGCTGTCGTCCTGCTGAGCGGCTGTACCAATCCCGAAAAAGCCAAAGCCGCACACATCGAGCGCGGCGAAGCCTTCCTGAAAGATTTGAAATACCAGGAGGCGTCGCTCGAGTTTCGCAACGCTTTGCAGATCGACGAGAAGTCGGCACCGGCCCACTGGGGGCTCGCGCGCGCTTACGAAGCACTGCAACGGTTTCCGGAGATGATCACGGAGTTGCAGAAGACGCTCGAATTCGACAAGAACCATCTCGACGCGCGCATTAAACTCGGCAACTACTACCTGGCGGCCAGCAAGGGCCATCCGGAAATGGTCACCGAAGCGGAACGCCTGGCCCGCGAAACCCTCGAGCGCGATCCCAACAACATCGAAGCCCACATCCTGATGGGCAGCATTCTGTTTGGGCGCGGAGATAAGGACGCGGCACTCGCCGAGTTGAACAAGGCCATCGAGTTGAACCCGAACCGCGTCGAGTCGTACCTGAGTCTCGCGCGCTTCTACATCGTCAACAAGGACCAGCAGAAAGCAGAAGAGACATACAAAAAGGCGATCTCGATTGACGCCAATTCGCCGTTGGCCCACAGCGAGTACGGAAAGTTTCTCGTTCAGTCGAACCGGATGCCCGAAGCGGAAGCTGAGTTGAAGAAGTCGGTCGAGGTTGGGCCGAACGATCGCAACGCGCGCTTCGTGCTGGCGAGCTTTTACCTCGTTAACAAGCAGTTGGACCGAGCGGAAAGCGAGTTCAAGGCGCTCGCTGCTCTCGACGCGGACAAGCCGGAAAGCCAGGTCGTGCTGGCCGATTTCTACTCCGCGGTCAACCGCATGGACGACGCGATCAAGATCTATCAGGACGTGCTCGCCAAGTCGCCCGACTACCTTCAGGGTCGTTACCGGCTCGGCGAAATCTTGTTGATGCGAGGCGACACGCAGGGCGCCAATCAACAAATCGAAGAAGCACTCAAGAAAGACAAGCATGACCGGCAAGCGCTTCTGCTCCGCGCTCGCTTGCGCGCTCTGGGCGGACAGCCCGACGGCCTGAAAGCAGCCATCGAGGATCTCAAGGACGTCCTGCACCAGGAGCCCAACTCGCGCGCCGGCCTGTACTACATGGCCCAGGCAAACTTTAGTCTGGGGCTCGTCGATCAGGCGCGAGCGTTCGCGAGTGAACTCGAGAAGAACTATCCCGACTATCTGCCCGCGAAGTTGATGCAAGTGCAACTGACGATGTACGGCGGGGATGCGAATGCCATGAAGAGCAGCATCTCTCTCGCAACCGATTTGCTCAATCGCATCAGCAAGACGGCCCCGGATCGTGAGAACTCAGCGCA